>JBFHLI010000354.1:0-1711 GCA_041594935.1 Gammaproteobacteria bacterium | reverse complement strand
TCCAGGCACGCATAGCCGAGCCAGCGCCCGGGTAGACTCGCCGCGGAAGCGAATTGTACGGAGCTTAGGCTGCCCAGAACGGTTCGTTTTCTCATCGCTCTGAGAGACTTAGTGACGAGCGGCGAGGCGCCTTGGTGAAATATCCAGGCTAGGAGCGGGGTCGAACCGCGTCCTCGTCCAGACTACATCACTGCGGGCGTAGCCGGTGTTTGCGCAGGGCTCGATAGTGGGGGAGGTGGTGGTCGTAGAGTCGACGCAGGTGCGGGGCGGCATCTAGGTCGAGCCTCTTCTCGGTCCGCTTGGCGATGCCCTTGGTCCGGGCGAGGTCGGTGTGCCATCCGGCGACATGCTGCCAGTTCTGGGGAACCGGCGTAGTCCAGGTCAGCGATTCCGGGATGAACCCGATCCCGAGCGCGTCACAGTACAAACGCATGGTTGCCTCGGTATCGGCCTCGACATCCTCCGCGTCAACCACGATCGGGGTTCGGCCGGTCAGCTCGCGCACCCGCTCGAAATGGCGGTGCTCGGCCTCGAGCCCGATCTCCTCCTCGGTTACCTTCGGGTCCAGCTTGTAGTAGGAGGGAATCGACCTCTCGGGGTTCCGGATCAGGAAGGTGTTCTGCGTCCGCCGGATGAAAGACGCGTCCCCGAGCACGTGGTCGGTGACGTAGTAGGACATGTCCTTGACGAAAACCGGCCCCGCCTCGGCCGCTTCCAAGAGCATGCGTTTGATGGCCTCGTAGGTGACCGGGTGGCCCGGCTCCGGCTCGAAGTGGCGCAGCTTCTTTTTCGCGTCGTGGACGTAGTAGAGGTAGAGGAACGGCTCGTGAAACGTATGCAGATCGCCGCGCTCGAGCATGATGCGCTCCACCGCGCTCGACACCGAGCGCGGGTGCGACCACAGGAAAATCAGCTCTTTCAACCGAACGTTCCGCCTGAGTGCTGAACCCGACTTGTACCATGGCCAGACCCGTGCGGACCACCCCGGTCCACAGCCCGAGTCGCGATCGGGCCGCGCGCGACGATCCCACTGCGGGTGGGAATGCACTCGGCTTGTAGTATGCTCGCCGGCAAGCGCCGGGCTCGAGGGCGGCGTGCGCCGAAGGCGGAGATCGTCCCATGACCCAGGAAGTCATTCTCACCTGCGCGGTCACGGGTAGCCACCAGAGCTTCCAGCGCCACCCCGACTTCCCCGTCACCCCGAAGCAGATTGCCGCTGCCTGTCTCGAGGCGCGGGCGGCGGGAGCGGCCGTGGTCCACATCCACGTACGCGACCCCGCCACGGGCGCGCACGTCGGCAATCCCAACCTCTTCCGAGAGGTCGTGCAGCGGATCCGCGACCGCGGCAGTGACGTTCTCATCAATCTGACGACCGGGTACGGGGCCCGCTACGTGCCGAGCGAAGAGGACCCCGCGGTGGGCGGACCCGGCACCACCTTGATATCACCCGAGCTGCGAATGCGCCACGTCGAGGACCTGCGCCCCGACATCTGCACCCTGGACGTCGGTACCCTGAACTTCGGTGAGCAGATCTTCATGGGCTATCCGGGGCACATCCGGGTGATGGCACGAATCGCCAAGGAGGTCGGCGTCAAGCCCGAGATCGAGTGTTTCGAGCCGGGCCATATCGTGTTCGCTAGACGCCTGATCGAGGAGGGCCTCATCGAGTCGCCGCCGATGTTCCAGCTTTGCCTGGGCATCCCCAACGCCT
>JBFHLI010000353.1:0-1726 GCA_041594935.1 Gammaproteobacteria bacterium | reverse complement strand
CCCGCGACATTCGGACACCGATGTTAAGCGAATTTGTCATCCCCAGGAAAGGCGGACACCTCCACAAGAACTATCGTATGGCTCTGAGGTAAGACCACGCGTGTTCGCTTAAGCGCGCGTAAGGATCGGATCTGATTGAAAAAACAGCCATCGTTCTGCCATTCTCGACGTGCCCTGGCTGGGGTGCACGCGAGAAGAGGACAAGACGATGGCTGCATCGAGGAGTATCGATACCCGAGCGACATTGCGCAAGCTGTTCTCGAACCGGCGCCTGAGGGCGATGGCGAGGCAGACGGGGGCGGTCGTTCGTCAACGCAAGGTCGACCCGGTTGCGCTGTTCTGGACGGTGGTGCTGGGGTTCGGCGCGGGGCGTAGGCGCTCTATCGCAGGCCTTCGGCGCAGCTACCAGCGCGCCACGGGGCAGTGTCTGGAGGAGAGCAGCTTCTACAAGCGGTTCAACGAGGGGTTGGTGAAGATGCTCGAGCAAGCGCTCCTCCATGCCCTGGAGCACGATGCGGGTGCGGGGCGGAAGCTTCGCGGGCACCTCGCGCGGTTCGTCGACGTGCTGATTACCGACGCGACGGTGCTCAGGCTCCACGACCTGCTCGCTCGCCACTGGCCGGCGAGCCGCACCAACCACACCCAGGCGGCGATGAAGACGCATTGGGTGATGAGCGTAACGGGGCGCAGCCGCCAGTCGGTGAAGCTCACCGGGGAGCGCCGCCAGGACGGCCCGGTCTTCCGGGTCGGCCCCTGGGTGCGGGGGCGCCTGGTGCTCTTTGACCTCGGCTACTACGGCTTCTCGCTCTTTGAGCGCATCGGGCGCAACGCCGGGTACTTCATCAGCCGGCTCAAGGCGACGGCGAACCCGCGCATCGTCGCGGTGAACCGCACCCACCGTGGGCGCAGCATCGCCCTCCTCGGCGAGCGGCTCCAGGACGTGCTGGCCCGACTCAAACGCGAGGTGCTCGATGTCGACATCGAGGTCCGTGTCCAGCGCCGGCGCTACGCGGGGCGCCGGCGCAGCGTGCGCAAGCGCTTTCGCCTCGTCGGCGTGCGAGCCCCCGAGACCGGAGAGCTCCATCTCTACATCACCAACGTCGCACCACAAGAGCTCGCCGCCGAGCACATCGCTCGGAGCTACGCGCTGCGCTGGGAAATCGAACTCCTCTTTGCTGAGCTCAAGTCCCACTACCGCCTCGAGGACTTGCCGTCTCGAAAGCCCCAGGTGGTCCAGGCGCTCGTCTATGCCGCGGTGCTCACATTGCTCGTCAGTCGATGCCTGCTCAACGCGTTGCGCCGTGCGCTCGGTGCCCACGCATCGCGACTGAAGGCCCGTCGTTGGGCCGTTCTCATCTCCGGCATCGCCGCCGACATCCTGATGCTGCTCCTGCGTCCACCGCGGGAGACGCCGCTGCTCACTCGTCATGTGAGCAGGCTGTTGTTACACGAAGCGCCCGACCCAAACCTCAACCGGCCGAGTCTGCTGCAGGCCGTCGAATCGGGCATTCACCAATATCAACCGGCTCTGCCCGCATGACTGCGATCGACGACCGAGTTTGAAGTCCGTAGAAAACCCTTGAATAGCAGACTCAACCTCACACGAACTGTGTTCCTAAGAGATCACCGATGCAAGACAAAGTGAGAGCTAACAATTGGCACCAGGAGCGGGCGTGCTCGTAGCCTCCGAATCGATCCGGATAGCCGGGCGCGTACTTCATCGTCT
>JBFHLI010000352.1:0-1928 GCA_041594935.1 Gammaproteobacteria bacterium | reverse complement strand
GCGCTCGCGCAGCAGAACGCGGAGGCGCTGGCCGGCATCGCGCTCGCCCAAATAGTGAACCCCGGCGCGCCGGTCATCTACGGCGGCTTCACCTCCAACGTGGACATGAAGACCGGTGCGCCCGCCTTCGGGACCCCGGAGTACGCCAAGGCGTGCCTCGCGAGCGGTCAGCTCGCGCGGCGCTGTGGCCTTCCCTACCGCTCGAGCAACACGACCGCCTCGAATGCGGTCGATGCGCAATCGACCTACGAGTCGGCGATGTCCCTGTGGGGCTCGATCATGGGGCATTGCAACCTGCTGCATCACGGCGCCGGCTGGCTCGAGGGGGGGCTCACCGCCTCGTTCGAGAAAGCGGTGGTGGACGCGGAGATGCTACAGATGATGGCGGCCTTCCTCGACCCGATCGAGATCAGCGACGACACCCTCGCCCTGGAGGCGATCGGCTCGGTGGGGCCGGGCGGGCATTTCTTCGGCACCGAGCATACCCTCGGTCGATACGAGAGCGCGTTCTACGCCCCGATGTTATCGGACTGGCGCAATTTCGAGACCTGGGAGGAAGCAGGTGCCCTCAACGCGACCGATCGGGCCCACCGCATCTGGAAAACGTTGCTGCGAGACTACGAGCCGCCCGGCCTCGATTCCGAGGTGCGCGAAGCGCTCGAGGCATTCGTGGCGCGCCGGAAGACGGCGATCGCGGGTAACTGAGAGGGTTGATTCACGGCTCGCCCGCGGTGACTCCGACCCGGGTTCTCGCACCGGGGAGATTGTGCGATCCTCTCGGGCCAAAGCAATCCTCACGAGGTGCCCCCAATGACCGAGCCCGAGAATCTCTTCGATCCGCAGCACTACCGGAACGTGAGATTGCCGCTGCTCGAGGCGGAGTCGCTCCCGCCGTGGTGCTACACCTCGCCCGCGTTCTATCAGCGAGAGGTGGAGCAGATCTTCCTCAAGGTCTGGAACTTCATCGGCCGGGAGGACCGAATCGCAGGGCCCGGAGACTATTTCACCCTGAGCTTTGCGGGGGTGCCGGTGGTGGTGGTGCGGGGCCGCGACGGCGAGGTGCGCGCCTTCGCCAACACCTGCCGCCACCGGGGCGCCAAGGTCATGTCCGGTGAGGGCACCTGCCGCACCCTTCGCTGCCCCTACCACAGCTGGACCTACGGGCTGGACGGGCGTCTCGAGCGGGCGCCGGAGATGGAGGCCAGCCGCGGCTTCGATCGAGGCGATTACGGGTTGAAGCCGATCCGGCTCGAGCGCTGGGACGGCTTCATGTTCATCAACTTTGACCCCGACAGCGTGGACCTTGCGACCTATCTCGGCGATCTTCCCGAGCGCATGGCACCGTACCGCTTCGACGACATGGTCTGCGTGCGGCGCAAGGAGTACGACATCGCCTGCAACTGGAAGATCTACGTCGAGAACGCGATGGAGGCCTACCACGTCCCGACCGTCCACATGCAGTCCATCCAGCAGCAGAAACGCGATCTCAATCCGCCGATCGAGGCGAACGGTGAGTACTGCGGCCTCTACACCCGCCACCAGGGCAGCCGCGCGTTGCTGCCCGGCCAGCCCGGGTTCCCCTTCATTCCGAGCCTGAGCGGCGAGACGGCGGAGGGGACCTTCTACATCAACATCTACCCTAGCACCATGCTCGGCTGCACCTACGACTGCATGTGGTGGCTCGAGCTGCACCCGATGGGCCCGGACCGCACCCGGCTCACGGTCGGCTCGTGCTTCCCGCGCTCTACCGTGGCCCGGGAGGATTTCGATGAGCTCGTCGTCAACTACTATCACCGCTGGGACGTTTCCATCCCCGAGGACAACGTGATCTCGGATCAGCAGCAGGAGGGCATGGGCTCACCGTTCGCGAGCCCGGGACGGCTCTGTGCCCAAGAGCCGCTCGTGCACACCATCGGCAACTGGGTGCT
>JBFHLI010000351.1:0-2214 GCA_041594935.1 Gammaproteobacteria bacterium | reverse complement strand
GGGGATGGCCTCGGCCAGAGGCTGTCGAGACAGGACATGGCGGAACCAGCGGTACATCACCGCCGAGCTCGCCCCGTCGACATTCGGCGCGCCGCGGCCCTCGAGCACGTCCGGGAGGTAGACGGTCCGGGTCTCGAGGCTGAATCTCGCCGCGCCGGAGGCATTCGGAACCGTGGCGTGGAGCTGCGCGCCGGAGAACGCGAGCAGGTCACCGGGCTCGATCACGGCCCTGGATTCGTACGCATCGTCGACGGGCTCGTCCGGTTCGGGGATGTTGGGATAGGGTTCATGGCGCCGATGCCGACTCTTGAGCTCCGCAAAGCTCCAGCTCCCGCTCGTGTTGGAAATAGGTCGTGACCAGTAGTAAGGATAGAACGCGATCGAGCGGCTCGCGGGCGTGCGGTAGACCGGCGCCCACCAGTTCGTTTGCTGGGGCAGGGCCGAGCCCCAGGTATCGCGATGCGCTCCGGTGGTGGTGATCCGGCCGCCGAGGTGGCTCGTGCCATGGGGCACGATGCGAAGCCGCAGGCGGTCGGCGTACGTGGATGCGAGGTCGAGACCGGTCTCGGCGAGGGCGGCGCAGAATAGCCGCCGGGTTTCGGGATGGCGCTCGAACGCCGCCAGGAGGTCGGATGCCAGCGCGAGATAGGGCTCGGGCGCGAGCGCGAACTGAGCGGTCTCGGGCGGGAGAGCGCCGAAAGCAGCGCGGATCATCCGCTCGGCGTGCTCGCGAAGCCGTTTGACACCCTCGAGGCGCTCGAACACCACCAGCTCCCCGGCGTAGACGAGATCGCCGCGCCGGGCGTCGTCGAGCGGTCCCGGGGTCGGATGTAACGTCGCAGTTGCTCGATCGTTTGTGTCCATCATGCGCCCGGGGTTGCTCAGTCGCTCGTGGCTCGGTGGTCTCCCGTCCGTGGCCGGAAGGACGCAGACCATACCGAGGTTCGATGCGTGAGCCCAGCCCGGCGCGGCTTTGCCCGGATGGACGAACCGGTGAGGCGCACGAAACCGATCCTGGCGCACGCGCAGTTGCGCGCAGTTGCCCGATGTCTCTACCGCCCCGCCCGGAGCTACGCGGAGGGTCCCGTCGATGGCAAGCGCAAGCTTGCGTTGGTAACAAACGTGGGTGGCGGGGTTGGATCGTCAGGGGATTTTCGAACTCCGGTGATCGCGGATTGCGGAATTTCCGACGGTTGGGTTAGGCTTTGCGCCGCATTGACTCCTTGAGTGCCACGAGATCTCGACGACCGGAGGACTGAGATGAACGATCGTTTCCGTAGGGTGACGAGCATGGATGTTTCGAGGCGCGACGCTTTGAAGGCGCTTGGTCTCGGAGCGACGGCGCTGGCGGCCCCTGGATTGCTCGCAAGTGGCACTGCCTCAGCCCAGTCGGCGAGCCTCATCATGAAGACGATTCCCCGCACCGGTGAGCAGCTGCCGGCCGTTGGCCTCGGCACGCACATGGCGTTCGACGTCAAGCCGGGAAAGCCGCGCGAGCATCTTCGCGAGGTGATGCGGGTCTTCTACGAGGGCGGCGGCCGGGTCATCGACACCTCGCCGCTCTACGGCATGGCCGAGGTGAATATCGGGGACCACGCCACCGCGCTGGGCATCACCGACAAGCTGTTCATCGCGGACAAGACCTGGGTGACGGGGGAATGGCTCGGCGACGACAGCCATGCACAGCAGCAGCTTCGGCGCTCGATGGAGCGGCTCTGGCGCGACCAGATCGACCTCGTGCAGTGCCACAGCCTGGTGAATGCCCGCACCGTCGTGCGGGCGATGGAGGCCTGGAAGAAGGAGGGTCGCATCCGTTACCTCGGGGTCACGCATCACCAGCCTTCGTACTTCAACCTGGTCGCACCGTGGGTGGAAAGAGGTCAGCTGGATTTCGTCCAGGTGCGTTACTCAATGGCCACCCGTGTCGCGGAGGACCGCATCTTACCGGCCGCGATGGACACGGGAACCGCGGTGATGGTCAACATGCCGTTCGAGAAGGCGCGCCTGTTCAAGATCACCAAGGGGCTACCTCTGCCCGACTTTACGGGCGAGATCGGCTGCGAGACCTGGGCGCAGTTCTTCCTCAAGTGGATCATCTCGCACCCGGCAATAACCTGTGCGATTCCCGCCACCACCAATCCCAGACACCAAGCGGACAATATCGGGGCGCTGGTCGGTCCTCTGCCCGACCGGGCGATGCGAAGCCGGATGCTC
>JBFHLI010000350.1:0-2365 GCA_041594935.1 Gammaproteobacteria bacterium | reverse complement strand
TTACAACATCAATGCAGATTTGGTGGCGGGGAAGCTCGCGGAGACATTGGGGGCCGAGAAGCTGATCCTCCTCACCAACACCGAGGGATTGCTCGATGCCGAGGGCCAGCTGCTTACCGGACTGAGTGTCGGGGCAGCGGAGCGTCTCATGCACGATGGCACCATTCGCGGCGGGATGCTGCCCAAGATCCGGTGTGCTATCGAGGCGGTGCGCGGAGGGGTTCGATCCGCGCACATTGTTGACGGGCGGCTCGAGCACAGCGTCATGCTGGAGATATTCACTACCGCGGGAGTGGGCACCCAGATCCGCGCCCCGGGAAGTGGCCGATGAGCTCGAGCGCGGTACGCACCCCGCGGCGCCAGCAGATTCTGGAGGCGCTCGCAAGAGAGCTGGAGGTCAATCCGGGAACCCGAATCACGACCGCCCGGCTCGCGCGCGAGGTCGGCGTTTCCGAGGCGGCGCTGTATCGACACTTTCCCAGCAAGGCAAAGATGTTCGAGGCGTTGATCGCGTTTGCAGAAGATTCGGTATTCGGGCTCGTCGGCCGGATCCTCGGCGAAGAAGCGCATGGCGCGCGCCGTTGCGAGCGGATCTTGAGCCTGCTTTTGACATTCTCGAGCCGCAACCCGGGGATCACCCGCGTGCTGCTCGGCGATGCCTTGGTGGGGGAGAGCGAGCGTCTGCGCACTCGAGTGGCGCAGTTCTTCAACCGTTACGAGACTCAGCTCAAGCAGGTGCTCCGTGAAGCCGAGCAGCGCGGGGAAATCATTGCCGACGTCTCGCCGGAGACGATCGCCAATCTCTTGATTGCAGTCGCGGAGGGTCGAATGGCTCAGTATTGTCGGAGCGGTTTCGTGCGCAGCCCGATCGAGTCGTGGGACAAGCAGTGGAGGTGGCTGTCGAAAGAGCTGTTCAATCCGCCGCAGATCGCGGCGGTGCGATGACCACGCCCTGCACCGCAAGCATCCGGTTGGCGGTTGGCGCACCAGGTCCTCGCGCCGAGACGGTTGTCTGGCCCGGACATTTCACCAAGGCGCCTCGCCGCTCGTCCTTAAGCTTCTGAGAGCGATGAGAGAACGAACCGTTTTCAGCGGCCCGAGCGTGGTGCAATCTGATTTCGCGGCAAGTCTACCCGGGTGCTGGCTCGGCTATGCGTGCCCGGACTTGGGCTTCGCGCACGCGATGGCTACGGCTATCCCTTGCGCTCCAGCCCGGCGTCCGGACTCGCCTATCCGTCGCCATCGTCCCGGGTCCTTGGTGAAGTATCCAGGCTAGCGATGGCACGCGGCTCAATCGTCCGCAATTACGATGCTCGGTTGAACGGCGAGCACATTGGCTACGTATTGCACAAGATTCGCGGCCGGCGCCACGTACATCTGATCATCGAGGAGGAATCCGGTGGCGTGGCGGTCAGGGCCCCGTATCGTTTCTCACGGGCCGAGGCGGAGTGTCTTCTCCAGTCCAACGCCGAGTGGGTGATACGGAGTCTACGTGAGGCGAGAGCGCGCAACGCGCTTCGGCCCCGGTTGGTAACCGGAGCCGCGCTTCCCCTGCTGGACGAGCGTCTGACGCTTGAGGTCAATCCGGTCGAGCAAGGCGACCTGTTCGAGAACTCGACGCTCGCGGAGGGTGAGGTCCGTCGAGAGCGAGACCGCCTGCGGGTACGCACCCGGGCACCCGACCGGGGAGACCTCCGCCCCCTGCTCGAGAGCTGGTATCGCTCGCGGGCGAAACAGGAGCTGCCCGCGCGCCTGCGCGGTTTCGGGGGCGAGCTTGGCTTGTGGCCGGAGCGCGTGAGTATCCGAGGTCAGAAGACCCGCTGGGGAAGCTGCTCCGGGAACGGGGGAATCAGTCTCAACTGGCGGCTGATGCTGCTCGGCATCGAGCTCGTCGACTACGTCCTCGTCCACGAGCTTTGTCATTTACGTCACCTGAACCACTCGGTGAGGTTCTGGCGTCTCGTGGGCTCTCTGATCCCCGATTTCCGTCAGCGCGAAGACAGGCTACGGGAAGCTCAGCATCAGTTGCCCCTCTAGCGCCTATGTTGCACTCACGCGCACCCTGGCTTTCCGAGGGGTGACGAAAAGCGGGCGAGCCTGGTGCAGTTTCAGACTGGTGTGACGGCGAGCGAGCAACCTTGCTCTGCCCGGCGATGCGCTACTCCTTGAGCTCCCGGTAACGCGCGAGATCGGCGTCGAACTTACTGCGGATCTCTTCCTTCTCCCGGCTGCGCTCGTCGATGAAGAGCATGTTCTCCTCGATCTGGCGCCGGGTTGCCTCGATTTCCGCCAGCACTGAGTCCGGCACGGCCTTTCCCGAGCGCTCCATGAGGGCGGCTTCCGCCTCGAGCTCGCTCAGCTCCCT
>JBFHLI010000349.1:0-2431 GCA_041594935.1 Gammaproteobacteria bacterium | reverse complement strand
GCCAAGGGTGGGCGACCTCAGGCGATTCGCTTCACGCGAACCGCATCGGTATCGGCGCCCTCATCATCCAATCGGGCATCATCACGGGTCGGATGCGGGTCGGGTGCCATCGGGCCGTCGGTTCGCGGGCCCTTTAGTGCCACCCGAAGCGCTTTCAGGGGGTGGTTGACCGCGTCGTTTACCGCGGTCGGCTCGAATCCGCAATGCACCATGCAATTCGCGCACTTGGAATTCCGGCCGACGCCGTAGCGATCCCAGTCGGTCTCTTCCATGAGCTGCGAAAAGGTGGTGGCCACTCCCTCGCCCACCAGCAAGTAACACGGCTTCTGCCAGCCGAACACGTTGCGGGTCGGATTGCCCCACGCCGTGCACTGATAGGTCTGATTTCCGGCGAGGTAGTCAAGGTACAGCGACGAGTGATTGAATCGCCACCGCCGACCCTTGCCGAGCTTGAACAGGTCGCGAAATAGCTGCTTGCTCGCTCGACGCTTCAAGAACACCTGCTGATTCGGGGCCCGCTCGTAGCTGAAGCCGGGCGCCATCGTGACTCCCTCGACGTCGAGACGCATGCAGTGGTCCATGAACTGCGCGATCTCTTCGGCGGTCTCGTTCTGAAACAGGGTGCAGTTCACGGTGACCCGAAATCCCGCGCGGCGTGCGAGCTCGATTGCCTCGACCGCGCGATCGAAGACGCCATCCTGACAGACCGATGCGTCGTGCCGGTCCTGGTTGCCGTCGAGATGCACGGAGAACGTGAGATAGGGAGAAGGTGCGTAGTCCTTGATCCGTTTCTTCAGGAGGAGCGCATTGGTGCACAGGTATACGAAACGCTTGCGCTCGATGAGCCCGCTGACGATCTGGGGCATCTCCTTGTGGATCAGCGGTTCGCCCCCCGCGATCGAGACGACCGGCGCCCCGCACTCGTCGGCGGCGGAGAGCGCATCGGTCACGCTGATCCGCTGATTCAGGATGTGATCCGGATAGTCGATCTTGCCGCAACCCGCACAGGCGAGGTTGCAGCGGAACAGCGGCTCGAGCATCAGAACCAGGGGATAGCGCCTTATGCCCCGAAGCCGCTTCCCGAGGACGTACATACCCACGCGCACTTGTTGCCTCAGCGGGACACCCATCGAACCCCCTTGCGACCAGGACTTGAAGTGAACTGCGAGCCGGAGACCCGACCACCTGAACAATCGCGGCAGAAACGGTTCACGGCTCACCTCCGGCAAGACCGACCGGCCGAATTGAGCCGGTATGTTCCATCAAATCGAAGGGAAAGCCAACACCCAAACCGGTTCAAATGATATAGAATCCTGGCTCGGTACGGACCAAGAAGCTACCTGCCCGCGAGATGCACGAAAAGAATCGTAGCTACCCACTGCTCTCCGAGATCGACAGCCCCGCCGATCTCCGCGCCCTCTCCCAGCCCCGGCTCGCCGAGGTCGCGAGCGAGCTGCGACAGTTCCTCATCGAATCAGTCTCTCAGTCGACCGGGCATTTCGGCGCCGGTCTCGGTGCGATCGAGCTCACCGTCGCCCTGCATTTCGTCTTCAACACCCCGGACGACCGCTTGGTCTGGGACGTTGGCCACCAGAGCTACCCCCACAAGATCCTTACCGGACGCCGGGACCAGATTCACACCGTGCGAAAGTGGGGCGGCCTGACCCCCTTCCCCAAGCGAAGCGAGAGCGAGTTCGACACGTTCGGGGTTGGTCACGCCGGGACATCGATCGGCGGCGCTCAGGGCATGGCGGAGGCGATCGCGAGACTCGGCCACGAGCGCAAGGTGGTGGCGGTCATCGGCGATGGCGCGATGACCGCGGGGATGGCGTTCGAGGCATTGAACCATGCGGGCGAGCAAGGCACCGATCTGCTCGTGGTGCTCAATGACAACGACATGTCCATCTCCCCCAACGTCGGGGCCCTGTCGAATTATTTCGCCAAGGTCCTATCGGGCAAGCTCTATTCGACCGTACGCCAGGGCAGCAAGAGAGTGCTGAGCCACATGCCGCCGGTATGGGAGCTGGCGCGCCGCGCCGAGGAGCACGTCAAAGGCATGATCGTGCCCGGCACGCTGTTCGAGGAGCTCGGGTTCAGCTACTTCGGCCCCATCGATGGACACGACCTGCCCACCTTGGTCACCACCCTTCGCAATCTCAGGCCGCTGGAAGGGCCGCGACTCTTGCACGTCGTCACCCGCAAGGGCAAGGGATATGGTCCGGCTGAGGCGGATCCCGTCAAGTATCACGCCATCGGTGCGCCGATGGACCCGGCGGTGGGGATGGTGTCCTCGAAGTCGAAGTCGGGACCCACGTACTCCAAGGTGTTCGGCGACTGGCTGTGCGACATGGCGGAAAGAGACGACCGGCTTGTCGCCATCACCCCTGCGATGCGTGAGGGATCGGGCATGGTGCGCTTCGAGCAGGAGTTC
>JBFHLI010000348.1:0-2433 GCA_041594935.1 Gammaproteobacteria bacterium | reverse complement strand
GCGACCACCAGCAGCATGACGACATGCTCGATCGCGTCGGCTCCGAGACGAATCACCGCGCTGCGCAGGTCGCGGCACGGGCTCGCGTTGGCGTAGAACACACTGTTGGCAACCTTGAGAAGCTTGGCGCTGAGGGCCGGGTCGAGAGAGATGGCACGGGTAATCTCGTTCACCGAGGCGTCGGGATCCTCCATCACCTTGCGAATCTTCACCACCACCGAGGGGACGGACGGAAAGATCAGCTTGTCCTTGGCCAGGTCTTCGTGGATGTCGCTGACAAAGCGGCTGGCTATGCGCTTTAGCTCGGGGGCGATCTCGAGCTGCGGCGAGGGGGCCGAGAGCGGTGCGGTCGAAGCCATTATGTGATACCTCGAGTAGGGGTGCTCAAGCGCCGGCCACGGCAAGAGACGCCGGCGGGCAAGCCCTATGTCGTCCCGAGGAGGGAGAATCTTTAGTCGCACCGGACGGGGCGGCGCCCGAGTCGCGAAGGGCACGCACGACCTGACGGCGCGATGCCTGCGCGGTGTGCGCTTACGGAAAGTTCCCCGAGCGCGGGGTGAATATTCGCATGCCGGGGAACGCGCGCCCTTCGGACGCAGTGGAGGGGATCAGGCGCAGCTCTCGAGGCCGCACCAGTCCGCTACGAACAGTGCGAGGGCCTGGGTCACCCGCCGGACCGAGTCGAGCTTCACCCGTTCGTCGAAGCCGTGAATGTTGACCGCGGTGGGGCCGTATACGAGAGCCGGGATGTCTGCGTAGAGGCCGAAAATCCGCGCATCGGTGGTGGCCGTGAACGATGCGCCGTGCAACGCATGACCGGTTACCGAGCGATGGCACGTGTCGAGGAGAGCGTGTGCCTCCTCACCGCCTTCCAGGATGTATCCTTCGGCCTGAAAGCCGTGGTAGTGAATCTCGGGCGGGTGATTGGACAGGAACGGATCGTGCAGCGAGACCGAGCGCACGGTCGCCTCGACCTGTTCGCGAACGTCGGCCAGGTCCACCCCCGGGTAAAGACTGATGCGCATGTCGAAAGTGCACCAGGAGGGCACGCTGGAGGTCCAGTCGCCACCCTCGATCCCGCTCAGAACGAAGTTGATGGGATGCTCCACGTGCTCGAAGGCGGGGTGCTTGTTCGCATTCCACTCGGCCTCCAGGCCGTGCAGGGCCTGGATAATGGGGAAGCACGACTCGATCGCATTGGCGCCGGTGCCGGCGAGCGCCGCGTGCGCAGGACGACCCCGCACCCTGACCTGAAACCACATGACCCCCACCTGAGCGAGCGAGACCACCTCTTCACTCGGCTCGGGGATGATTGCGGCATCGGCCCGGTATCCTTTCTGCAAGCAGGCGAGCGCGCCGTTGCCGGTGCACTCCTCCTCGACGACCGACTGGAGGAACACGTTGGCGGCCGGCTGGTAGCCGGTGCGGCGCAGCGCGTCCATGGCGAACAGGTTGATGGCGAGCCCGGCCTTCATGTCGCCCGATCCGCGGCCATAGAGCCAGCCTTTCTCCACCCGGGGCGCGAACGGCGGGTGGGTCCAGAGGTCCCGGGGACCGGTGGGGACGACGTCGATGTGGCCGTTGAGGATCAATGATTTGCCCTTCGGATCGGAGGGGCGGTGCGCCCCCACCACGTTCCAAGCGTCCTCGTAGGAGACGGTTACGGGCGAGAACCCCCGCATGTCCTTGATGTCATCGACGTCAATCCTCCATCGGTCGACGGCGTACCCGCGCTCGCGATAGGCCGCCGCCATGAAATCCTGCGCGGTTGCCTCCTGCCCTCGCATGGAGGGAATGCGGGTCAGGTCGGTCGTGAACTCGATCTGCTGATCGAATCCCTCGTCGACCGCCTTCAGGATCTTCTTCGTGAACTCGGCGCTGGGCACGGGTGTTTATCCGGGGTTCGGTGAGGCCTTCAGTTCGGCGGCGAATTGCGCGATGAAGCGTTCCAGCTTTTGGTGGTCATCGCCGGCAAAGTGGCGGAAGTGTACGCCAACTCGATAGCGTTCGTCATATCGCTCGATGTGGACCACCCGGCATCGAATGTTCACCTCGCCGAGCGCATTGAGCCCCAGCCTCACCTTGAGGCATCCCAGGTTGAGGTGGGGCTCGAGTCGAGAAATCTCAGTCCCAGAGCCGATGAGCTCCATACCCGACAGCGAAATCGTTGCCGCATCGAGCGAGAGCGGGGCCTCCAAGAGATCGGGCGCGAACTCGCCCGGGTCGCGGCGGCGCTCCGTCGCGCCGAGCCGGGGACCTCGACGGGCCCGGTGGTGGAGCCCAAGAAGCACGTTGAGGTCTTGAGCCGGCATTCCGTGGGTGTCCGCGGCTCGGGTCGGCCCGACCACGTCAACCGGTAAGGCGACGGTGAACCGGGGGTGGCGGCGCCGCTCCGCGGTCCCGCCCAATCTGGCGCCAAGGACTGTTATCGTT
>JBFHLI010000347.1:0-2464 GCA_041594935.1 Gammaproteobacteria bacterium | reverse complement strand
CACGCCGTCCTTCGGCTTCGCAGGGTGCACGCGCATACGGGGCCGGCGCCAGCTCCGCGCTCGGACCAGCCGGTACCATGTCGCCGGAGCCGCGAACACCCGACCGAGTCGCTGGGCGAGGATTGCGAGCCGTCCGGTTGGCACGTGCCGGTAATCCGCGGACTGCACCATCTCCTTGATTACAAGAAGCTCGTCGGCGGTCAACCGGGTCGGCGTCGAGCGCGGACAGCTGACTTGGTCGTCGAGCCCACATGTCTGCTCGGCCCGGCGCCACCGGCGGTAGCGAGACGGCGACAGGCGGAGGACCCGTAGAGCGCCTTGGAGCGAGAGCATGGCTTGGGCGTAATCGATGGCTCGCAGCAGCCTGGCTTTGGCGGCGCCCTCCGGTAGGCGAGTCCGGTCGAGCCGAAGATCGAGGGCGCGAACGAGCGCGAGCAGCAGCCGGACGATGGCAGCGAGTCTACGTATACGTTGCCTCAGCTTCAGCACTTCCGCCTGGAGCTTTGTTTTGTCCATATCGAGCACATCAGCGCCTACCACCGGTGCATAGTTCCCTCGAAGCCATCCGGCGGCGGTCGAGTGGGGCACACCAAATTCCGCGATCAAGTCGACTTCACCGGTAGCGTGGAGGAGATCGCGTAGGCGATGGTCGTAGGATCGTTGAGAGCGCTTCTGAGCGCAGTTCATGGGTTGATCATCGGCCCGAGCAAACTCGCCGTCGGAGGTGAGATTCGCTGACCTGCTTCGCGCCCGCTCGACCACGTTGCGTCACCGGCAGCACAGTAGTGCGCCGATCCGGGGACGCAGGTGATCACTTTTCGAGCAGAATGTTGGAAGAAACGGCGAGGTTGGCTCACCCCGCGTCGGGCGGAGCGGCGACAGGGTTGCGCACGTCTAGAAACGGAAACCTGCGAAAGTCGCCGTCTGCGGTATAGAGGATCCGCACGTCGTTCTCTCGTAGTACGGCGGCCAGATGCGAATCCGGCACGAGGTTGCCTCTGACCGGCGCGTCGCCCGTCACTTCTCGATACACGTCGAGAAAGCGCTCGCCCTCGTTGATTGTGCGACAACGCGGTAGCGTGAGCAGTGCCTCCACGTTCTGTAGAGCCTCTGACGGTGTCAGTGGGGTGTCGAAGATTCTCGAATGCGTCGAGATCCGCAAAAACGACATGACCGTCATCCATGCGATGCAGAAGACATCGGGGTCGCGCGCGCGCCCGACGAGGAACGCGCGGGCCCGACGGTAGTATGGGCTGGACAGGTCGGTTGCGTAGAGTAGGACGTTGACGTCGACCGAGTAGCTCACCTGTCCTCGTCCAGAACCTGGTGCAAGGCCTCCTTGTCCGTGAGGTCGATGCGGCACCCCATGGGCTTCGACACCCAGTCGAGCCGGGTGGCCCGAGGCGGCTTGCGTCGTCTCGCTATCGCCTCGACCAGCAATCTAGATGCCACCGCACCGAGCGAGACGCCTTCCTCTTTCTGGATGGCCTTGAGCTCCTCTAGCACCGGTGCGTCAATGTTGATGGTCGTGCGGGTCATGATGCGTGATGCTATAAATGCCGACATCAGATGTCAACAAGGTGGCAGCGACGAGTGAGGTTGGCGTCGGGTACAGCTAAGGAGCGCGGCCGACGACGCACTTGCGTCAGTGGCGTCATTTTGGCACCACCTCATGGACGCTCATAGGCGCTCCTGAGCACAATGCCACGGGCGCCCAGGTTCTAACTTATTGAAAAACAAGGCGTACGCAAACGGCCGCGCTGGCTACGAACCAGGGGGTCGGGAGTTCGAATCTCTCCGGGCGCGCCAATAGAAACAATTAGTTATGGAAACCCCGTTTCAGCGGGAAAAGGGGACGCACTTATTTTCGGCTACTTTCTTGCTTTCGGTGGGCGGCCTCGCCCCCGGAGCTCGATGCGCCGGCCGATCCGCCGTTCAACCTCTTCGACGAATCGGTCGTCTCCCGTGAGCTGGTTGCGGTTCAGCGCCGCTCGAATGAGCGCCTGCTCGCAGGTATCGGTTTCCCCCTCGACGAACTCTCGATACCGCCTCGCTCGCTCGGCGCTGCTCTCCCCGAGTCCGTGATAACAGGGGTCTTCTTCGAGCCATTCCGGCCACGCGCCTGCGACCTTCAGCCGGTAGCTCGACCATGCGTACTCCCCGGGCGCCGACACCATGGCGGCTCGCACCGGATTGAGCTCGACATAGCGTGAGCATGCGAGCAGATATCGCTCGGTCTGAATGGGGCTCGCCTTGTACCGCCCCGACCACAGCGCCCCGGTGCGTCCCTCCAGGGTGTTCACCCGCCGCGTCTGACGTCCGGCCAGACGCCGCATCAGCTTGCCCACCGCGAACACCGCCTCCCCGGGCTCGACGGTAAGGTGAACGTGATTGGTCATCAGGCAGTAGGCATATAGCTTCAAGCGTAAAGTCTGCTTCCACTCGACGAGTGTCTCGAGGTAAT
>JBFHLI010000346.1:0-2477 GCA_041594935.1 Gammaproteobacteria bacterium | reverse complement strand
TCGAAACCGATTCACGCAGGCTCTCGCCGGTGCGGGATTGGAACTGAGTGATTCGCACGTACCCGTAACCTTTTTCCAGAGTTCGACTCTTCACGCTGGTAACCTTGATCACGTCGCGGAGTATCGTGATTTTCAGCGGCTTCTCTTCACCCTCGCGGATGATGGTGAGGGAGATCTCGGTACCCGGTTTTCCCCGCATGATCTTGACCGCGTCGCTCAAGCTCATTCCCTTCACGGGAGTGTCGTTTAGGCGAATGATGAGATCGCCGGCCTCTACCCCGGCTCGCTCTGCAGGAGTGTCGTCGATCGGTGCGATTACCTTGACGAAGCCATCCTCCATGCCCACTTCAATTCCCAGCCCACCGAACTCTCCACTGGTACCGGCTTGGAGGTCCTGGTAGTCCTCGGGCACCAGATACGCCGAGTGCGGATCAAGGCCGGCGAGCATACCGCGGATAGCGTTCTCCAGCAGCTTGGAATCTTCTACCGGCTCGACGTAATCGTTCTTGATTTTCGCGAAAATCTCGGTGAAGGTTCGAAGGTCGTCGAGCGGCAGGCTCGACGAGGAAGATTTCTCAGCGAGCACCCCCTGTCCCAGGGATAACAAGGCGCCTAGGGCCAGACCCAGTAGCAAGGCCGGCACGGCACGAGTGAAGACGTTCATTCAATACCTCCGGGCAATTGCGCCCGCTTAATCTCACAGCATAAGACCGAGCCTATCCGCTTACAAGCACGCCCGAGGAGTCGGGACCCTCGCGGCGGCACCATTTCACCGGGTTCTTGGGAATCCCGTTGTGGCGAATCTCAAAATATAGACCCTGCTCGGCGCTGTCGCCGCCTTGCCCCACTACTGCGATCGGTTCGCCGGGGTTCACCCAATCACCTACCTCCTTCAAAAGACTTTCGTTTCGACCGTAGAGACTCATGTAGCCGTCCCCGTGATCGATGATAAGCAGCAACCCGAAACCTCGTAACCAGTCCGCGAACGCAACTCGGCCGTGTGAAATGGCATGCACCGGCTCCCCCTCGGCGACCCCGATCAGCACACCCTGCCACCGCACGCTGGTGGAACGGCGTGGCGATCCGAAGCGATGCAACAGGGCCCCGCGAGAAGGCCATGGCAACTTCCCCCGCTGTGCCTCGAAGGGCTCTGAATCGACGGCGATCGCGGCCAGATCCGCGAGCTCTCGCTGGATGTTCGACAGCAGGTCCTCCAGCTTTTGCTCGTCGAGCTTGAGCTGCTCCAAACGCTCGGTCTGGGTCGTGATCTCGGTTCCAAGCTTCACCAGCAAAGCCTGGCGGGTCGTGCGGTGCCGTTCCAGCTTCAGCCTCGTGTCCGATTTCTCAGCCTGCAGTTGCTTAAGAGCCGACCTACGGGCGGTGATATCGGCTTCGATCCGGGTGAGAGATTCCAGTTCCGATCTGAGGGTCCCGATCTGCACAGTCCGCACCCTTTGGAAATAGCCGTAGTAGGTGAGGCTTCGCGCCAGGGAGGCCGGATCCTGGGCATTCAAGAGCACTTTGAGATAGTCCTGGTGGCTCGTTCTGTATGACGCCCGGAGGAAGCGCTTCAACAACGCCCGTTGCTCCCGCAGGGCCCTTCGGCGAGCGGTTTTCTCCGTGGTAAGCGCGGTGAGGCGCGCCTCGCTCGAGGCGAGTGCACCGTCGATGGCGCGCATTTGCCGGATGAGGCGGCCCGACTCGATCTCGTTGTGGCGAAGCTCCTTCACGACCACGTCGCGGACCGAGCGGGATTCATTGAGCTGCGTGCTAAGCGCCTCGATTCGCTTGCGCAGCTCTTGAAGCTGCGACTCCTGGTCCTGTGACATCCCCGGCTCGCTTGCCAAGAGTATCGCCACGAGGCCGGCCGCGGCCCAACGGATCGGCGGATGGCTCAATGCGGCACCGATGCGCTTAGCCCTGGTGATGGCTCGCGGCGGGGTACGCACGATTCATTCGGCTCGCGATCGGGTGAGGGGCACGCATGTCTTGGTTCGAGTTCAGCGCAAACGGTGTGTTTGTTAAAACCCTGAATAATGTATAGACTTTTTCGACTAGCTTGAAGCTCCGCCGCGTGTACCAGTCACTTTCGAAAACTCCCCCCTGGATGAGCACCTTCGCGCCTCCCGGGAAAATCGGCAGAGCGAAGCCTTCCAGGATGGATGACGCTCGAGAGCAACGTGGGAGCGGCGCGCGTTTAGTCTAACCGACGCGGGCATCGGATCATTAGGATTCAGGAAATTTTTGGCCGAGTGCGTACTTACCACATCAACCTGTCACTGGCCCACGCGATGCTCTCCCGTAAGCGCTTCACGAGAACCTACCAAATCGAGTGCCCGGACTCGGTTCGACCCGCGGCGCTGTCGCGCGCCGGCCGTGGCTGCGGGCTTGAGGTCCGCTGCCGATGATTGCGCAATTCACCGAGTTCGCCGCGGCGCATCCGCTTTTGTTCATTGCGTTCTTCGGCCTACTGGGCG
>JBFHLI010000345.1:0-2510 GCA_041594935.1 Gammaproteobacteria bacterium | reverse complement strand
GGCGTCACTGGCACGCTGACAGCGCGCTCGTGAAATCGGGAGGTCGCAAGTACATCGTGGTGGCGCTGGCGCAAGACTCCCGTGGCGGCACCTGGTTGACCCGGCTCATCCGGCCGTTGCACGAGATCATCATGCTGCCCGAGATCGCGCTCGCCGGTAAGGGACCGTAGCACCGACGACGCGGCCGCGGGGCCGATTTTTTCTCCTCTTCGTCCGGCTAGCCGCGCCGCGGCAGAAAGCTAGTGCGCAGCTATTGCCGCTCTACATCGGTATTTCTTACCCAAATCTGATCGGCGTAATGCACGGCGGCGGGTCGCCTCGGTGCAATCTGTGGGCCGATGTCTAGCCGTCGGGATGGCGTTTCTCGATCAGGCGGTGGATGCGGGTGGCAAGGGTCTGGTGGTCGACGGCGGAGTTCTTCCTGAGCACGTTCGAGGTCAGCGCGACGAGGTAGTAGTGACGAGGTGTTCCGGCGGGAGACTCTACGATTGCGATCGAGTTCATCAGGTTCTCCTTGTTGCCGTGATACTTCTTGCACACGAATCCCTCCTCGGGCACGCACTTGTACAGTGACCCCGACTTGAAGTAGACCGCGGCGTCGCGCAGCGCCGGAGAGGAAGCGTAGCGGATACGCCGCTCGGTCATGTACAGGAGCCGCTTGATCTCCCGGCTCGAGAACTCATCCACGATGCGACCCTGCTCGAGGCGGAGCAGCCACCGGGTGAGCTCTCGAGTGGTCGCGTAGCTGCTGGTGCCCGGCACCTTCTTCTTGCCGGTATGGGTGAAGAAGCTTCCCTGACGCAACCGATCGAGGTCGATGCCGCTGCGCCGCAGCGGCGCCTGGAAGGTTCGCTCCGCCAGGTCGGCGAGGGCCTGGCGCGGGGTTTCGCGGAAGAACGCGGCACCCGCCTCATCCGAAACGGGATAGTCCCGCCCGAAGTGCACGAGCAGCATGGCCTGCTTCATGACGGTGGCGGCGGCCGCGTTGGAGCTGGCGGACATCATCCAGTCCAGGTACTCCCACAGACTTCCACGGTCCCCGATCTGCAAAGGGCGCCGGGTGAGCTTGCGGGCGGCGCGATCCCAGAAGCGAACCGTGTGCGAATCGGTGATGATGAACTCGTCCGCGGTGACGACCGTGTCGCGCAGCACCGCCCGGCGCTTCGAAAGGTCGTCTGGATAGACGTCGGCCAGGGCCTGGAAGAGCGCCGTCGCGACGACCACCTTGCCGACGCTACCCGGGTTCCGGGGTGAGCCCGCCTGGTACTCCGCGTAGCGCGGGTGCTCGGGGTCCGAGAGGTCGAGCACCGATATCGAGTAGCGGTCGGCAATGTCGCCGAGCAGCCCGAGGACCTCGGCGGTGAAGGCGGGGTCCGGATGCGGAAGGTCCATATCCTTACGCGCGAGCAGACGCAGATCGACCTGCTCCAGGGTGAGGAGCTCGCCCGGAACCTTCTGGCGCCCGCCCTCGATGAGACCTTCGTGGCCCAGGCGGGCCTCCTCAAGCCGGCCGATGCCGGTGTCCTCACTCCCGTACAGCGGATAGCCGGGGGCGGCCGGGGGCAGGAGAACGCATAGCGTGGCAAGGGCGAGGACCGGTCTCATGGGCTTGTTCCTGTGGTGGCGTCGAGCTGCACGGTGATCGCCCCGAGATCCGGCAGATCGCGGTCCAGCGTCGCGAGAAGCTTACTGCTTCGGGCCCGGGTGCTTTCGAGGAACGGGCGGATCTGGAACAGCTTCAGCTTCCCGTCCAGGAATCCGAACTCGATGTCGGCCGGGGCGGGGTTGCCGGCGGCGTCGACGATAGGGGGGAACCGGGTCGGCAGCTCGCGCGCGAGCTCGATGAGCGCGCCGATCTCGTGCGGCTCGAGCACCGTGTCGGATCCGCTGACCGGTACCTTGTCGACGCCGCCGAGCGGGTTGATCCGCCGTCGCAGGGGGGCGGTCGCAAGCGCGAGCAGCTTGATCTGCGCGCGCTCGAGGTTGACGCGCAACGACTCGGCCGCCTGGCCATCGACCGCTCCGCCGACCCCCTCGTTCACTGCAATCGAAAGCCAGCCGCGGTCGCCGGTGTCGATGTCCTGGGTCACCATCACCCCCGATTTGTCCGCCGCAACGCTGCGCATGAGCAGCACCGCGGGGTACACGTGCTCGGGCTGGCTCATGTGAGACTGGCGCCAGGCGAAGGCACGCGCGCTGAACGGTGACGCCCACACCCGCGAGATCGCCTCCAGCACGGGGGCGAACCCCACCACGTTGGGTACCGTGAGATTGAGCCCGGCGCCGGTGAAGCCCGGCAGGTCCTCCACGTTGGTGTCGCTGCGAACGAACACTCCGTAGGTTCCCTCGGGTCCGCAGGCGGTTTGCATGGCTTCTCGCAGCCGCGCGCGGAAGCGATCGCCGGGGTCGGCGCGAACGATCCACTCTTGCAGCGCGAGGCGAAATCGCTCGGTCGCCTCCTTCCGCTCGGGCGAGCCGCGCGAGATCCGATCGAGGCTGCGATACCTCTC
>JBFHLI010000344.1:0-2512 GCA_041594935.1 Gammaproteobacteria bacterium | reverse complement strand
TGACGAGCGGCGAGGCGCCTTGGTGAAGTATCCAGGCTAGGGCGCAGGTCATCCGATCCGGCTGCCCTGGAGGGGGCGACGCAGTTCCCGAGGGCGGTTCTTGGGCCTGCCGTTACGGCGTTGTCCCGCACCGCTCAACCCGGCCGCCCACTCGCGGCGAGCCGGTCATCAGTTCGCAATCGGGCTGAGCGTTCCATCCACGAGCTGCAACACTCTGTCCATCTGGCCCGCGAGATTTGGGTCGTGCGTGACCACCACCAGGCTCGTCCCGAGTCCCCGATTGAGCTCGAGAATCAGCTGAAAGGTCGCCTCCGCAGTGCGTCGGTCAAGATTTCCAGTCGGCTCGTCCGCGAGCACACAGGCGGGGCTGGTTACCAGGGCACGGGCCATCGCGGCGCGCTGACGCTCGCCGCCCGATAGCTCACTCGGCTTGTGCGCGACCCGTTTCTCGAGCCCCACCTTACACAACATATCGTGGGCAAGACCGGCGGATGCGTGGACCGACTCCCCACGAATCAGCAACGGCATGCTCACATTCTCCAGCGCGGTGAATTCCGGCAGCAGGTGGTGGAACTGATAGACGAAGCCGAGTGCCCGGTTGCGAAGACGGCTTCGATCGGCTTCGCTCAGGCGCGAAATGTCTTGGCCCTGCACGAAGATTGCCCCTTCCGTAGGCTGGTCCAATCCGCCCATGAGGTGCAGCAGCGTGCTCTTACCCGCCCCCGACGCCCCCACGATGGCGATTCGCTCGCCCTCTTGGACCACCAGGTCGACGCTCTTGAGGACGTCCACGTGCAGGCCACCCTCGTTGAATGACCGCGACACCCTCCGGCATTCGATCGCGGCGAGATCACTCATAGCGAAGCGACTCCGCCGGCTGGGTCTTCGATGCCCGCCACGCCGGATAGAGGGTGGCCAGCACCGACATGCCGAAGGCGACCGTCGTGATCAGCCACACGTCGGGCCACCGCATATCGGAGGGCACCTCGCTGATATAGTAGATCTCGGGCGAAAGGAACTTGGTCCTGAAAGCCTGCTCGATCGCCGGTACGATGGTCTCCACGTTGTCGGCCAGGCCGATACCCCCGAGCGCCCCGAGCAAGGTGCCAACCACCCCGATGACCGTTCCCTGCACGATGAATATCGTCATGATGTTTCCCGGCGTCGCCCCAAGAGTTCGCAGGATTGCAATGTCGGATTCCTTGTCGGTGACGACCATGGTCAACGCGGAGACGATGTTGAACGCTGCCACCGCGACGATAAGGGTGAGGATGATGAACATCACGACTTTCTCAGTTCTCAGCGCCTTGAAAAAGTTTGCGTGATGTTGGGTCCAATCGCGCACCCAGAACCGTCCCCCCAGGTCGCCCGCGAGCTCGCGGCTGACACGCGGGGCCTCGAACAGGTCGTCGAGCTTCACCCGGAGCCCGCTCGCGCGGCCGTCGAGCTGAAAAATTCGCGACGCATCGTCCAGATGCATCAGCGCCACCGCGGAGTCGTACTGAGCTGCCCCGACCTCAAACACCCCGAGGACGGTGAATCGGCGCAGCCTCGGCAAGATCCCGGCCGGAGTCACGTTGGCGCGGGGCGCCACGAGGGTCACCTTGTCCGCGACTCCCACTCCGAGCGCACGAGCGAGGTCTTGACCGAGGATGATTCCGAAACCGCCGCCGGTCAGATCCTCGAGCCGCCCGTGTTTCATGTAATCCGCCGTTTCCGAAACTTGGGGCTCGTCGCTAGGTAACACTCCGCGCACGAGGACTCCGCGCACCGCAGTGCCGTGCGTGAGCATTGCTTGCGCCTCGACGAACGGCGCCACTCCGATCACATCCGGGTTACGCATCGCCGCCGCCGCGAGAGCGTGCCAGTCCGACAGGGTACCGTCGAGCCCCGAGATCGTGGCATGCGAAGTCATTCCGAGAATTCTCGCACGCAGCTCCTTCTCGAAGCCGTTCATCACCGAGAGCACGGTGATAAGGGCGGTAACCCCAAGCGCAATGCCAAGCATCGAGCTCAAGCTGATAAAGGAGATGAAGTGATTTCGTCGCTTGGCCCGCGTGTAGCGCAAGCCGACGTAGACTGGAACCGGTTTGAACATAGGCTGCGAATTAGAACATGAAACCCTCGTCCCCTGACACATCGCGGACGCCGGCGATCATCGCTTCTCTAGCCCGTGACGCGGTTGCGCAGGTAGACCGGCAGTGCCTCGTCCGGGGATACCCCTTCCCCGCCACGCAGACATTCAGCCCCCAGACTCGCCACATCGAGCGCATGGGGATAGCGATCACTCGCGGTGCCGATCAGCTGGCGACCCAGTCGCGCCGCGAGCCGCTCGCGGTAAGGTCCCCAACCGGGGCCAACTCCAAACCATCCCAGTTCCTCGTTGGGCACCACCACCGTCTCCGGCTCGCACACCCGCTCGGCCCCCACCGCTTCCATCGGGCCTTGCACGGACGCCCGGAAGCTACCCCAGTAGACCTGCGACATTCTCGCATCGAGTGCACTCAGCACT
>JBFHLI010000343.1:0-2522 GCA_041594935.1 Gammaproteobacteria bacterium | reverse complement strand
CAACCTCGTCTTCTTGCCGGCGGCCAACAAGCTAAAGAGCTTGGTCGGTCAGCAGACGCACTTCAGGGAGATGGTGACCGAAGGGATAGTCGCCATTGCGGAGGGCGAGAATCCCCGCAACATCGAAATGCGTTTGCTCGGTTATCTGACCTGAAGTGACCCGATGCCGCGACCTCGCGCCGGAAGCGACAGCATGAGCGAGTGGGGTCGCCGATGGCCCCGCCGACCCGCGGCGGAGATCGAGGATCGGGGCGGAAAAATCGAGGCGGGTCGGTGATGCGGCGCAGAAGCCATGACGAGCCCGAGAGCCACGACCGGTGGCTCGTGTCCTACGCGGATTTCATCACTCTCCTGTTCGCTTTCTTCGTCGTGATGTACGCGATTTCCTCCGTGAACGAGGGAAAGATGCGCGTGCTCTCGGACTCGCTCGTTGCGAATTTCTCGACTCGGCCAAAGAGCTTGAACCCCATTCAGGTGGGAGAGCCGTCGCGCTCGTCGAGCCGCAGCATCGCACCGGCGATTCAACCCCTTCGACACCGAGCGACGTCGGACGCCGCGCTCTTGGACCCGAGCGGGGCGAAGGTGCCGAGCGCGCGCGCTGATGGTGAGCCGGCGGCGGGGGGGGAAGCCGGGGAGGTGCGGGAGGCGCGAATTGCTGGCGTCGATGCGATCGCAGATGGGGTCGAGCAAGCGGTCGGTTCCCTCATCGACGACGACCTCGTATATGTACGTCGCAAGGACCGCTGGGTGGAGGTTGAATTCAAGACCAGCCTTCTCTTTGGAAGCGGCGATGCTCGCCTGTCCGCCGCCGCGGTTCCGGTGCTGCGGGAGCTCGCCGTGGTGTTGCAAGGGTTCTCGAACCCGATTCAGGTCGAGGGATTCACCGATGACGTCCCGATCAGCACGGCGACGTTTCCTTCGAACTGGGAGCTCTCGGCCGCTCGTGCGGCGAGCGTGGTGCACCTATTCTCGCGCCGCGGAGTGAAGCCCCAGCGCATGGCTGCAGTGGGCTACGGCGAGTATCGTCCAATCGCTGACAACGATACCGCGGAAGGGCGTAACCGGAATCGCAGAGTGGTCCTGGTTATTCCCGGCGCCGATCTGCCGCGACACGAGCTGGAGCTGCGCCGGGCGATGGGGGAGAGTAGTGCTTCGGGCCTGAATACGGTGGAGCCATGGGCCGAGGCCCCGGCCAACGACCTGGGTTCGCGATAAGGGGTCGCTCGTGCCCAGCCCACCGGTCGCCCGAAAAAAAGGGCGGCTAGATGGCGCTGGCACGATAACTGCATGAGGTTTCGGGCGAGGCAGCGGGCGCCAGATATTTGACGCGGGCGGACCCGCGCGGTGCGAATCACGGTAAAGATCGCGATGGCAAATGTCAGTGACGTTCACCCGGTGCCGCCAGTCTGGGCCCCTCGGCCCACCGATCGGAGGTTGCCCCGTCCGAAATCGCGCAAAGAGAAAGAGCCGGAGTCCGGGCATGAGCGCGAGCGCGATGCGGAGCGAGATGACTCGCACATCGACGAGTATGCCTGACCCGACCCGCTACCTGCATCTTGCCACCGCGCGCTGCGCGCGCTCGGGTGCGGCACGCAATCGCAATGTGCGCCGACAGCTGCGGTTTCGACCCGCAGCGCGGCTCGGCGTCACGCAGGGCGCGACCGATTCCGGTCCCCGGGCTAACGCACCGAGCCTCATCGACCATGACCGCTGCACCGAAGCCACGGGATGGGCACTGGGGGTAGGCGTTGCCGGCTGATTGGTCCGACTGGGCGGGCCTGGCCGGGATGCTTCTCGCCCTGGTAGCGCTCTTGATTTGTCTTGTGTCGACCCGCCGCCTGCGTCGACTGGCGCGACGGATGCCCGCCGCCCTGACGGCCACCGAATCCGACCTGCGTCTCCACGGTCTGACCGTGAGCAACGTGTTTGAGCGCGTTGCGCGGCTCGAGCGTGACCTGCGAACCCTGCGCGAGACCCAGTCTCAGATCGAGACCCGCGCGGTGGGGCCGTCCAACTACGGGCAGGCGATCAACCTCGTACAGCGGGGGTGGCGCATCGAGGACCTCGTGCGCAGTTGCGGCCTGACTCGAGGCGAGGCCGAGCTGGTCTACCTGTTGCATGGCCCCGGCGGGGGGCTGAATTCCAAGAGAAGTGATAGGGAACTCAATAATTAACAATATGTTACCAGGTTTTTCTAAGTATCATTATTGATCTGTCTCTCCGCTTAACCTATGCTGCCGCGACCGCCGATAGAGCGACGTTGGTAGCATGGTCAAGAGGCCCCGACGCAAACCCGCAAGACGAAGAGGCGCCCGCGTCCTGTCGGCGGGTCGTGGGCTGGTGCTGCGCGCCCTGCTGGGGTTGGCGGTGCTTGCGGCCGGGTACGTGGCCTGGCTCGATCTCAAAGTCCGTTCCGAGTTTGACGGCCGACGTTGGGCGGTGTCAGCCCGCATTTATGCGCGTCCGCTCGAGCTTTATCCGGGGATGCGACTCAGTGCCCAGGAGCTCGAGCAAGAGCTCCT
>JBFHLI010000342.1:0-2548 GCA_041594935.1 Gammaproteobacteria bacterium | reverse complement strand
TCACCACCGACAGCTACGTGGTTCGCCCCGTGTTCTTCCCCGGCGGCGACATCGGTTCCCTCGCAGTCAACGGGACGGTCAACGATCTCGCAATGTGCGGGGCGCGACCGTTGTATCTCCGCGCGGGGCTGATCCTCGAGGAGGGCTTTCCGATGCGCGACCTTGAGCGGGTGGTCGACTCGATGCGACTCGCGGCCGAGCAAGCGGGGGTGAGCCTGGTGACCGGCGACACCAAGGTCGTAGACCGCGGCAGCGGGGACGGGGTCTTCATCAACACGAGCGGGATCGGGGCGGTCCGAGGCGATCGCCCGGTCGGGCCCGCGAGCGTACGGGCGGGCGACCGGGTGGTGGTGAGCGGCGACCTGGGACGCCACGGCATCGCGGTCATGTCGATTCGGGAAGGCCTCGCCCTCGAGGAGCCGATCGAGAGCGACACCGTCGCCCTCGCCGAGCCGGTGATGGCCCTGATCGACTCGGGGGTGCAGGTACATTGCCTGCGCGACCTGACGCGCGGCGGCCTCGCGACCGCCCTGGTCGAGATCGCGCTCGCGTCCGGGCTCGAGATCAACATCGACGAAGCGCGGGTACCGGTAGCGTCCGGCGTGCGCGGGATGTGCGAGATTCTCGGGTTCGACCCGCTCTACGTGGCCAACGAGGGCCGGTTCGTCGCCTTCGTGCCGCCCGCCGCGCTGGAGCCCTGTCTCGAGATCTTACGCAGCCACCCGCAGACTCGCCTCAGTCGCTGCATCGGCACCGTGCGCGAGGCCGAACGCAGCGGCGTCACCGCGCGCACCGTGATCGGGGGAGAGCGCGTGCTCGATCTCCTGAGCGGGGAACAGCTGCCTCGGATCTGCTGAGCTGCCCGATCTCAGCTCGAGACCAGCGGCTGGCCCGCCGCGTCGTGCCACGCGACGATACCGTCCCAGATCTCCTGCGCGCTCTCGGCAAACCAGAAAAGCTCCCGGTCCTCCGGGTCGATCGTCCCCTCGTCGACGAGAAAGTCGAAGTCGATGACCCGCCGCCAGTAACGCTCTCCCACCAGCACAATCGGCACCGGTGCGATGGTGCGCGTCTGCACCAGGGTCAGGGTCTCGAACAGCTCATCGAGGGTGCCGTATCCGCCCGGGAAAGCAACCAGCGCCTTGGTGCGCAGCAGAAAATGGAGCTTGCGCAAGGCGAAGTAGTGAAACCGGAAGCACAGGTTCGGGGTGATGTAGGGATTGGGGTACTGCTCGTGCGGGAGATTGATGTTGAGCCCCACCGAGGTCGCCCCGACGTCGAACGCGCCGCGGTTCGCGGCCTCCATGATCCCCGGACCTCCACCGGTCATGACCACCAGCTGACAGTCCGCGGGGCCCCCACCGCAATTGCCCACCAGGGCGCCGAAGTCGCGCGCGACCTGATAGTAATGGCACTTCGCGAGCATGCGCTGCGCGACCCCAAGCCGGCGTTCGAGCTCGGCGTTGTCGGGGTCGCTCGCAAGCTCCGATTCCAGCGCAGCAACCCGCGCCTGGGCGGCTACCGGCTCGGGGATGCGGGTGCTGCCGAAGACCACGATGGTGTGGGCGATACCGTGCGCCCGGAGGAGCTGCTCCGGCTTCTGGTAGTCAATCTGCAGACGCACTCCACGAGTCTCGTCGAGGTTGAGGAAATCGACGTCCCGGTCGGCTTGCAGGTAGCTCGGGCTTTCGAGGATCGCCTGCAGACGGCGCGGGGCGTCCGGGTCCTCCTCGCTCGGCTTGGGGTGCTCCCAGGGTAACGGCTCGCGGCGACGGTGGGCCTCGGCGGGGGGCGGGACGCGGGCTGAGGCCGTGGGCGGCGGGGAGTTCTTCTTCATCGGACGGTCCTCGGGAAGGAGATGAGCAAGAGCATGGCGCGGATCGGCACCGCCGCGCCGGGAGCGCACAAGGCTCCGGTGAGGGTATCGGATATCACGATTATGCGGTCAGCGCTCGGCTCGGGGTCAAGCGGGCCTCGCCCCCCGCCCGAAGCCGGGGTCGCGGGCGAGACCCTTGACCTCCGACTCGTGCGCCAGGCGCGTGTTATCGTGCACGCCACCCCCACAAGCCGAGACGTGAGCGCCGCCAGCAACACGGTGACTCGACTGAACCTCTTCGGTCATCGCCTTTGTTGACGGCTCCCACCCCGCAGGATCATGACGGACACGCTAGAGGGCGTCGCGGTTTTCACTCTCGGATTGCTCCTCTTGGCGGGGTACGCCAGTCATGCGCTCGGCGCTCGGCTGCATGTTCCTCGCGTGACGCTGCTCCTCTTGCTGGGGCTCGCGTGCGGGCCGAGCGGGCTCGATATCGTCCCCCCCACCGTCTCGGAGTGGTTTTCTTTCGTCTCTCACATGGCGCTTGCCATGGTCGGCTTCCTGCTCGGCGAGAGCTTCGTCGGCAAGCATCTCAAGCAGTTGGGCCGGGCGGTGTTTTGCGTGTCGCTGGGGGTGACCTTGCTGAGCGCGCTCTTGGTGTTCGTTGGCTCGTTGCTGATGGGCGCGCCGCTCGCGGTGGCCCTCGTCCTGGCCGGCATCGCGCCGGCGACT
>JBFHLI010000341.1:0-2630 GCA_041594935.1 Gammaproteobacteria bacterium | reverse complement strand
GCAGTCTATTGTGTCGTCTTGATCTGCACAAATCAGCCGGGAGTGAAGGCGCATGAAATACGCTACGAACACGCTCGAACATCACTGGATGCCGTTCACCGCCAATCGCGACTTCAAGGCGGACCCGAAGCTGCTGGTGCGCGGAGAAGGGGTGTACGTTTGGAGCCACACCGGAAAGAAGATCATCGATTCCTCCTCCGGGCTGTTCTGCGTTCCGCTTGGGCACTGCCGCTCGGAGATCGCCGAGGCGGTATACGCCCAGCTCAAGGAGCTGGACTACACGCCGCATTTCCAGCGCGGGCATCCGTCGTCATTCGAGCTTGCGAGCCGGGTCGCATCGCTGACCCCGGAGGGAATGAACCGGGTGTTCTTCGCCAACTCGGGCTCGGAGTCGATCGACACCGCGATGAAGATCGCGCTCGCGTACCACGTGGCACGCGGTGATGGCCAGCGCACCCGGTTCATCTCCCGCGAGCGCGCCTACCATGGCGTCAATTTCGGCGGCATCGCCCTGAGCGGCATGGTCAAGAACCGGGAGGCCTTCGGCCCCGGTCTACCCGGCGTGCACCACATGCGGCATACGGTCTTGCCCGAGCACAAGTTCACCCGCGGACAGCCCGAGACCGGGGCGGAGCTGGCGGAGGATCTCGCCCGGATGGCCGCCAACTACGGGCCGGGTACGATTGCGGCGTGCTTCGTGGAGCCCATTGCGGGCTCGACCGGAGTCCTCGTGCCCCCCAAGGGCTATCTCCGGCGCCTGCGCGAGATCTGCGACCAGCACGGCATTCTGCTCGTGTTCGACGAGGTGATCTGCGGTTTCGGCCGGACCGGAAGCGCCTTCGCGGCGCAGGAGTTCGGCGTGACCCCGGATATGATGACGATGGCCAAGGCGCTCACCAACGGCGCGCAGCCGATGGGCGCGGTGGCGGTCCGGGAAGAGATCTACAACACGATCGTGGAGAAGGCGCCGGAGGATTCGGTCGAGCTGTTTCACGGCTACACCTACTCCGCCCACCCCGCGGCCTGCGCGGCCGGGATCGCAACGATGGAGGTGTTCGAGAAGGAGAAGCTGTTCGAGCGTGCGGCCTCACTTTCACCCTATTTCCTCGACGCGATGTTCAGCCTCGAGGACGTGCCGGTCGTCACCGATATCCGGGGGTACGGATTCATGGTCGGTATCGACATTGCGCCCGTTGCGAGGCCCGGGGTGCGGGGTCACGAGGTGCAGAAACGGCTGTTCGAGTCCGGCGTCAATCTCAAGGCGACCGGCGACTCGCTCATCATCGCACCGCCGTTCGTCATCGAAAAAGAGCAGATCGACGAGATCGCGAGCATCGTGCGCGAGGTCCTGAGCCAGTACTGAGGCGCCGCCTGGGCCCTGGGGAAGCCTCCCGGGTCGGGCATTGTCGAGGACGGCTGCGTCATTTCCGGCTCGAGTGTGCGGGCAGGCTAGCTAGCGATTGACGTCCACGACCACTCGTCCCCGCACTTTGCCGGCGAGGATCTCCTCGGCCAGCGCGGGCAGGTCCTCGAGCGCTGCCTCGGTGGTCATCTCGTCGAGCTTATCGAGCGGCAGGGTGTCGGCGAGGCGTTGCCACGCCTCGCGGCGACGCTCTCCGGGGCACATTCCGGAATCGATGCCGAGCAGATTGATCCCGCGAAGCAGAAACGGGAGCACGGTGGTATTGAGCTCGCGTCCCCCGGCGAGGCCGACCGCGGCGACTGACCCCCCGGCGCCGATCTGAGACAACACGCAGGCGAGCGTGTCGCCGCCCACGTTGTCGATGCACCCGGCGAATCGGGCCTGGTCGAGGGGTCGCCCCGATGGCCTGGCGATCTCGGCGCGGTCGATGATCTCCCCGGCCCCGAGCGATCTCAAGTAATCGTGGGTATCCATGCGTCCGGTCGAGGCGCTCACGGCAAAGCCGAGCTCGGAGAGCAAGCAGACCGCCACCGACCCCACGCCGCCCGCGGCCCCGGTGACGAGCAGTGGACCGCGATCGGGCCGGGCGGCGTGCTCCTCGAGCGTCATCAGCGCGATCATCGCGGTGAATCCCGCGGTTCCGATTGCCATTGCGCGGCGAGGGTCGAGCGGTTTGGGCAGCGGCACGAGCCAATCGCCGTCGACCCGAGCCTTCTCAGCGTAGCCGCCCCAGTGGAGCTCACCCACTCGCCACCCGGTCAGGGCCACGGGGTCGCCGGGCCGGTAATCTGGGTGATCGCTGTGCTCGACGGTGCCGGCCAGGTCGATTCCGGGCACGTGGGGGTAGGTCCGGACCATCTTGCCGAGGCCCTTGAGAATCATGCCGTCCTTGTAGTTCAGGGTCGAGTACTCGACCGAGACCAGGACGTTGCGCTTGGGGAGCCGGTCCTCGTGGAGCTCTCGAACCGCAGCCGAGACCTGCCCGTCTCTCTCTTCCAGCCACAGAGCTTTGAACATCGGCGTCATCCTCCGAAGGCCGGCGGGGCGAGGGTCTGCACGGGGGCGGAGATCTTGACGCCTTTTCGCACCACCTCGCAGAGGTAGCGAAGGCGACGCAAGCTCATCGGCGGGGTGGGGTTCAGGGCGGCGCCTTCGGCGGAGCAAGGATATCGTCTCCGGCCTCCCGCGGAAACGCGGGCTGATACCT
>JBFHLI010000340.1:0-2632 GCA_041594935.1 Gammaproteobacteria bacterium | reverse complement strand
TCGGTAGGTGCGCTCGAGGAACGTCACTGCCCCGCCCGCCTCGATCAAGACGATACTGGTGCACCGGGTTCCGTAGTCCTGCGTTTCGATGAACATCGGCGAGAGCTCGCGCTCGCGGGGTGTCCCGACCCCGGTGCTCGGCAGGTCCGCCTCGGCCGCAACCGTCCGGTCGCCCATGATAGCGAACAACTCCTCGACCGAGACCTGCTCCGCCGCGAGGGCGCGGCTGAGCGCCTTCTTCCCGCGCTCCACCTTCGGCCAGGGGGTGTCCAGCATGTGATTGCTGAGGCCGTAAAGGCCGGGGGTCAGGGCTCGGGCCGACTCGCTCGAGCGGTTCGAATAGAAGAACAGCTCGCGGGAATCGGCCACGAGCAGCCCAAATCCGTTGTAGCGGTGCGCGTGCCCAAGCAGCTCCCGGAGGTACTCCCTCGCACCTCGGCCGCCGCGCAGAAAATCAGCAACCAGCCGACCGCGCGAGGGCGCATCGAGATCACGTGCCTCGGCGTCCCGGTAGTTCGTGATCGCGGCGAAGTGCCCTGCCCGGTTGACCCCGAGCCAGGTACCGCCCGCAGTCAGATCGCGGCCCGCGAGCACGCGCGGTGCGTCCGACCAGAACGCCGCCGCCGCGCTGGGGCGCGCGTAGAACTCGTCACGATTGGCAACTACCGCCAGTCGATACCGAGGCTGCAGCTGATTCCCGACGAAGATCAAGCACACCTGAGCGCCCCTCGCTCGACCGCGCGCCACCCCGTATCGGGCGCGGTCTCCCCCGGTGACGAGCGGTGCATGGTAACACCGCGGCTCCCCTCACATGCTGCGGCGATACTGCCCACCCACCTCGAACAGGGCCGCGGTGATCCGACCGAGCGAGCAGCAACGAACCGCGTCCTTTGACAGATACTTGAAACGGATGACTTGCCGGCGCCCCCGGTGCCGGTGATCCCGACCACCGGCGGCGACGCGGGAGCCGCTGCGAGTGTGTGCAGGTCTTCGCGGAGCTGGGGATCCTGACCCCGATGGTCGAGCCGGGTGAGGTCGGGACGGGCGGTTGCGGGGATTATGGATCGGCGTGTGACTTTACGTTTACGTAAAGGGAAGCTACTCTTTTCGGGGCAACGGCTCGAGGCCCATGGAAGAGACTTACGGCATCGGCGACCTGGCCCGCCACTTCGATGTCACCCCGCGCACGATTCGATTCTACGAGGCGGAGGGACTGCTTTCGCCGCGGCGACGGGGCCGCAACCGCGTCTATCGGCCTCGCGACCGGGTCCGGCTCAAGCTCATCCTGCGCGGTAAACGGCTCGGCTTCTCGCTCGGCGAAATCCGCGCCCTGCTCGATCTGTACGACGCACCCGAGGGACGCACCGGTCAGCTCGAGTCCTTCATCGAGAAGATTCGCGAACATCGCACTTTGCTGCTCGAGCAGCGCAAAGATATCGATGCGGTACTGAGCGAGATGAAGTCACTGGAACGTCAGTGCCGTGCCCTCCTCGACTCGAGGTCCGCCGGTGCAACCGACTAACGCCCCTCCCCGGCTTGCCACCCTCGGCTTCGATCTCGGTGAGAGCGCCGAGCGAGTCCAGGATTCGGTCATCCGCTTCGCGGCCGAGCAAATTGCTCCCCTTGCGGAAAGAATCGACCGCGAGAACGAGTTTCCCCGATCTCTGTGGACGGCGATGGGCGCGATGGGCCTGCTCGGGATCACGGTCGAGGAGGCGTACGGGGGCACCGGGCTCGGTTATCTCGAGCAGGTGCTGGCGATGGAGGCGATCAGCCGCGCCTCGGCATCGGTGGGTTTGAGCTACGCCGCTCACTCGAATCTGTGCGTCAACCAAATCCGCCTCAACGGCAACGAACGCCAGCGGCGCCGTTACTTGCCGAAGCTGATATCCGGCGAGCACGTGGGGGCGCTGGCAATGAGCGAGGCGGGCGCCGGCTCCGACGTTGTCGGCATGCAGCTGCGAGCCGAGCGCCGCCGCGACTGCTACCGCCTGAGAGGGCACAAGATGTGGACCACGAACGGACCCGACGCGGACACCCTGGTGGTCTACGCGAAGACCGACGTCGACGCCGGCCCGCGGGGGATCACGGCGTTCATCGTGGAACGCGGTTTCAAAGGCTTCTCGACCGGTCCCAAGCTCGACAAGCTCGGCATGCGGGGCTCGGGCACCTGCGAGCTCGTGTTCGATGAGTGCGAGGTTCCGGTCGAGAATGTCCTCGGCTGCGAGAACGAGGGAATCGCGGTGCTGATGAGCGGGCTCGATTTCGAGCGAGCGGTGCTCGCCGGCGGCCCGCTCGGCATCATGCAGGCCTGTCTCGACGTCGTGATCCCTCACCTTCACCAGCGCCGGCAGTTCGGCCGCGCGATTGGGGAGTTTCAGCTCATGCAGGCCAAGCTCGCCGACCTGTACACAGGGCTGAGCGCCAGCCGCGCCTACGTCTATGCGGTCGCGCGGGCGTGCACGGCGGGACGCCCGAGCCGTAAGGATGCCGCCGGCGCGGTCCTGTTCGCGGCCGAGCAGGCCACCCGCGCCGCGCTCGACGCCGTACAGTGTCTCGGCGGCAGTGGGTACACGAACGACGGTCCGGCGGGGCGCTTGCTCCGCGACGCCAAGCTCTACGAGATCGGGGG
>JBFHLI010000339.1:0-2646 GCA_041594935.1 Gammaproteobacteria bacterium | reverse complement strand
AGGAGCTAGATCGTCAACCGGCCGGTGCTCAACGCCGACGGCGCACCCTAAGCATTTCCTGCCCGGGTGGCAGTGGCAGACCTCGCGCGGCGCAGTGAGCGCGGGTACCATGACGGCCATCGATCGCCTGAGCGAGAGCTTGCGCGAAATGTCTCACACGGGCTCAAATGTCGCGATGCCATCGTGACGCAGCCCGCCGTTTCGGGGCAGATCGCCTGACCGGTGCCGTCAAACTTATGAGGTGGGTTCTGCGGGAGAATTCACAGGAGAGATGGGTGAATGAAACGTCGTAACCTATTGAAGGGCGGCACCTTCGCGGCGACCGCGGGGGTGGCTGCGCTCGCCGGGTGTGAGTCAGGACGGCAACCGGACCTCGCGCGGGAGCGGGACTCGCTCGCGGCCGAGCTCGACGCGGCGAGGTCGAAAATCGCCGAGCTCGAAAACAAGCTCAGCGAGGCGCCCGCGGTGGTGATCCCTCGCACTCGCGAGCTCAAGATGGTGACCTCTTGGCCCAAGAACTTCCCTGGGCTCGGCAGCGCCGCCCTGCGATTCGCAGATGGTCTCCAGGCCGCCTCCGACGGACGTTTCAAGGTGAAAGTGTTCGCGGGCGGCGAGCTCGTGCACCCGCTCAAGTGTAATGACGCGGTGCAGGAGGGCACCGCCGATCTCTATCACTCCGCCGATTACTACTATCAGGGCAAGATCACGGCCTACAATTTCTTCACCGCCGTGCCGTTCGGGTTTCGTGCCGACGAGATGGACGCCTGGATTTATCACGGGGGCGGGCAGGCGCTGTGGGACGAGGTCGGCGCGCAGTTCGGCATCAAGCACCTTGCGTGCGGCAACAGCGGTTCCCAGATGGGGGGCTGGTTCAAGCAGCCGATGCGCTCGCTCGAGGACTTCAAGGGTCTCAAGATGCGCATCCCGGGCCTCGCCGGTGAGGTGATCAAGGCGCTTGGCGGGACCTCGGTGACCCTCGCCGGATCCGAGATACTTCCGGCCCTCGAGGCAGGCACAATTGACGCCGCCGAGTGGGTCGGACCTTGGAATGACCTCGCGTTCGGCTTCTACAAGGTGGTCAAGAATTACCACTATCCGGGGTTTCACGAACCTGGCCCCACCCTCAGCCTCGGTATCAGCAAGACCTTCTGGGACGGCTTATCGAAGTCCGATCGGGCTCTCTTCGAGCATTGCGCCGGGCGGGAGAACAACTTCGACCTGGCCGAGTTCAACGCCAACAACTCGGCCGCTCTCGATACCCTGGTGAGCGAACACGGGGTGCAGGTTCACGAGTTCTCCGATGAGATCTTCACCGCCATGGGGGAGGCCTCTCGAGACGTGCTGGCCACGGCGGCGGGGGCGGACCCGCTCACCAAGAAGGTCTACGAGAGCTTCATGCAGTTTCGCAAGATTGCACTCGGCTGGTCGAGACTCTCCGACCAATCCTACATGCAAAAGCGCGCGCTGGTGCAGTTTTGACCGAGGCCAAGATTGCCCCCGGCGCCGCCTTGATGACGATCCAACGCTCCGGAGCGCCGTGGCCGCGGATGGCCGGTGGCCACAGGGCGCAGATCTCCCGTCATGGTCGCGCCTTGGTTCGGGCAATGCGTTCGTCGAATTCGAAGCACGTAGACATGGACTGTTCGAGGACACGATAGGGTTTCGCGGTGCGCACTCTTGCCGCCCTCGCAGGGGCGATCGACACCCTCAATCGGCACGTGGGGCTGGCGGTTGCGTGGCTCGCACTGGTGATGGCGCTGGTGCAGTTCAGCGTCGTGATCTTGCGCTACGTGTTCGCGGTCGGCTTCATCCCCATGCAGGAGTCCATCTGGTATCTGCACGGCGTGCTGTTCATGCTGGGGGCGGGTTATACCCTGCTTCTCGACGGGCACGTCCGGGTCGATATCTTCTACCGCGAGGCCTCCCCCCGATTCAAGGCCACCGTAAATCTGCTGGGGGTTGTCTTGTTGCTGCTGCCGGTGTGCGTCGCGACCTGGTGGACCTCGTGGAGCTACGTAGGTAACTCCTGGCGGGTGCTGGAAGGCTCGACCGAGACCAGCGGACTGCCGTTCATCTATCTCCTGAAGACGGTGATTCTCGTGTTTCTCGCGCTGGTGGCGGCTCAGGGCGTATCGCTGGCGATCAAGAGCGCGCTCGTCCTCGCCGGGTCGGGCGGGTATGGTGCTGGCGGCCCACGCGATCTGCAGATGGGCAGCGCGCCGACGGCTCTCAGAAAGGCTGCACCGCTATCCCCGTCTCCGCGAGACGGGGGGCAGGGTGAGACATAGTCTCGGCGCGTCGACCGACGCGACTCGTGGACCCGTTTTCGTAACGCCTGCCCGATAGCATGGAGCCGCTTCTCGCCCCCGAGCTCCTGTGCGCGATCATGTTCGTCGCGGCGTGCGGCTTGTTGATGCTCGGATTTCCGGTCGCGTTCACCCTCGCCGGCAGCGCGCTCGCGTTCGCGCTCATCGGCTTTGCGATTGGGGTATTTGACCTCGCCTTCCTCAGCGCGTTTCCGCAGCGAATCTTCGCGGTGATGACCAACGAGGTCCTGGTGGCGGTACCCCTGTTCGTATTCATGGGGGTGATGCTCGAGCGCTCCCGGGTGGCGGAGGAGCTGCTCGACAACATGGGCAAGCTGTT
>JBFHLI010000338.1:0-2653 GCA_041594935.1 Gammaproteobacteria bacterium | reverse complement strand
TTGTCGGTCCTCGGGGCGGACCTGCGCTCGAACCTATCGCAACTCGACGTCAATCCGATTATCGTCGGGCCGAACGGATGCACGGCGGTGGACGTGCTGGTCGTCGGTGCGACGCCACCCACTTCGGATAGCGACGGGAATCCCATAGTCGCGAAGCATCGCGAGGCCCTCGACCTCGTCGAACGGAGCCGGGTCTCGGAGCCGCGTGCGCCACTTCGACCCGATCTGCTCATCCGGCGCCGAAGGCGGGCTCGAGGGCTCGCGGCGCAGGAAGTCGCGATAATCGAGCAGATGCTTGATCGCCTCCAGTGCCTCGCGGGTGCCGTCGAGCACGGGCACTCCCGCCTCGGTTAGCGCGAGCGCCATCGCCCGGTGAGAGACCAGCGAGTAATTGGTCGCGAAAGCGAGTGGCTTCTCGGTCTGGCCGGCCACTGCGAGCGCGACCGCGTAGAGGTTACGGTGGTGCCAGTGATCGTCGCGCATGTCGGAGACCATCAGGCCCAGCGCGGTTGCGGGGTCGTCGAGCAGGGCCTTGAAGCAGCGCTCGAAGATTCGGGGCGACTCATTGCCGGTTCCCCACGCGTCGAGTGGGTTGACCGGCCGCAGGCCGGGGTCGAGGTGCTCGGCCAGGGTCGCCTTCGTCGCCGGCCCGATCTCGGCGATCGGCACCCCGATGTCGTCCGCAAGGTCAATTAACAGCTCACATTCCCCGCCCGAGTCATGAATGCTGCCGAGCGCCCCGGGGCCCGGACGTCGCTCGCTCGAGAGCAGGATCAGGGTGGCGGCGAGCTCGTTCATCGTGCTCACCCGCATGACCCCGTGGTGGGCGAACAGGGCGCGGTAAGCCGCGTCGTTGCCGGCGATCGCGCCGGTGTGGGTGCGCGCCATCGCCGCGCTCTCGGCGGTGCGCCCGGCTTTGAGTACGACGACCGGAATCTCACGCCGGGCCGCCTCGGCGAGTGCTTGCTCGAATCCGTCCGGGTCGCGCACCGCTTCCAGGAACAAGGCGATAACTCGCGCGGAGGTGCGGTGCAGCGCCCAGTCCATGAAGTCGTTCGGCCGCAGCACGAACTCCGAGCCGCTCGAAACCGCGAGCGTGAACTTGAGCCGCTGATCGTTGTAGGCGAGGGCGCCGAAAACCGATCCGGACTGAGCGATCCACACGATCGGGCCGGGTGCGCGCGCGGGACCACATGGATAAGCGGCGACCCGCAGTCCGATCGACGGGTTGACAAAGCCCATGCAGTTGCCGCCACAAAGTGCAAGGCTCGATTCGCGCGCGATCGCGGTCAGACGTCGAGCGAGTTCAGGGCTGGTGTCGTTCTCCAGATAGCAGCTGCCGAAGATGGTGGCGGCGCGGGCTCCGTGCTGAATCGTGGCCTCCAGCGCCGCTTCGAGACCGGAGTTGGCCACTGCCAGCACGACCTGGTCCACCGTCTCCGGCAAGGCGGTGAGAGATGGATAGCAGCGAAGCCCCGCGACCTCGTCGTACTTTGGGTTGACCGGGTAGATCGAACCCTCGAAGCCACCGCTCACCGCCATGCGGACCATGTCGTTGCCGCTGCTATCGGGACGGGTGGACGCTCCCACGAAGGCGATGGAGCGCGGAGCGAGCAGAGGGTCCAGCCAGTGCGGCGAGTCGATCGGATTGGGTTCTCGACCGGGCAACGAGTCGTTCATCCGCAGCGATTCCAATCCGTGACGCGCACCGTGCGAGGGCGATGTTACGGTGGTTCGGCGGGCGGCGTCGAGTGGATCGAACGTCGAGACGCAGACCGGCATCCGGTGCACCGCAAGGAAGCACCAACCGCTTCCAGTGTCCCGGCGAGAGAGGGGAGCTAGTGTTTGACGGATTCGGCGATCGAAACCGGGGTCGCGTCGGTAAGGTCCGCCAGCACCGCTCGGGCCTGGCCGCTGCCGGTATCGAGCCAGAGATCGCAGGCGTCGAGCGGGTCGAGACCGCGGTTATCCCGGCCCCTCAGCGCGAGAAGAACATCCATCAGGGTGACAAAGCCCTCGGATAGCTCGAGGAAGAGATCCCCGTGGGCATCGGGGAGGCGAATCCCCAGGGCATCGTAGGCGCTTTGACCGAGGGTCACGAAATAGGCGATGGGCACCGCGCGCCTTCTCGCCTGGCCCGGAAACAGGCCGGAGTAAAGGAGGCACTGGTCACCGAGGTCCCGCAGGCGGCGGGTTTGCTCCGGGCCGCCGAGCTCGAGGGCGTGGAGATACTCGGTTGCAAGCACGGTGTCGACGATCTCGGGCCGCGTCGTGAAACGCATCAGGGTGAATACGAGGTAGCTCTCGAGCTGCTCACTGAGCGAACACTCGATCGAGTGCCGCGCTTGCTCTACCAGGGCTTGCCAATCCCTCGTCGTTGTAGGGTGCACCATGAGTCCGGGCATGACCACCTCGCTACTTGAGAACTCATGGTGAGTGAACTCTGCGCTTGAGTTATTGTTCGGGTTCGCAAAAGCCCCCACCCGCCCCGGGCCCGACCCCGAAGTTGTGAACTGCATCACATTGGTCGGGGCCAACGTGCGGGCGGGGAAGCTTGAAAGGAGGTAATGGTGCTCCCACCATCAATGGGTGTGGGTGGGAGTCGGCGAAGCCCCCACCGCGCTCAGCCTGGCGGTGGGAACTCTGGTGCTCG
>JBFHLI010000337.1:0-2656 GCA_041594935.1 Gammaproteobacteria bacterium | reverse complement strand
ACCGTGATGAGAGCGAGAACGAAGAGACTTGAGGTTTCGAGCGGAATGCTCTCACGCATGAACAGGCCCAGAGCGATCAGCGTGAGGGCCATCATCGCGAGGGCATGTGGTTCCGGCAACGGGGGAAACAGGGGCATCGCGTGCGAAAGGTAGAGCTTGGCCCGCGAGATTACGCGCAGGGTAAGAGGAGTACCGAGACAAACATTCCGAGATCGACGACGGCGTTCGGTTCGGCGATCGTTTGTTGCCTAGCCCCCATCCGGTTGCTCCCCTTCGATGCGTGGAGCAGCGAACGCCTTCGACCGCACCGTGACCGATGCACGCCGATTCCTCATCGCAACGATTGCTGCGCCTGAAATGGCTTGCGAACGGTGATGGTCTCGGCCGGCGAGCCGTTGCTGGTACGCTCTCGTTGCCATCGCGGATTGCTCTCAGAAGTTAACCGGGAGGAATATCGCGCGCCGGTCGAGGCGGCGAGCCGGGCGTTCCAGTCGCCCGTCGGGCACGGCACGCGGTCAGGGTCTATCCGAACGTGACGTCTTGATTTCTTAGTTCGCGTCGGAGGCTGATTCTAGCAGGTTTCGTGCACCGCTGACCGGCTCTTCCCACCGCCCGTTCTCGGTCCTCACCGGTGAATTGTCAAAGAGCCCCGTTCCCTCGTACGGGGTAGGCGGTCGTACCAGCATGCGGGCAGAGCCACCCGCTCCGGGAAGAGTGAGAGGCTGAGGGGCGCCCGAGGCACGTCAAATCGCGGGCGGCCGTCAGCCGGTGGACCCAGCGAGCGAGGTGGTTGGAACGGCGAAAATGCGAACACGGTGAGCCGGTGCTCCGATTCGCCCTGATGATCTCTCCGGTTACGGGTATCATCTGCGCACCAGCCGCAATCCCATCCTTGAAAACTTGCTGGCTTGGAGGACTCCCATGGCCGACGAACTCTACGACGCAGCCATTCAGTACCATCGCTCGGACCCACCGGGCAAGCTCGCGGTGGTTGCGACGAAACCGATGGTCACCCAGCAAGACCTGGCCCTTGCGTACTCACCCGGGGTGGCAGCGGCCTGCGAGGAAATTGCACGTGAACCCGCGAACGCCTCGAGCCTCACCGCGCGGGCCAACCTGGTGGCGGTGATCACCAACGGCACCGCGGTCCTCGGGCTCGGCGCGATCGGGGCCCTCGCCGCCAAGCCGGTGATGGAAGGCAAGGCGGTCCTGTTCAAGAAGTTCTCCGGGATCAACGTGTTCGACATCGAGATCGAGGAACGGGACCCAGACCGCTTCGTGGAAATCGTCGCCGGGCTGGAGGCGACCTTCGGCGGCATCAATCTCGAGGACATCAGGGCCCCCGAGTGCTTCGAGATCGAGCGTGAGCTTCGTGAGCGGATGAGCATACCGGTGTTTCATGACGACCAGCACGGGACCGCAATCATCGTCGCGGCTGCGACGTTGAACGGGCTGCGACTCGTCGGTAAGGACCTCGGCCAGGTGAAGCTCGTGACCTCGGGCGCGGGCGCGGCCGCGCTCGCGTGCCTGAACCTGCTGGTGAGCCTCGGGCTTCCGCGCGAGAATATCGTGGTCACCGATATCAAGGGCGTGGTCCACGTCGGGCGCGAGCACGATATGGACCCGTGGAAGGCGCCGTTCGCGGTGGACACCGAGGCGCGCACCCTGGCCGAGGTAATCGATGGCGCGGACGTCTTTCTCGGCTTGTCTGCCGGCGGGGTCTTGAAACCGGAGATGCTCGAGCGCATGGCGCCCGCGCCGCTCATCTTCGCCTTGGCCAACCCGACCCCCGAGATCATGCCCGCGGCGGCGAGAGCGGCGCGCCCCGACTGCATCATCGCCACCGGGCGTTCCGACTACCCCAACCAGGTCAACAACGTGCTGTGCTTCCCCTACATGTTTCGTGGCGCTTTGGACGTGGGCGCCACCGACATCAACGAGGAGATGAAACAGGCCGCGGTGCGGGCCATCGCCGACCTCGCGACGGCCGAGGTCTCTGATATCGTGCGTGCTGCCTACGGCAGCGACTCCCTACAGTTCGGCCGCGACTACCTCATCCCCAAGCCGTTCGACCCCCGTCTCATTCTCGAGATTGCACCGGCGGTTGCCAAGGCGGCGATGGACAGCGGGGTCGCTACCCGACCCATCGAGGATTTCGGTGCCTATCGAGAGCAGCTAAGCCGCTTCGTGTTCCGCTCCGGGGTCATGATGAGGCCCGTCTTCGACCGCGCCCGCCAGGATCCTCGGCGGGTGATCTACGCCGAAGGCGAAGACGAACGGGTGCTGCAGGCGGTCCAGCAGGTCGTGGACGTGGGCCTCGCCAAGCCGATCCTGATCGGCCGCCCGATGGTGGTTGCGGACCGGATCAAGAAGCTTGGCTTGCGGATCCGCCAAGGCACTGATTTCGAGCTAATCAACCCCAACCGGGACCCTCGTTACCGCGAATACTGGACCACTTATCACAAGATCATGGAGCGGGTCGGAGTCTCGACGGAAGAGGCGCGCACCGACGTAAGAACCAACGCCACCCTCATTGCCGCGCTGTCGGTCCGCCTGGGATACGCAGACGCGATGCTGTGCGGCGCGGTTGGCCGGTTCCACCGTCATTTTCGCCACGTGCTCGACGTCATCGGGACCGATCCCGGCACTCGACGGT
>JBFHLI010000336.1:0-2709 GCA_041594935.1 Gammaproteobacteria bacterium | reverse complement strand
AGTGCGCGCGCTCTCGGCCGGCGCGACATCGCGGCGACCGCGGGCGGCAATCTGGGGACCTTGCTCGCGACCCGCGGTGAGCTCGGGGCCGCCACCGATCGTTTTCGCCGCGCGCTCGAGGATGCGCTTGTGGTGGGTGAGCCCGAGCTGGCCGCCCGAGTGCGGCTCAATCTCGCGCGGAGTCTCTTCGAGCAGGGTCAATCGCAGTCGGCGGTCGCCGAGCTCCGGGAGCTCGAGCGCGCGTTGAGCGCGCTGGCGCCCTCTCACCAGAAAGCCTACGCGCTGATCAGCATGGGGCGCTTGCACGTCGAGCACGAGCCCTCGGGCCCGGAGGCGTCGCGACTGGCCGCCTACCGGGCGTTCCAGGAGGCGCAGACGGTCGCGGAGTCCACCGGGGATAATCGGGCCTTGTCCTACACCCTCGGCTACCAGGGGCAGCTCTACGAGCACTCTGCGCGCTATTCGGAGGCACTGCAGCTGAGCCGGCGCGCCCTCTACCTGGCCCAGAGCGCGAATGTGCCCGAGCTCGTGTATCGCTGGCAATGGCAGGTCGGGCGGCTGCTGCGGGCCGAGGGAAATCCAGAGGCGGCCATCGCGGCCTACCGGCGGGCGGTCTACGATCTGCAGTCCATCCGCGGCGACCTACTCGCCGGTTACGGGACGAGCCGGTCCTCATTTCGCGAGCTGGTGGGGCCGATATTTCTCGAGCTTGCCGACCTGTTGCTCGAGCACTCGGCAACGCTCAGCGACCCCGGTGCGGTGCAGGACACCTTACGGCAGGTTCGAGAGACGGTGGAGGTGCTCAAGGGGGCCGAACTCGCGGACTACTTCCAGGACGACTGCGTCGCCGCCTTGAAGAGCCGCACCGCCGGCATCGACCAGCTGGCGGCAAGGACCGCGGCGCTCTACCCGATCATTTTTCCCGACCGGCTCGACGTTCTCGTGAGCTTGCCGGACGGCATCAAGCTCTTCACCTCCCGGGTCACCCAGGTCGAGCTGACCGGGGAGATCCACGCGTTTCGAAAGACCCTCGAGCAACGGATCACCCACCGGTATCGGCGTCACGCAAAGCGGGTCCACGACTGGCTGATGGGGCCCCTGGAGGCGGAGCTCGAGCGGCAGCAGATCGATACGCTGGTGTTCGTGCCCGACGGCCCGTTCCGGACCGTGCCGCTTGCCGCCTTGCATGACGGCGACGATTTCCTGATAAGAAAATATGCGGTGGCGACCACGCCGGGGCTCACGCTCACCGACCCCAAGCCTATCGCCCGTCAGGACGTACAGATGCTGCTCGCCGGTCTCACCGAGTCGGTGCAAGGGTTTCCGCCGTTGCCGAACGTGGCGAGCGAGCTCTCGACCATCCAGGGCATCTACGATTCCAAGGAAGTGCTGAAGGATGCACAGTTCAAGCTGAGTGCAGTGGAAAGCGAGCTCACCGGTACCCCGTTCTCCATCGTTCACATCGCATCGCACGGTCAGTTCACCAAGGAGGCAAGCAACAGCTTCCTCCTCACCTATGATGGACAGCTGAACATGGATGCGTTGGAGAGCTACATGAGCATCACCGGCGTTCGCAAGCAGCCGGTGGAGCTCTTGACCCTGAGCGCCTGCCAGACCGCGGCCGGCGACGACCGGGCGGCGCTGGGACTGGCGGGAGTTGCAATCAAGGCCGGCGCGAGGAGCGCGCTCGCGACGCTGTGGTTCATCAACGATCAGTCGTCTTCGTTACTGGTCTCCGAGTTCTATCGCGGGCTGAGGGACCCGAGCCTCTCGAAGGCCAAGGCCCTTCAGCAAGCGCAGCTCAAGTTGCTCGGCGACCGCTTTTACCGCCACCCGAGCTACTGGAGCCCGTTCTTGATGATCGGAAACTGGCTATGAGAGGCGCCCGGCTGGATTCTCGGGCTCAACCCAAGGAGGGTAACGCCATGAAGCATTTTTCCCTTACGGTAGCGGTGTCGGGCGCCCTCGCGGTGCTCTTGTTTGGTTTCGCCCCGTTATCGGTGGCGCAGTTGCTCTATCAGCCACCGGCCCGGGGCGCGCCCTCGGCCGATATCCGGGTTGGGGGAGGCACCCGAGGCACCGATCAGCAACCGGTCGCGTTGAGCGTCGTGGCCCCTGGCCATATCGGCCTCACCGCCGAGGCGCAGCCTTCGCTGTTCTGGTTCGTCTCCGACGAGGTCGGGGTGCCGATCGAGGTGACTTTGCTCTCCGAAGACGCCGAGGAGCCGCTGCTGTGGCTCACCCTGGCGCCACCGCTCGCCCCCGGGCTCCACGAGGTCAACCTCCGGGATGAGGGCGTTCACCTCGAGCCGGGCGTCATCTACCAGTGGTTCGTGGCGCTCGTCGTCGACCCGGAAAATCGGTCGAACGACATCGTTGCGGCGGGCGAGATCGAGCGAGTGCCGCCCGAGCCGGCGATGCAGTCGAAGTTCGCGGGCTCTAGCCGTCAGGACCTGCCCGTGTTGTATGCACAGTCCGGGTACTGGTACGACGCGGTGGAGGAGTTTGCCGAGCTGATCGCGAAGACGAATGACGACCGCCTGCGCGAACAGCGCGCCTCCTTGCTCGAGCAGGTGGGATTGGCGACGGTGGCGGATTACGAGCGCAAGCTCTAGCCTGGATATTTCACCAAGGACCCGGGACGATGGCGACGGATAGGCAAGTCCGGACGCCGGGCTGGAGGGCAAGGGATAGCCGTAGCTATCGCTT
>JBFHLI010000335.1:0-2781 GCA_041594935.1 Gammaproteobacteria bacterium | reverse complement strand
TCGAGCGCGAGTCGTCCGTTGTCCACCACCCGCACCCGACAGCCGATGTTCTCGAGCATGTTGAGTGCGACCTCCTGGTTGACCGGGTTGTCCTCGGCGAGCAGCACCTCCGCCTCCAAAGGCGAGGTCTGGACGGCGTACGAGTCTTGCGTGTACACGATCGCATTCGGCTGCTGCAGGCGATCCTTCACGATCGTCGCGAGGCAATTGAAAAGCTGCGACTGGCGGGCGGGCTTGCTGATGTATTGCAGGATGCCGGCGGCCTGCATCTCCTCCGAGCCGATATCCAAGGTGGCCGAGGTCAGCATCATCAACCGCACGTCCCGGATCTCGGGATCCGCCTGTATCGCTCGAGCGAGCTGCAGACCGTCCATGTCGGGCATGTGCATGTCGAGAATCGCGACATCGTAGGGCGTCTCGCTGGCCGCGGCATCGCGCAGCAGCTGGAGCGCATCGGGGCCCCGCTCGGCGCTGTCGTTGTCCACCCCCCAGGCATTTAGCTGATGACTGAGGATGCTGCGGTTGGTCTCGTTGTCGTCGACCGCGAGCACCCGCAGCGGATGCAGCGCCTTGGGGACGCGCCCACCCGCCGGCGCGGATACGTCCTGCTTCTCGACCACGATGTCAAAAGTGAAACTCGAACCTTTGCCGGGCTTGCTCTGAACCTGGATGCTGCCGCCCATGAGGCCAACCAGCTCCTTCGAGATAGTGAGACCGAGGCCGGTGCCCCCGAAGCGCCGGGTGGTCGAGCTGTCTCCCTGGGAGAAAGAATCGAAGATCCGCGCCTGAACCTCGCGCGTCATGCCGATTCCGGTGTCCTTGACCTCGAATCGGAAGGTGCTGGCATCGGCAGTGCTCGACTCGGCGCTCACGCTCACCAGTACCTCACCCTGCTCGGTGAACTTGATCGCGTTGCCGATCACATTGGTGAGAACCTGTCGTAGCCGGCTCACGTCTCCGCATACCTTCGTCGGGAGACCGTCGGGAATGTAGCACGCGAGCTCCAGACCCTTGCGCTGCGCGCGGTCCGCCAGCAGGTCGGCAACCTCTTCCATCGTCTCGCGCAGATCGAAGTGCACGTGCTCGAGCTTGAGCTTCCCGGCCTCGATCTTCGAGAAGTCCAGCAAGTCGTTGATGATGTGAAGGAGCGCCTCGGCCGAGCGGCGGATGGTGTCGGCGAACTTGCGCTGCTTCGGGTCAAGCTCGGTGCCGAGCAGCAGCTCCGTCATGCCGAGGACTCCGTTCATCGGGGTGCGGATCTCGTGGCTCATGTTCGCGAGGAACTGCGACTTGGCCCGATTGGTAACCTCGACCTTCTCTCTGGCCTCCTTCAGCTCCGCCTCCAGTCGATCGCGTGACTCGGCGCTTTGCGCGATCGCGGCATCTCGCTCGGTTAGCTGCTGCTCTACCTCGGCGACGCGAGCTTCGCCCTCCACTATCCGCCCTTCGAGCTCGCCCAGCATGCGGTTGAAGGCCGCCACCAGGTCGGTCATGTCCTCGTCGCTCGACGCGGCCCGCACCGCGCATGGACCCTCGCGCCGGACACGCTCGAGAACCTCGTGCAGGTCCACGACCGGGCGAAAAATCATCCGCTCCAGCCACGGCATAATCAGCAAGCACGCGAGAAACACGCCGAGCCAAAGAGACAGGCCAAGGTAGATCGTCCTCGACAGCAGGTCCGTTTCGCCTGCGAACACGAAGGCCGAGGCACCCACCGCCACACCCGCGATCGACAGTACGACGATTGCAAGCTTCTGTTTCATAGATACGTTCCCAATCGAGCGCATGATCACTTGTCCTTCTGCTGTCGGCGACGTCGACGAGCTGGCGCGCTTGAGTCGGTGCGGTCCCGCTCGCCAACCCAAAGCTCGAGAGCCAAATCTCGGATGCACCCTTAGTCGGCGTGCCGCCCGATTTCTTTAGTCTCGAACCGCTCGCCGAAAAGCTCTCCCGCAAAGCTAAAGTTTTGTCTGCGAGGGACGATGTTACGAGACAGTTACGAGCCGCGAATCGCCCAGGCAGGCCCGACTTTGTGCCGGGTGGCACCGTCGAAGACGCCATCGGCAAACGGCGATGACTCGAGTTCAGCGAGCCCAAGCAACCGACTTGACTAGCGAAGCCAAGGAGTAGAGTTCAATGAGACGCGTCTTCCCCCTACACCTCATCAGTATCCTCGGACTGAGCATGGCCTGGGCGACCTCGTCCGCCATGGTGGAGCTCAGCTTCGGCGTGTACACCTCCGAGAAGCCCACCGAAATGGTTAAGAAGTTCCGACCCATGGTGAACGTGATTCAGCAGGCGTTGAGTGAGAATCTGGGCGAACCGGTGGAGATCCGAATCCAGGTCGCACGAAGCTACACCCAGGGAATCGAGCACCTCGCCTCGGGCAAGGTCGATTTCTCACGCTTTGGACCCGCGTCTTATGTGGAGGCCAAACGCACCAATCCCGCCCTCAAGATCATTGCCAAGGAGAGTGAGGACGGCGCCGAGGTGTTCTACGGCATCATCTGCGTTGCCAAGGACAGTCCCATCAGGGACGTGCAGGAGCTCAAGGGAAAGAGCTTTGCCTTCGGTGACGAGCAGTCCACCATCGGGCGCTATCTCTCGCAGCAGTATCTTTACAAGCACAACATCAACGCCGTCGACTTGAGCCGCTACGAGTACCTCGAGCGACACGACAAGGTCGGGACCGCGGTCGGGGCGGGTCTCTTCGACGCCGGAGCGCTCAACGAGTCCACCTTCAACAAGCTGGTCAAGAAGGGCGTGCCGATCCGCGAGCTG
>JBFHLI010000334.1:0-2814 GCA_041594935.1 Gammaproteobacteria bacterium | reverse complement strand
CTCCGAAAATGATGTCGGAGATCTCGACGAAACCGAAGATCTCACTTGCATCCACCTTGCTCGCGTGCAGCTCGTAGATCTTGCCCTGATTGTGAAACACCACCTTGTATATGTGCTTCTTCGCCATAATCGCTGCGACACCGGTGAACCCGAGTTCCCGGCATTATACGGAAAAACACTTTCGCCTCACCGCCGAGAGCGCGCGGCCGAGCTGGCGGGCGACCAGATTCGCCACTGCCCTGCCCGGATATTTCACCAAGGACCCGGGATGATGGCGACGGATAGGCGAATCTGGACGCCGAGCTGGAGTGCAAGGGATAGCCGTAGCTATCGCTTGGCCGAAGCCCAAGTCCGGGCACGCATAGTCTAACCAGTGCCCGGGTAGACTTGCCGCGGCAACGAATTGCACCGCGCTCGGGTCGCCCAAAACGGTTCGTTTTCTCATCGCTCTCAGAAGCTTAGTGAAGAGCGGCGAGGCGCGTTGGTGAAGTATCCGGGCTAGCCATTCACCCGGATCCGGGTGCATCCGCCTCGGTGGGGTCCGATGCGATGAGGTCACACCGCCTCGGGTCGGTCGAGGCGACCGGATGCAAGGCGCAGCCGGGAAGCGATGGCGAGCCTCGCCGGGCCCTTGAACAATTCGCGGTCGATCGCCGATTATCGCGGGCTAGAACGCGCTGCGGCGGCATCGATATTGCCGGTCAACTCGTGACTCGCGGCTTCGTGAGCGGTCGGTATCGCGGTCGGCATCGCGGGTAAGCGGGATGACGATGGAGGCGATGGGGTGAGGATTTCTGGCACGATCGGGTTGCTAATCGGGCTCGTCTGTTCTTCCGCCCATGCCGGCTTGCCGGTCGCGGTCGGCGGCGAACCGCTACCGAGTCTCGCGCCGATGCTCGAGCAGGTGATGCCCGCGGTCGTGAACGTCTCGACGCGCGGCGAGGTTTCGGCCCCCGAGCACCCATTGTTGAGCGACCCGTTCTTCCGCCGGTTCTTCGGTTACCCCGACCCGCCTCGTCGGCGCGACACCCGCAGCCTGGGCTCGGGCGTCATCGTCGACGCAGCGCACGGCTATATCCTCACCAATCACCACGTGATCAGCGAAGCGCGCGACATAACGGTGACCTTGAAGGACGGACGACAGCTGGCGGCGAGCGTCGTCGGCATCGATCCCAACACCGACATCGCGGTCGTGAAGGTGAAAGCCGAGAACCTTACCGCGGTACCACCCGGGAATTCCGACGAGCTACGGGTCGGAGATTTCGTGGTCGCCATCGGTAACCCGTTCGACCTCGGCCAGACCGTGACCTCCGGGATAGTGAGCGCGCTTGGGCGTAGCGGTCTCGGAATCCGAGATTACGAGGATTTCATCCAGACCGATGCCTCGATCAATCCCGGGAACTCCGGCGGTGCTTTGGTCAACCTGCGTGGGGAGCTGGTCGGGATCAATACCGCAATTTTCGCTCCGAGCGGCGGCAACATCGGCATCGGCTTTGCAATCCCGAGCAATATGGCGCGCGATATCATGACCCAGCTCGTCTCGTTCGGAAAGGTGCGTCGGGGACTGCTCGGGGTGGCGATGCAGGACCTCACGCCGGCGCTGGCCGAGGCGTTTGGTCTCTCCCAACCGGGCGGCGCCGTGATTGTTCGGATAAAGCCGAACTCCCCGGCCGCGCTCGCGGGGCTTCAGGCCGGCGACGTTGTCGTGTCGGTCAACGGCCAGCCGGTGCGCAGCGCCGCCGAGGTCCACAACGTGCTCGGTCTGTTGCACGTGGGGGATCGGGTTCGGTTCGAGGTGATTCGCGACGGTCGGCGACGACGGGTGGAGGCGAAGCTCGCGGAGCGCGAGGAGCCGGCCCTCGCGGCCGAGGAGTTGCATCCGCGGCTGAGCGGCGCAGTGCTGGCAGACATCGTCCAGGGGATGACCCAGTTCGGGCGGGTCGAGGGGGTACTGGTGGCCGAGGTCGAGCCGGACAGCAGCGCTGCCGCCGCCGGGCTACGGGACGGAGATGTCCTCACCGCGGTCAATCGAATACGGGTGAGAAATCTGGACGAGGTGAGGCAGGTGCTGGCGCGGCGGCCGAGAACCCTGGTGCTGCGCATTCAGAGAGGGAGCAGCACCGTTTACGTGCTCATCCAGTAGCAGCTGCCACCCCGGCAGGACGGAATGGCATCCCCGGGCTCAGGAGGAAAGCCCGGCATGGGAGGGCCACGTTGCCCGGCGGCTCCGTCGAAGCTTGAGGGCTACCCTTTTCGTCCCAAGGGTTAGGTGCCGAACACCCGCACGAGGCATTCCGCCAGGGGAATGTAGTCCGAATTGGGTAAGGAGAAGAAGCGCTGAAAATCGGCGCTGCTGATACGGTTTTCGAGCCAGGCGTTCAAGAATAACTCGCTAACCGGGTGCATCCGGACCGGTAATTCGCAGCTGAGCGCCGCGAGGCTGACTGGTTCTGGCGGCATCGGCAGACTCCAATCGCTTTTGAATTCCTAAGAAAAGCTTAATTCATCGGGCGCCGAAAAACTATTTGCGCTCTGGTGCCCCTTCGCGGTGGGGGCCGGGCCCGGACATGATCGGGTAGCTCGGAGGCATGTCACGGCGGTGAAATCGGTGAGCGCTGCACGTCCGTCGCCCCTTCCGTCCCCCGTGCAAGCCCCCACCCGGCGGCGGGAGCGCCCCGGGAAGGATGGTGATCGAGACTTCCGCGCCCCTATCTGGCCTGAATGCCGATCACTGCAGGAACGAGTCGTAATCTCTCCCGATGTCAGCAACCGCGGCTCGGTAGAGCTTCTCGCCAATCTCAATGCAGGCCCCGG
>JBFHLI010000333.1:0-2823 GCA_041594935.1 Gammaproteobacteria bacterium | reverse complement strand
TCGCGGGGTTCGCAGAAGTACGCCAGGACCTCGAGCAGCAGCCGGTGTGCCTCGTCCCGATCGAGCCGGCTGATCTTGGTCAGGTAGTCAATGAGATCGTCGGGTGGGGAGGAGGCTTCCATACCGGGCGTATACAGCCATTATTTTGGGAAAGATTCAATGATCTTGCCCGATTTCGGGCAGAAACATCGAATTTCTGCAAGCCATTCGACGATTTTTTCACCGTAGAGGGAAACTGGCACTCTGCTCGCGGCAGAGAGGACCAGCCTCGGTCCGGGTCGGCGACGAACGCCTCGCGAGGGTAGTCGATGAAGGCGCGCATGGTCTCGGTCGCGCGCACGCTCGCGAGCCAGGTAGGGCCGACCCACGGGGAGGGGGGGTCACCGGCTGGAGCGGACGCGCCACCACCTTACGCCTGTCGGCCGGGGAGAGCGTCACCCCCCGAGCTGTGTCTCAAGCTTGTGGAACGCGCTCGATACCGACGGCTGAGACAGGTGCAGGCTGGCACCTTGGAAAGGATCAGCCTATCGATTGAGCAGGAAATTCATATATTTACCCAACTCGGAGTTCGCGCCACAATGAGCGGGTTCGAAAAGCCGACGGGAGACAGTGTGATGCTGCGAACTGGGGATGAGTACCGCGAATCGATCCGCGATGGCCGTCAGGTCTGGATCAACGGGGAGCGGGTCGCCGACGTGCCGGCCCACCCGGCCTTCAAGCCGATCGTGGACGTGCGTGCCCGGATCTACGACATGGCGCACGAGGAGCGCTACCGCAGCATCCTTTCCTACTCCGACGGCAACGAGCCGAACGTGGTGGGGCACAAGCTGCCCCGCACCCAGCCGGACTGGCAGGACAAGCGCCAGGCGATCGACGCGATCATGAAGGACATCGGCGGGGTGGTCACCCGCATGAGCGACGAGACGGTCGGTGAGATGTGGTCGCTCTACGACGGGCGCGACGTCCTGAACGAGGTCGACCCCCAGTTCAGCGAGAACATCACCCGGCATATCCAGGCGGTGGTCAGAAATGACACCTTTCACGTGTCGGCCAATACCGATCCGAAGGGCGACCGGTCCAAGCGGCCGCAGGAGCAGGACCCCGACATGCTGCTGCACATGGTGAAGGAGACCGACGCGGGTATCGTGGTCCGGGGCGCGAAGTACGAGACTGCGGCCGCCTACGCAAATCAGGCGTTCGTGAAGCCGACGATCGCGAACTGGGGTGACGAGAAGCTCTCCGACTACGCGCTCGGGTTCATCTGCCCGATGAACGCGTCGGGCCTGAAGCACATCTGCCGCAACGGGTTCGCGGGCGTCAAGCCGGCCGGGGACTATCCGCTCTCGAGCCGTTTCGACGAGGTCGACACGCTGCTCGTGTTCGACAACGTTCTCATCCCGTGGGAGGACGTACTGTTCTGCCGGCACACCCGCGCCGCGACCTTCATCCGCGGCACCCTGCACCGGTACAGCGCCTATGCATTCGTCATCCGCATCATGTACATGGCGGACATGATGCTCGGCGCTGCCCTGTTCAATGTGCGCCAGACCGGTCTCGACAAGCAGCAGGCGGTGCGCGAGAAGCTGGCCCAGCTCGCCTGCTATCGCGAGGGGATCAACGCGCACCTGACGGCGGCGATCGCGACCGCGGAGAAAAGCCCCGGCGACCTGCTGATGCCCAACCAGTCGCTGCTGTTCACCGGCCGGGTGCTCGCGTGCACCCAGCTCCCGGCGATGGTCCATCTCGCCCGCGAGCTGTGCGGGGGGCAGATCTGCGTGACCCCCGACCAGGCCGCCTTCGAGAATCCGGAAACCGGCCCGTGGCTGCAGAAGTTCTACTCGATCAACGAGAACTGGGTGGCCTCGGACCGGCGCAAGCTGCTCGCCTTCGCCCGCGACCTGCTCAACTCCGACTATGCCGGGCACAAGGTCACGTTTCAGCTCTTTGCCCAGTCGCCACCCTTCGCCCACTTGAACACGGTCTACAACAGCTTCGATTTCTCCGGACCGCTCGAGTTCGTGAAGAAGGCGGCCGGACTCTCCGACCAGGTGCTGTAGAGGGGTCGTTGACGGGGGAGCACCAGAGCATGCTTCGCGACCGCTTCGGCGGGGATTAGGCGCACTCAGGCTCGATCGCGGTGCGGAAAAATCGGTCAACGACGGTGCGGCGAGGTCCCCGCGATTCAAACCGGCCGGCTGCTGGCGCAGGCGAGCGACTGGCGGGCTTGCTGGAGGAGCTTCGGGCGCTTGCCGCCCGGCCCCTCGAATCCGCGACCGCGATGCCGCCCGGGGTATACACCTCGGAGGCGTTCCAGGCCCTGGAGCAGGAGCGGATCTTCTCCCGGGAGTGGCTGTGCGCGGGCCGGGCCGAGTCGATCCCGGCTCCGGGCGATTACTTCACCCACGTCATCGGCTCGCAGCCGGTATTCGTCGTGCGCGGTGCGGATCGGGGGGTGCGCGCGTTTTCCAACGTGTGCCTGCATCGAATGATGCGATTACTTTCCGGTCGCGGAAGCTGCAAGCGTATCGTCTGCCCCTATCATGCCTGGACCTACGGTCTCGACGGCCGGCTCCTCCGGGCCCAGCACATGGACCGAACCCAGGGTTTCGATGTGGGGCAATTTCAGCTCCCCGAGCTGCGTTGCGAGATCTGGGAGGGCTGGATCTACGTGAGCCTCGCGCCCGATGTCGAGCCGGTGGCAAACCGCCTCGGCGCCCTCGAGCCGATCGTCGAGCGTTATCGGATGGGTGAGTACGTGCAGGTCCTGGACGAGGACCACGTCTGGGACACCAACTGGAAATGCCTCACCGAGAACTTCATGGA
>JBFHLI010000332.1:0-2828 GCA_041594935.1 Gammaproteobacteria bacterium | reverse complement strand
GACACCGATGGGGTGCCGCTCAACGGTGGCATTGCCGAGGCCCTCACGATCATGGCCGAGAAGACCGGGAAGTACGAGGGATTCGGCCAGCAGCTCGGCCTCGGGTCCAAGCGGCTGTGCGAGAAGTACGGTCATCCCGAGCTGTTCATGGGAGTGAAGGGCCAGGAGTTTGCCGGCTACGACTCGAGAGCCCTTCAGGGCATGGGCCTCGGCTACGCGACCAGCAACCGCGGCGCCTGCCATCTCAAGCACGACACGTTCGCGGAGGACATGGAAGACCAGACCGGCAAGGGCAAGGCGGTGCCGTGCAAGGAGTCGCAGGACCGCACCGCCGCCCTCGACTCGACCGGGGTATGCCTGTTCACCTCGTTCAGCCCCGAGGTGCTCGCACGCCACCTGGACGCGGCCTGTGATGGCGGCTGGACGGCAGAGCGGCTCACCGAGACCGGCGAACGCGTCTGGAATCTCGAGCGGATGTTCAACATGGCGGCCGGGTTCACGAAGGCCGACGACACCCTGCCCAAGCGCTTGCTGGAGGTACCCGCGCCGTCGGGCACCGCCAAGGGCAAGGTGAACCAGCTCGACGTGATGCTGCCCGAGTACTACGAGGCGCGCGGCTGGACCCCCGACGGGGAGCCCACGACGCAGACGCTGAGCCGGCTCGGTCTGGTCGCGCGCTGACCGCAATCCACCTGGGAGGCTAGAGCATGAACCACGTCATCGTTGGGGCCGGACCGGCGGGGGTGATCGCGGCGGAGACTCTGCGCGGGGTGGACCGCGGGGCGAAGATCACGATCCTGGGGGCGGAGCCCGAGCCGCCTTACTCGCGCATGGCCATCCCCTATCTGCTCGCCGAGAACGTCGGTGAGGAGGGAACGTACCTGCGCCACGGCGAGGGTCACTACGACAAGCTCGATATCGACGTTCAGCGCGCCGGGGTTGCGAGCGTCTCGCCCGCCGACAGGGTCGTCAAGCTCGAGAGCGGGAAATCGCTGCAATACGACCGCCTGCTGCTTGCCACCGGATCCCACACCCTCAAGCCCCCGATACCCGGAATGGACCTGCCGGGGGTCGAGAACTGCTGGACGCTCGAGGACGCGCGCAACATCATGCGCCACGCAAAGTCGGGCTCCCGCGTGGTGCTGATGGGAGCCGGATTCATCGGCTGCATCGTCCTCGAGGCGCTGGTCGCACGGAAGGTGGAACTCACCGTGATCGAGATGGCCGACCGCATGCTCGCGCGGATGATGGACGACACCGGCGGAGAGATGATCAAGCGGTGGTGTGAGAACCAGGGAGTAAGGGTGCTGACCTCGACCAAGGTGCAAGGTATCGAATCGGCGAACGCAGGGCTCCGGCTCGAGCTCGACGGGGCCGAGCCGGTCGAAGCCGATTTGGTGGTCTGCGCGACGGGTGTCGCACCCAACGTGGATTTTCTCGGAGGCAGCGGTATCAATATCGACCAGGGCATCCTCGTGGACCACCGCCTGCAGACCAACGTGCAGGGGATCTATGCCGCCGGCGACGTCGCCCAGGGCCCGGATTTCTCGACCGGGAGGCAGGAGATTCACGCCATCCAGCCCACTGCGAGCGAGCACGGACGAATCGCCGCGATGAACATGGCCGGGGTCGAGACCACCTTCAAGGGAAGCCTCTCGATGAACGTGCTGAACACCCTAGGCCTCGTCTCGAGCTCCTACGGGCTGTGGATGGGCGCCGACGGCGACCGGGTCGAGGCGGTGGACAACGACGGGTTCAAGTACCTGCGCCTGGAGTTCGAGGATGATGTCGTGGTGGGGGCGCTCGCGCTCGGACTGACTCAGCACGTCGGCGTGATCCGGGGGCTGGTGCAGACCCGCGTTCCGCTCGGCGAGTGGAAAAGCACGCTGATGAAGGATCCGCATCGGGTGATGGAAGCCTACCTCGCCTGCACCCAGACGGCGGCGGTGTAACGAGGAGCGAGCGTGGTTAGCCATTCCCCAACCCTCGCGCCGCGACGTTGTCAGAACCGTTACGCCGCCTCAGAGGACCGCTTGATGTCAGGCCCGCGAGCTTCGAATCCGGCGGATCGGTGAAGATAACGGTCAAGACCGCGGGCCTGCTGGGAAAGCATCTGCCGCCGGGCAGCGCCCGCAACCTCGCGGTGGTGGAAGTCGCCGAAGGCGCATCGCCCCTCGCCGTCATCGAGCAGCTCGGCTTCCCCCCGGACGCGAACTACCTCGTTACCGTGAACGGGACCATCGTCCCGCCGAGCGAACGCCCCCGCCTGCAGCTCTCGGACAACGACCAGCTCTCGGTGATGCCCCCGCTGAAAGGCGGATAGCGTGCCCGTCGGTGAGCGCACGGCCGCCGTCGCGGGCCTCGCGGGTTCAACAGCCGGACCACCCGTTTCCAGAACGCGCCGCGATTCGGCCGCGGGACCTGCCAATCCCGGCAGAAGCTAGCCTGGATACTTCGCCAAGAGGGCTCACCGTTCATGGTGAGCGGACTCGAGAAAGAACCTGCAAGCGACTGTCTTTACTGCATTTCGAAGTTAAAGTGACTTCTTATGCTGCCGCTCCGCTCCGGCCGGAGGATTTCCTGAACTCACTCTAGGAGCCTCGGTTCACCACGCCGTCGAACGTCTTGCCGGGGTACACGGGCATCTTCGCTACTTGGTCGAAGTCGGGAATCGTTTCCATATGCGCGAGCATCCGGCTTCGCATCGCCCGGTCGGGCAGAGGACCGACCAGCGCCCCGATATTGTCCGCTTGGTGTCTGGGATTGGTGGTGGCGGGAATCGCACAGGTTATTGCCGGGTGCGAGATGATCCACTTGAGGAAGAACTG
>JBFHLI010000331.1:0-2858 GCA_041594935.1 Gammaproteobacteria bacterium | reverse complement strand
AGCGCCGCGCAAAGACTCGTGAACAGATTGTTGCGGTAGATCTGAAGCCGTTGCTGCGGCGAAAATCGCCCGCCGCGGATCGGCAGCGAATCCGCTTGCGCCTCATCGAGGAGCCCGTCCCGAAACCGGCGCTGGAGATCATCCAGTTCCAGCAAGGCACCGCTCCTGCACCCGGTCGGCCCGCACCGCCTGCGCCACCAGGGTTTCCAGAGAAGGCAACTCGGTGTCCCACTCGATGAGCGTGGGCATCGGGCCCAGGCGTCGAACCGACATCTCGTATAGCTCCCACACCGGCAGCGCCACCTCGGCACCGTGATGGTCGATGTAGACATCGCCTTCGGGATAGTGATTGACGCAGTGCCCGGCCAGATGGATCTCCCGTACTCGCTCGCGTGGCACCGCATCGAGATAAGCTCCGGGAGAGAAACCATGGTTCATGCCGCTCACGTAGATGTTGTTGAGGTCGAGCAGAATGCCGCACCCGGCTCGCTCCGCGACCTCCCCGAGGAAATCCCACTCGGGAATGGTGGAGTGCGTGTAGCTCAGGTAGGTCGATACGTTCTCCACCAGGAGCTCACGGCCGAGGTAATCCTGCACGCATTCGATTCTCGCGACGACGTGCCGCAGCGCCTCCTCCGTGTAGGGCAGCGGCAACAGGTCGTTGAGATAGATTCCCTCCACCGAGCTCCAGCAAAGATGGTCCGAGACCAGACCCGGCTCGAAGCGAGCAACCAGCGCTTTGAGGCACCGCAGGTGCTCCCGGTTGAGCGGGTCGCCCGACCCGAGCGACAACCCGACGCCATGCAGGCTGAGCGGATAGTGCTCGCGAGCCGCTTCCAGATAATGAAGCGGCGCCCCGCCCCCTCCGAAGTAATTCTCGCTGTGAACCTCCAGCCAGCCCACGTCCGGAAGATCGGCGAGGAGCGCCCGATAGTGAGGCGCTCGCAAACCGATCCCGGCCCGGCTGGGAATCGCGGCCGATGTCTCTCGGTCCGGGCGGGTCGGCCAAGGGGTATCGACCGTCGCGGGGGTTGGGTCCGTCATTCCTCGATACCCGTGATCAGGCGCGTTCCCCGGCGAAACGTGAGGTACGCCCAAAACCAGTCCCATGCGACGGAAATGCGGTTTCGCATCCCGACCAGGAAGTAGACGTGAACCGCTCCCCACAGCCACCACGCGAGCGCCCCGCTAAATCGTGCCGGACCAAAGTCGACGACCGCAGACTGGCGGCCGATCGTCGCCAGGCTTCCGAGGTGACGGTAGCGAAATGGTGGCGGCGGCCGCCGCCCGCTCAGGCGCGCACGGATGACGCGCGCCACGTAGGTGCCGGCCTGCTTCGCAGCGGGCGCGAGCCCGGGTACCGGCGCCCCGTTCCATGCCAGGGTCAGGGCCGTATCGCCGATTGCAAACACGTTACCGAGACCAGGCACCGAGAGGTCGGGCTCCACCTTCAACCGCCCCGCCGCATCGCGCTGCGCGTTGACCCACTTGGCGGCCGGTGAGGCAATGACTCCGGCGGCCCAGAACACGGTGCGGGTCTCGATCCATTCCGCGCCGATCGCCACCCCCGTCTCGTTGATTGAATCCACCCGCCGATCGAGGACCACTCGCACCCCGAGCTGCTCAAGCGAGCGCGCCGCGACGCGAGACAGGCGCTCGGGGAAAGCCGGCAGCAGCCGGGGACCGGCTTGCACCAGCACCACGTCGGCACTGGCCGGATCGATCGCCCTGAACTCACCTTCCATGCCGTGGCGCGCGAGCTCTGCAATCGCTCCCGCGAGCTCGACGCCGGTGGGCCCACCCCCGACGACCACGAAGGTGAGCAGGCGCTGGCGTTCGAGCGCATCCTCGGTGGTCTCGGCCCGTTCGAACGCGATCAAGATCTGGCGCCGGATCTCGGTGGCATCCTCGACCTTCTTGATGCCCGGCGCCCATGCTTCCCACTCATCGCGCCCGAAGTAGCTGTGGCGGGCACCGGTCGCGAGCACGAGGTAATCGTAGGCAACGCGCTGCTCGCCGAGAACCACCGAGCGCTTCGATACATCCACGTCGTTCACTCGCCCCATCAACACCCGAGCATTGGGTTGATCGCGAAACAGCTCCCGGATCGGAGTCGCAATATCGGACGGGGAAAGGCTCGCGGTGGCCACTTGATAGAGCAGCGGCTGAAACAGATGGTAGTTTCGCCGGTCGATCAACGTGACCCGGCAGCGGCTGTGTCGCAGCCCGCGCGCAGCGCTCAAGCCGGCAAAACCGGCGCCCACGATCACGACATGCGGCAGCGTTGCACCCGCGGCCTCAGCCGCCACCAACGCTCCCAGCATCCTCGACCACACGTTCGAGACGATGCGATCGACCGAGAGGACACCCGGTCCGGTGAGCGCGACTAGCCCCAGCAGGAGGACCCAGTAGGCGAGATCGATGCGCGCGAGCTCGCCGAGCAGGGGTGACGACGATCCCGCCAGGAGAAGCAATCCCGCGACCAGCGCCGCCGGCCGGGTAGCAATCCCCAGGCCGAGCAGGATCGGGCAGAGCCCGGTGAGGATCCACCCACTCCAACCCAGGGCCCCGACCGCCGGGGTCGGGTCAGTGAAGCGTAACCCGCTGAGCGCCCGCATCGCCCCCTCCGTTCCAGTGGAGCTCAAGCCGGCTAGGATCAACCCAAGCCATCCGCGAAGGACGAGCAGAAACACGGGGCGAGCGCGTCGCTCGAGAAGCCCTGTGGCACGAGCGATCGGGCCCACCAGGGGCACCGCGCTCCGCGCGATGCCCCGACGCAGCGCGGCATCGAGAGAGAGGGGACCCGCCCCCATCACGAAATACCAGCCGAACAGCACCGCCCAGTACAGGTGCTCGTT
>JBFHLI010000330.1:0-2876 GCA_041594935.1 Gammaproteobacteria bacterium | reverse complement strand
GGGCGTAGGGCTCGTAGGAGAGAAATCGCCCGACGACCTCGTAGAGCCTAGGCTCCGTCGCCTCTTGAATGAGCCCGTAGAGCAGGATGTCATCGGTCACGTACGCATCGACCTCGCGCCGCTCGACCGCAGAGAAGCCCTCGGCGTGGTCTCGCACATAGCGAAGCTGTACGTTGTTGAGCCCCGCGAGCTCCATCGCTCGCAGCACAGCCCGCTCCGTGGTGGTGCCGGCGCTCACCGCAAGCGCTCGGCTCTCGAGATCCTTGAGCCGGTTGATACCCTCGCCGCTGCGCACGAGAAGACGCGCCCCGGTTAGATAGGTCGTGTAGGAAAAGTCGACCTCGGCCTGGCGGCTCAGGGTATTGGTGGTGGAGCCGCATTCGAGGTGGATGGTCCCGTCCGCCACCATGCGCAATCGGCTCTGAGGGTCTACCGGCACCCACCGGATGCTCAGATCCTCGCGACCGAGTTCGGCCTTCAAGGCACCGAAGACCCGCAGGCACAGATCGATCGAGTAACCAACCGGAGCGCCGTCAGACCCCAGCTGGGAGAACGGCGCCGAGGACTCACGGTAGCCGAACGACACGATGCCCGTGCTCTTGATCGCCGTCAGCGTGTCCGCGGCGCGCACCGCGGCCGGTGCGATCGTCATGCCGAGGACTAGCGCGGTCAGACAGGTCGAGACGATCCAGCGCATGGCGAGTCAAGAGCACGTCGAGGATTTGCCGGGCAAGCATACCAGCAAACTCCCCGCACGACCCCCGGGCTGCCCGCCCCCCGGGCGAGTATAGGGCCGGGTTCATGGCGCACGGTTTGCCGCAGTTGCCCGCGATCGGGAGGGCGATGCGCGAGCGCATCACTCGCGGCCGGTTTCGCGCGCTGGATCTCAGCCGGTTCGGCTACCGGCGCATCTTGCACCGGGGCGCGATCCGTGAGACGAATGGCTACTGAGGAAATTCACCTCTCTACCCCACAGTGGATGACCGAAGGAAGGTGATATCGATGAACGCAAGAACCAGCACGCGCGGGATTCCGGAGTGGCTTGTCGCGCTCGCCTTCATCCTGGGTGCCGCCTCACCGGTGGTGAGCGCCGGTAGCGCCGACACCGGCGTGCTCGAAGGACGCAACGGGCCGTTGCCGAGCCCACGGCTCTCGCCCCAGGAGGTGGTCAGGATCCAGCTCGAGGCGCTGCGCGGCAACGACGAGTCGGACCGCGGGATAGCGGTCTGCTTCCGATTCGCATCTCCGAGTAACAAGGTTAACACCGGCCCCTTGCCCCGATTCGCGCAGATGATCAAGGACGGCGCCTACCGGCTGATGCTCGAGTACATCGACGCGGAGTTCGAGCCGGCCGAGATCGTTGACGACGTCGCCCGACAGGTCGTGCGGCTGATCGGCCCGAGTCGGGCGATAACCTACGCGTTCTATCTCTCGCGACAGGGAGCCGGGGATTGCGAGGGGTGCTGGATGACCGATGCGGTGACGGTCGAGCGAATCGAAGATTCGGCTTGAGTCAGACGAGGCACATACTGCTCGGGTATGGCCTGGTCTTCGTTGGCTGGGCCCTGCTGATCGCGGCCCTTCTGGCCGGTCCGAGGGCGGGCGTCTACTCCATCGGAGTGTTTGTCGGCGGCATGGCGGTGCTCCTGCTCGGGATGCACGTCATGCGGCGAAAGAGCGAGTGAGGGTCGAGTTCCGACTCCCGCGTCGTTGCGTCCTCCCCGTCCCGGCTGCTCACCCGTCGTCGCCCTGCGGATCGCGGCGCTTGAGCCAGACGAGGACAGCGGTGTACACCGCAAGCGCGGCGAGCGCCCAGCCGGGGTGTCCGAGAAGCTCGTAGGCCCCCCAGGCGAGCGCCGCCCCGACGATTGACAGTGCGATGTCCCTCAAGTCCGAACGCCCGGGTCGGTTCGCCTCAGCGCGTCGCCACCGGGAGCCCGTGCTCAGAGCGGCGCATCAGGGTCGTATCCCCGTACACCACCCCGGTCGGGAGGTAGATCCAGGCTCTACTCGGGTCACCGCTTCCAGAACGCTTTTCCACCACCTCGATCCACTTGCCGACGACCGACTCGATGCGCCAGCCATCGTGGGCGTAGAAGTCCGCGCCCACCGTGACCCAGGGGGGAAGCGGCTCGGCTGCCGCGGGCGAATGGTCCTCGGCGGAGATCGCCGGCTCTTCGGATGATGACATGTGAAGCGCTCCCGGCTGGTGGGGTGGGGGGAGTCGAGCGCACTGCCGACAGGGCCGCGCTGACCTCGCACGGATAGTGATTCTTCCCGAGCGGACTTGCAACACCCACCGCCGGGACGCCGGGACCTCAGCCGATGTCGGTGGCGACGCCTGGTGTAAACTCCGCTCGCACCCCGGAACGACGAGCGTAGCGCTTCATGCCACAACCGTTGACGACCGAGCAGGTGGTCCACGCATTCCTCGACGCTTTTCAAGCTCAGGACTTCGAGCGCGCGTCGCGGCTGCTCTCGCAGCGCTCGTTCACCTACGAGGGCCCGATGGACCGCTTCGACAGCGCCGACGCGTTCCTGCGCGACCTTGAGAAGTACGCCCAGATCATCAAACGGATCGAGCGCCGGCGGCTATTCGTCGACGGCGACGAAGCGTGTGCGATTCTGACCTTCGTCACCACCATCTCCGATATCGAGCGCACCCGGGTGGCGGAATGGATCACGGTCAAGGACGGCGAGATCGTGCGGATGGAAGGATTTCTCGATGTGCGCGCCTACGCCCGTATGTTCGACGCCAACGACTCGTTGTAGCCGAGCTCGACCTCTCAATCGGAAAGAAAATGCGCGTGCAGCGCGCGCAGCGCACGGTCCGCATCCCGGTCCGCCACCACGAAAGTGAGATTGAGCTCGGAGGC
>JBFHLI010000329.1:0-2912 GCA_041594935.1 Gammaproteobacteria bacterium | reverse complement strand
GCGGGGAGGTGTTCGTAATCGTCTGCCTCGATGCGCTCGATGGTTCGAACGTTGAGGCGCAACCGCATGGCGACTTCCTCGACATCGAGCTTGGATTTCAGTCGGGCTTGCTTCAGCTGTCCACCCGGTCCTCGGGGTGCATCCAGCGCGGGTTCGTCGGCGGGCTTGGGCACTATTGCCACTGTGATTCGGACTCTAGCAACAGCCTGGTTTCATTGGAGTCGGGATACTGGTTCTTGAGCCGCATGGCGTAGCTGGCGGCGGTGTCGCGGTCGCCGAGCGCACGTTCGATCTGAATTCCGAGCCATAGGGTCCGGGGCGAATGCGGAGCCACCTCGGCGTATCGCTGCATGTAGGCGCGTGCGGACAGCTGCTCGCCCTTTTGCAAGCTGAGATCGGACATTGCAATAAGGGCTCCCGGAATTCTCGGGTTGAGCTCCAAAGCGCGGCGAAGATATTTCTCCGCATCGTCCCTGCGGCCCACTTGGCTCATACAAAGCCCGAGGTTGGCGTAGGGGATCTCCGGAGTCTCGTAAAGCGCGTTGCCGATCGCGAGCTGGAACTGTTCCTCCGCCGCTTCGAGTTCGCCCTGTCGGCAAAGAAAGCTTCCATAGTTCGTATGGGCCGACGAGTCGCTCGGATTGTGCTTGATCGCCGCCGAGTAGTGCGTCCTGGCTTTTTCGGCTTGTCCGATCCGCTCGTACAAGAGTGCCATCGCGTTGTGTGCGGTCGAATATCGGGGGTCTGCGTCGAGCGCCTTGTTGAGCCGTTGCCACGCGAGCTCGTACTTGCCCTCCCGCAGATACCCCATTCCAAGCCTGGTCTGTAGCTCGGCGTTCCGATTGACGGTTTGCGGTGACGGGCCAATCGAATCGCGCGGGCCCGGGCTCTCGCAGGCGGATAGAAGCAGTAGCGCGCTCGCTACCAGCGTCCAGGACAAGAATCGTTGCATGACCGGCCGGCGAAATTCCCGTGGGTTAATAAGATGATCCTCCATGGATCTGATTTGTCAAGATTTTCGGCGCGCATCGGGCACCACGGACCCCACGTGCCCTGGCGATTCGCAGCGCTCGCGGCTGAACCCGCCCGGCGAGCTGGCCACAGGCCGCGTCGATGTCCTCACCCCGCGTCCTGCGGGTGATGGTTACAAGCCCGGCCGCGACCAGGATCTCGCGAAAGCGGTCGATTGCATCGACCGGGGAGCGGCGGTATCCCGCGCCGGGAAATGGGTTGAAAGGGATCAAGTTCACCTTCGCAGGAACGCCTCGGAGCAGGGTCGCGAGCTTCCCGGCGTGCCCCGCCGAGTCGTTCACCCCATCCAGCATGACATACTCGAAGGTCACGTTCGCTTTCGGCGCATGCGCCACGTAGTCGCGGCATGCGGCGAGCAGCTCTCGGATCGGATACTTGCGGTTGAGCGGCACCAGCTCGTCGCGCAGCTCGTCGGTCGGTGCGTGCAGCGATACCGCGAGGCTAACCGGACAGCGGTCCTTGAGCTTGAGAATTTCTGGGACCATGCCGGCGGTGCTGAGCGTAACCCGTCGACGGGCTAGCCCGTAGGCGTTATCGTCGAGCAGCAAGTCGATCGCGTTGACCACGTTCTCGAAGTTGAGCAGGGGTTCACCCATGCCCATCAGCACGATATTGGTGATGGTACGATCTCCAGCCTGCATCGGGTCTAGCCGACGGCTTGCAACCCATAGCTGTCCGACGATCTCCGCCACCGTAAGGTTCCGGTTAAACCCCTGGCGGGCGGTCGAGCAAAAGCGGCAGTTCAAGGCGCACCCGACCTGCGAGGAGATGCACAGGGTCCCTCGGTCAGTTTCGGGAATGAACACCGTCTCGATGCAGTTGTTGGCGTCTACACTCAACAACCACTTGTGGGTCCCATCCGCCGACACTTCGTGGCCGACGACCTCGGGGGGGCGAATCTCCGCGATGTCGCCGAGTCGCGACCGCAGAGACTTGCTCAAGTCGGTCATCGCTTCGAACTCGCCTACCCCGTGGCGGTGAATCCACTTCAGGGTCTGCACCGCTCTGTATGAACGCTCCCCGAGCTGCGCGAAGAAATCGGCCATCCCGCGATGGTTCAACCCGATCAGGTTCTCGCGTGATTGACCCATCTCCGCGGGCGGACGCGCTAGCGGGTGCGCGGACAAATAGTACGCGGCTCGAAGAAAAAGCCGATCTCGACTCTAGCGGTTTCCGCCGCATCTGAGCCGTGCACCGCGTTCTCGGTCACTTCGCTGGCAAAATCGGCCCGGACGGTACCGGGGTCGGCTTTCGCGGGGTCGGTTGCTCCCATGATCTCGCGATTGCGCGAAATAGCATCTTCACCTTCTAGCACCTGGACCATGATCGGTCCCGAGATCATGAAATCGACAAGCTCTCCAAAGAACGGACGATCCTTGTGCACCGCGTAGAATTCCTCCGCTTGCTTCCGGGTGAGATGCAGCATCCTCGCGGCCACGATCTTGAGTCCTCCGGACTCGAAACGGCGGTAAATCTCACCGATGACGTTCTTTGCGACCGCATCGGGCTTGATAATGGAAAGGGTCCTTTCTATCGCCATCTAAACCTCACCGGATCAGAATAAAGCGCTGAATTATACAGCGAGGTGGGTTGGCCGAGGAAACGCCAAGATGACCGCCTGCTGCCAGACGTCATCGCCGATCTATCACCCGATATTGGCCTGCGGCTTTGAAGTTGCCCCCAGGCGGCTGGGCGAGCGGGGCACCTAGACGGCGAAGCTCTCGCCGCAGCCGCATTCGCCTTTGACGTTGGGGTTCCGGAACTGGAAACCCTCACCCAGGCCCTGGCGCGCGAAATCGATCTCGGTGCCGTCGACGTAAGGTAAGCTCTTGGCATCGACCACCACCTTCACCCCGCGGCTCGCGTAGACGTGGTCCTCG
>JBFHLI010000328.1:0-2991 GCA_041594935.1 Gammaproteobacteria bacterium | reverse complement strand
GCAATCGGCTCTTGGCGCCGAGCTGCGATAGCTTCGTCAAGAGGTCGCGAACCTGGTTCACCTGAGCCTCGCCCTCGAGACCCGTTATCAACCTTTCCGCCTTCTCCATGACGGCGGGCGCAGTGGTCGTGAGAACGAGAGCGTAGACCACGGCTCGAGCGGACTCGGGGTTGTGGGCAGCATCGAGCAACGGGGAAGGAATCGCGGCATGGAGCTCGTGCGCGTAGTCCAAATGCTGTGGTAAAGGGTTCCCGACCGTCTCGGCAATTTCCTTCGCGGTGGTGCTCACCCCCGAATTCGAGCCCACCGCAAAGCCAAGGGCGGCATCCGGTATGGAGGCGTTCTCGACCGATCCCGCCGTCGGTAACGGGTGGTCGGCCTTCTGCGCAGCGCGCTTCGATTCGAGCTGCTTCTGCGCGTAGTAGCTGGGCGCGACCGTCTTGATCCGGGAGTCGAGGGGCGGGTGAGTCGCCATGAGGGAGGCGAGCTTGAGCGATTCGGCAAAGCACATGTGGCTCATATCCTCGGCGTGACGGTTGTCGAGACGTGAGCCACCCGCGGTCTTGATCTTCCAAAGGGCGCCGGCGATGCAGCGCGGATTGCGGGTGAACTGTACTGATGATGCGTCCGCGAGCAGCTCGCGCTGGCGGGAGATCGCAGCCTTGATCAGGCGCCCGAAGAACAGACCGATGTATCCGACCACGAACAGGATGAGCGCGATCACCACCACCAGGCCACCGCCGCCCCTCCGGCGACTACCACGGCTCGAGAGTCGGAAGTGGCGCAGGATGAACCCTCCGAGCTGACCGATCGCGAGAATACCCGCAAGGGTGGAGATCAGTCGCACGTTGAGCCGCATGTCACCGTTGAGAATGTGGCTGTACTCGTGCCCAATCACCCCCTGCAGCTCATCTCGGGTCAAGCGTTCGAGCGCTCCCTTGGTGACCACGAGCACCGCTTGGTTAACGCGGTATCCGGCGACGAAAGCGTTGATCGCCGGCTCCTCATCCATCACGTACAGCACCGGGACCGGGGTGCCCGAAGCGATGGCCATCTCCTCAACGACGTTGATGAGCCGACGCTCCTCGAGAGCCTGGCTGGACATCTTGATGCGCCGGGCCCCTACCATCTCAGCCACCGCTTTGCCTCCGCCCGCGAGGGTGATGAAGCTGCGCACGCTGCTGAAAGCAACGACGCCGAGAACTCCGGCCGAGATCCAAAGCCAGTAGGGTCTCTCGAGCCACTGCTTGATCGGCGGTATCCACTCGGGCTCGCTGAGCCTCAGCGCCGCGTAGGCCGCCGCGTTGATGGCGAGCACCGTGAGGACGACCGCAAGCACGAAGTAGGCGGTCAGTCGGAGCGTCGAACGCCGGGCCCGGTGCTGGTGCTCGAAGAAGTTCATGCGTTGCCGGGGGCGTGCACTCGGTCTCGACCGGGAAACTGCTTAGCCCGGATGGTGCGCGAGGCGGTCAGCAAGCCGCACCGGATGACGAGTGTCCTCAGAGTCTTGCACTGGCACCACCGCCCGGGAATGAATTGAGCACGAGCCGCGAGCAGGTTGCGCTCCGGTGCCAATTCCCGGCTAGCTCGTGAAGTCGACTTTCACCGCCTCTCGGGCCTCGACATCTGGGATCTCGAGCAGCTGGGCCTCCTGGAAATTGAACGGCCCCGCGATGAAGTTGTTGGGAAACTGCTCACGCTGGTTGTTGTACGCCATGACCGCGTCGTTGAAAGCCTGGCGGGCAAAGGCGACCCGATTCTCGGTCGAGCTCAGCTCCTCCATCATCTGCAGCATCGTCTCGTTGGCCTTCAGATCCGGGTAGGCCTCCGCGAGCGCGAAGAAACGACCAAGAGTGGCACCGAGAATGCCCTCGGCCGCACCGAGGGCACCGACCGCGCCGCCATCCTCAGGATGGGCGGCCGCATTCTTCTTCGCCTGCTGGGCGCGGTTGCGCGCCTCGACCACCGCCTCAAGCGTCTCGCGCTCATGCTTGATGTAGCCTTTGGCGGTCTCGACCAGGTTGGGGATGAGGTCGTAGCGCCGCTGGAGCTGGACGTCGATCTGAGAAAAGGCGTTCTTGAATGCATTGCGTCCGCGAACGAGTCCGTTGTAAATGCCGACCCCGTATAGCACGAAGCCGATGACGAGCACCCAGAAGACAATCGTACCTATTTCCACGCTTTTCCCCTTCGTGTTCGCTCCCCTAAGATTAGTCGGCCCGACGGTCGTGGCAAATCGGGGCAAAGGCGCTGCGGTCTCGGTGGTCCGCCCACGCGGAGCCGGGCGAATTTCCAGGCAAATCGGACCGGCCCGAAGTAGAATGTGTGGTTGAACGTGCTAACAAGACCTCGAGGTGGCAATGAAAAAGGTCCGGATCGAGTATTGCGTGCAGTGAAACTACGAGCCGAAGGCTCTCCGTGCGAGAGATTGGTTCAAGAAGGCACCGGGCGCCGAGGTGGAGCTGGTCAAAGGCTCCGGCGGCGTGTTCGAGATTACCATCGATGGGAAGCTGCTGTACTCCAAGAAGAAGCTCGGCCGATTCCCGACCGATGAAGAGCTAGATGCGCTTAGCGGTGCTTGAGAGCGCATTCCGGGGAACCGCTATTCGACTCACGGCCAGGCTTGCCGCGACGCTCCGGGTGGAAAGTTAGCCTCTTGCCCCGATCAGTCATGTGTCTAACGTAGCTTCGAGACGGTAAGGGCGGTTCTTCTGATGAGCGCGGCATTGTTCGATCTGAGCGGCAAGGTTGCCATCGTCACCGGCACGAGCCGGGGACTCGGCCGAGCGCTCGCAATCGGCTTTGCTGAGGCGGGAGCGGTGGTGGTGGGGTGCTCGCGCGACGAGGCGGAAGCGAACGCGACCGCCGAGACGATTCGCAAGAGCGGGGGGGAATCCCTGGCTCGGCGCTGCGATACGTCGGTTCGCACTGACGTCGAAGCGTTGGTCGGCGCCGCGGTCGAGCGTTATGGCCGGGTCGACATCATGCTGT
>JBFHLI010000327.1:0-3003 GCA_041594935.1 Gammaproteobacteria bacterium | reverse complement strand
ACGCCGAAAGAAAATGCCCCGGACATTCTCCTTCGCGCCTCACCCGGTTAAGTATACGGCTTGGTCTCCCCACGAAGTTACGGGCACTTTCAGATTCAGCCCGAACCCACGCAACCGTATTGCTCGAGCCCATCGATTCGCTCTCGCACACGCTTGCGTTCCGAACTCGCATGCTGAATTTAACAGCTTTTTGATCAGCGACTTAAGCCATGTTTCTCGACTCAGTCGAGGCCGCCGTGTTACTTTTGCCCTCCGGCAGACCGATCAAGGCGTGATTCGCCTCGTCCCGGACCGCCCGCTGAGTTTCAGCCTGATGTTTGATAACCGCCGAAGCACCATGCGGTGCCGGCATCTGGCAACCACCGGCTTACCTCCCGCCCTGCCCTGACGGAAGCTATAACCGTCTGAGAACATCCAGCATCGCCGGAGAAACATCCGTGTGGTGATGGACCATCTTCCAGGTTCCGGCTTCTCGCTGATAGATGTTGGTGACGCGGTGCTCAATGGTGACCGGCTGTCCGGAAATCTTCACCTGACCATGCTCGATGCCCACTTCGTAAGCCAACTCCCCTGCGACCTGGATGAGCTGATCTTTCAGTCCAACCTTACCGTCCGAGGACAGCTGGGCCACTTTCTCGAACGATTCCCTGACGGCATCCCAGCCGACCTCCCGGCCGCCGATCGGGTGTAGGCTCGTTACCGCTTTGCCGTGCGACCAGATTTCCGCCAATGGTGCGGCATCTCCATTGAGCATGCGGTTCAACCCGGCGTAAAACTGGTTTGATGCTTTGCGGACCTCGTCTTCGGTGGGCATGGACCATCCTCCTTTCATCGATATTCCCGCGGGACTCGCGGTGCGGCGAGGGCTCTTTCCAGCAGCACCGCCACGTGCACCGCGCGGCGACCGGTGCCGTCTCTGATCTGATGGCGGCAGCTCGTGCCGTTCGCAACCAGCAGGGTGTTCTCGTCCGCGGCGCGAATCCTCGGCAGCAGCTCGAGCTCCGCCATGCGCATGGATACGTCGTAGTGATTGGCCTCGTAGCCGAAGGCGCCGGCCATCCCGCAGCAGCCCGATTCGATCACCTCGACCTCGAGACCGGGAACGAGGCCGAGCGTGGCGGTGAGGTCGCCCATCAGCGCGAAAGACTTCTGGTGGCAGTGTCCGTGCACCAGCGCGCATGACTGTGGCAGCGGCGAAAGGGGAAGATCGAGGTGCCCGGCCGCGGCCTCTCGCGCGAGAAACTCATCGAGCAGCAGCGTGTGCCCGGCCAGCGGCGTCGTGTCCTCGTCGGGGAGCAGAGCGGCGAGCTCATCGCGAAAGGTGAGCAGGCAAGAGGGCTCGAGGCCGACGATCGGGATGTTGGCCTGCGCGTATGGGAGCAGCGCCGCGAGCGTGCGGCGCGCCTCGCTGCGAGCCTCGTCGACGAGACCGGCCGCGAGGAAGGTGCGCCCGCAACAAAGGGGTCGCACTTCGCCGCGGGCGCCCGGGACCTCGATCCGGAACCCCGCCGCTTCCAGGACCGCACTCGCGGCATGCGCATTCTCCGGCTCGAACCAGGTGGTGAAGGTGTCGGCGAACAGTGCCACCGTCGGAGCGCCGTCCGGCGCAGGTTCGTGGCGGCGCTCGGGATCAAAGTAGTCCCGACGCCAGGGCGGCAGTGAGCGCCGGGCACTCAGACCGAGCAGGCGTTCGCTCGCAGCCGCGAGTCCCGGGATTCGGTCGCGGAGATTGAGCAGCGCTGCGGCCGGCGCCACCCGCGGCGCGTAGCGGGGCAGCCACGCGATCATTCGGTCCTTGAGCGAGAGGCGGTGGCGCTTGCGATAGTGGTACAGGAACTCGGTCTTCATGCGGGCCATGTCGACCCCCGTCGGGCACTCGCGCCGGCAGGCCTTGCAGCCGACGCACAGGTCGAGGGTCTCGAACATCGCGTAGGAGGTGAGCGCGCCCGGCCCGAGCTGCCCGCTCAGCGCGAGACGGAGGCTGTTGGCGCGCCCACGGGTGAGATGCTGCTCGTCGCGCGTAGCCCGAAATGACGGGCACATCACCCCGACCGACTTGCGGCACGCGCCGTTGTTGTTGCACATCTCCACCGCGCCCGCGAACCCGCTCCACTGCGACCAGTCGAGGGCGGTGTCGAGGGGCTCGGTCCGGTAGCCGGGCTTGAACCGGAACAGGGAGCGGTCGTCCATGCGCGGGGGCCGCACGATCTTGCCGGGATTGAACAGTCCCTCGGGGTCGAAGGTGTCCTTCACCTTCTCGAGCGCGCGGGTGATGCGCGCCCCGAACATCGACTCGTGGAACTCGGACCGGACCAGGCCATCGCCGTGCTCACCGGAGTGCGAGCCCTTGTACTCGCGCACCATCGCGAAGGCCTCTTCTGCAATCGCACGCATCTTCTTCACGTCCGTCTCGTCCTTGAGGTTGAGAACGGGGCGAACGTGCAGGCATCCGACCGACGCGTGCGCATACCAGGTCCCGGTGGTGCCGTGTTTTTCGAACACCCGTGTCAAGCGGTCGGTGTACTCCGCCAGGTCCTCGAGCGAGACCGCGCAGTCCTCGATGAAAGAGACCGGCTTGCCGTCACCCTTCATCGACATCATGATGTTGAGCCCGGCCTTTCGAACCTCCCAGACCGCGGCCTGAAAGGCGGGATCGATCGCCTTGACCACCGAGCCCGGAAATCCCAGGGAGTCGGTGAGGGTCTCGAGCTCGTCGATCTTCGTAAGCTGCGCGGCGTGCTCCTCGCCCGCGAACTCGACGAGCAGGACCGCGGCCGGCTTGCCCTGGATGAAGCGACCTATGGTGCTTGCATACATCGGAATGGCCCGTGCAAGGTCGATCATCGTGGCGTCCACGAGCTCGACCGCGCTCGGTTTGAGATTCACGAGGTGACGCGTGGCGTCCATCGCGGCGTAGAAGGTCGGGAAATGACACACCCCGAGCACCTTGTGGGGCGGGATGGGCTGCAGCTCGAGCTCGATCCGGGTGAACGCGCCCAGGGT
>JBFHLI010000326.1:0-3018 GCA_041594935.1 Gammaproteobacteria bacterium | reverse complement strand
CCGCTCCGAGACGTAGGCGAATCTCAGCTCGGGGTCCATTTCCCAGAACCAGTCGGCCGCGACCTGCGCGAAGTCGCGAAACTGCTCCTCCCGGACCCGACGGGCTTCCTCCGCCTGACGCCGCTCGGTGACCTCGTGTTGGAGAACGCCGGTGATGCGCAACAGCTCCTCGGTGCGCTCGCCGACCTCGCGCGCGAGGCTTTCCTGAGATTCACGCAGCGCATCCTCGGCGCGCTTTCGCGTGATCTGCGCCTGGATGCGCGCGAGCAAGACCGGAAAATCGATGGGCTTGGTCACGTAATCGTTGGCGCCTCGACTCAAGGCGTCCACGACGTCGCCGCTCTGGTGCTTGACGGTGACCATGATCACCGGCAGCTCGAGCTCGGTGTACATCGCTCGGATGTTTCGCAGCACCTCGAATCCGTCGATGTCCGGCATCAAGATGTCGAGCACCACCAGGTCGAAGGGTTCCGTCTCGATGAGCTCGAGCGCCTGCGCCCCACTCGCCGCCTCGCGCACGATGTGCTCGGAGGCGCCGAGCACGCCCTTGACCACCGCCCGACTGGTCGGGCGATCATCCACGACCAGGATTCGAGCCGGTAACGCACCCGCCGGTTCGGGTACACTGTCGATCAGCTTTTCAGTGCGCGCACTCATTCACCGAGCCGGACGGGAGTCTCCGAGCGGATACCGTTGTATAGTTAGGTTGCAGTCGGGCAGCGGGCTGGGCCGTGCATGGCCTCTAGTTACCCGCCCAACCCCGGCCTGGGCAAACAGCCGTTGCGGGGCATATTGGCGCTCACCCGACGAGTGAAAGCGTAGGACAATGTTCATTCAACAACAAGCTTGACCGCAATAACTTCTGGCCGCCTCCAGCAAATAAACATTAGATTCGTGAGAATGTTACGAACCCGCGAGATTGCGCTCGATCGACGCGGCCGGCGCGGGGCGCCGAGGGTGGGAGATTTGATGCACAAGATCACCGGCATGACCAAACTTTCGACCTGCTTCTTGCTTGCGGTCTCGCTCCTGGCCGCGGACTCGGCCAGCGCCGCTAGCACGGTGGGGCACGCAATTGCTCTCCACGGGGAGCCGAAGTACCGCCCCGGGTTCGAGCAGTTCGACTATGTCAACCCGAACGCCCCGAAGGGAGGACAGGTCCGACTCAGCGCGATCGGGACCTTCGACAATCTGAACCCGTTCATCTTGAAGGGCGTGGGCGCGGCCGGCCTGGGCTTCCTCTACGATACCCTGACGGTGCAATCCGATGACGAGGCGTTCACCGAGTACGGACTCGTCGCCGAGACGATCGAGGTGCCTGCGGACCACTCCTGGGTTGCCTACACGCTGAGGCGCGAGGCGCGTTTCCACGACGGCACCCCGATCACGGTCGAGGACGTCATCTACACGTTCGACACGCTCAAGAGTCAGGGACACCCATTTTATCGCTCCTACTACGGGAGCGTCGTCGCGGCGAGACGCGTGGGCGAGCGCAAGGTTCGGTTCGACTTCAGTGAGGGCGACAACCGTGAGCTCCCCTTGATCGTCGGTCAATTGCCGGTACTGTCCAAGGCGTACTGGTCGCAACGCGACTTCGAGAAAACGACACTCGAGCCGCCGCTCGGAAGCGGCCCCTATGCGATCGACTCACTCGAGCCTGGGCGATCCATCACCTGGCGCCGGGTGACCGACTACTGGGGGGCTAACCTGGCGGTGAACCGAGGGCGGTTTAACTTCGACACGATTCGATACGACTACTACCGCGATCTGACGGTGGCGCTAGAGGCATTCAAGGCCGGCGAGTACGATTTCCGCGAAGAAAACATGTCCAAGAACTGGGCGACCGGCTACGACAGCCCGGCCGTGAAGCAGGGCCTGATCCAGCTGCGTGAGATCGAGCACCAGCGACCCACCGGCATGCAGGGATTCGTCTTCAACACGCGGCGCGCCCAGTTCAACGATCGGCGGGTGCGAGCGGCACTCGCCTACGCCTTCGATTTCGAGTGGACGAACAAGAACCTGTTCTACGGCGCGTATGCCCGCACCAAGAGCTACTTCTCCAACTCGGAGCTCGCCTCGACCGGGTTACCGAGCCCAGCAGAGCTTAAGATCCTTGAACCCTACCGCGGCCGGATCCCCGATGAAGTGTTCGAGCAGACCTACGACCCGCCCCACACCGACGGTAGCGGCAACAATCGGAGCAATCTGCGGGCGGCGACCGAGCGACTCAAGAAGGCGGGCTGGGTCATACGAAACGGAGCACTGGTCAATATCGAAAGCGGTGAAGCGATGAGTTTCGAGGTTCTCCTCGTGGACCCGTCATTCGAGCGCATCGTCTTGCCGTTTGCTCGCCAGCTGGAGCGTCTCGGGATCAAGCTCAACGTCCGGGTGGTGGACACCGCGCAGTACCGGCAGCGCCTCGATGAGTTTGATTTCGATATGGTGACGACGGTTTTCGGACAATCGCTCTCTCCCGGCAACGAGCAGCGCGATTTTTGGAGCTCACGCGCCGCCGACGTGCCCGGAAGCCGGAACCTGGCCGGAATCAACGACCCGGTGATCGACGAGCTCGTCGAGCTCGTGATCCAGGCTCCCGACCGGGAGAGCCTGGTAGCGCGAACCCGGGCCCTGGACCGGGTCTTGCTCTGGGGACATTACGTGATTCCTCACTGGCACATCCGTCATTTTCGGGTCGCCTTCTGGGACAAGTTCGGCCGACCGGAAACCTCGCCCCGATATGCGCTCGGCTTCGACACCTGGTGGGTCGAGCCCGAGCGACAGGCACACGCCCCGCAGGCCGGCCAGACTCAAACCAGCTCGCCCTGAATCGGGTGCATCGCGACCGATGACCGCTTACATCATTCGTCGTCTGCTGCTCATGGTCCCCACCCTGTTCGGCATCATGGTGATCAACTTTGCCATCGTGCAGACCGCTCCCGGTGGGCCGGTAGAGCAGATGCTCGCGATGCTCTCCGGTGAGGCGGTGTCGGCCACCGCCCGCATCAGCGGCACCGAGGG
>JBFHLI010000325.1:0-3063 GCA_041594935.1 Gammaproteobacteria bacterium | reverse complement strand
TACGGCGATGGCGGGTTTTTCCGACAAGGGCAAGTCCGAGCGCTCGGCCGGCACCGGCTCGGTCGGGGGCGGCCGGGGCGCAAGCCACGTGATCAGTGCGCCGGCGACAATGACCAGCGCCGCTGCGCCGGCAACAATGAGCTGGTGCGTAGGGCGTCGGGCATGCGGGCGGACGGTCGGCGCTGGCAATTTGGCCCCAGGCTTGAGGCCCGCCGAGTAGGCTTTCACGGGCTCAGCGATGTTCTTGACCTTCTGCTCGCCCATGAACTCGTAGTCCAGCGGCAGGATATTTCCGATCGCCGTGCGCACGGCTTCGGAGATACAGATGCCGCCCGGCTCCGCCAAGCTCTCCAAGCGTGCGGCCACATTGACACCGTCACCGTAAATCTCGCCCCGATCGACGATGACCTCGCCGAGATTCACCCCGACCCGAAACTCGACCTTGCGCTCCTCGGGAAGGTCCCGATTGCGATGTTCGAGATCTTGCTGGATCGCCACTGCGCAGGTGAGGGCTTCGGAAACGGTGGCGAAATCAGAGAGCACGGCATCGCCGGCGAAGTGCAGGACGGTTCCGTTGTGCGCTTCGATCGAGGCGGTGATGGCGTCGAGGCGGGCGCTCAAGGCCCGATGCGTTCCCTCTTCATCCTCCCCCGTCAGCCGACTGTAGCCAGCGACATCGGCGTAGAGAATGGCGGCGAGCTTGCGCGCTAGAGGCTCGGCACCCATGACGAAGGTTCGTTCGTTCCTCTGCCTGAACACCAGCTATGTTACACCGTCGGTCACATTCTCGTCCCTGCGGGGAGCAGCTCGGGGCGGGGACCCCAAAGTCGCACGGCAATCCTTGACGCTAGTCAAGACACTCCTCTGCGGCACTCTTCAAACTGCATGCAATCAGATCGGAACTCGAAACGTGGGATCGGTCATCTCCGATTGAGTGCCGGTCCTCGCATTGGGAGCAACCTCATTGCCTAGGCAGGACACGGGTTATTACCGCTCACGCAAAGCGCAGCTTCTCGAGAAGTTCGAAGCGCACTGTGATTTGGTGATGGCTTCGCTACGGGCACGCTACGGTGACGCGCTCGCAGGCGCACTACGCTCCGATGCCCGGCGGGAGTACGAGCGGCTCATACCCGAGATTCCCCACATCAAGGGAGTCCGGGCGAGGGCCTTCAACACATTTCTTCTGATCACGGCCGAGGAGCTCGCCGTCTACAAGGCGATGAAACATCACGGCAAGTCGGCCGAGGAGGCGTGGGAGCTCTGTCACGAGGCGCTGCGGCGCGCGGCCGAGAGGGTGCCACGCTGGAAGCGTTGGCTTCTTCAGCGCCTGCTCTTCTCGGGGCTCGTTCGAAAAGTGATGGATCGGCGCATGCGCCGGCAGCAGCCGGGCAGATTCGGCGAGTTCGAGGTGCAGTATCTCGTGGGTGATGGCAAAGAGTTCGACGTCGGGATCAACTATGTAGGCTGCGGAAATCTTCGCTTCGCGATGTCGCACGGTGGCGAGGAGTTCGCCCCCTACATCTGCATGTCGGACATCGCACTGAGTGACGCGCTGGGATGGGGGCTCAGTCGTACCCAAACTCTCGCCGATGGTTGCGCGTATTGCGATTTTCGGTTCAAGCAAGGAGCGGCAACGCAGGTCAGCTCAAGGACGCCGGAGGTACAGGCGGCGATTGAGCGCATCCGCCGCAGCGAGACCGAACAAGACCCCGCTCGCGCCCGCCCGACGCGCGGGACGGGTCGTGTATACCCCGACAAGTGATTGGAAGGCCAAGCCGTAACCGTGAACTCCGGACTGGCTCCGCTGCTCTATATCCTGACGGGGCTCCTAGCGATGCTGTGGTTTCTGACGCCCGCCGCGTCCGCCGACTGCGCCAGGGACTCACGGGGAGAGGTTTACTGCGGTTCGGGGCGCTGTATTTACGACTCGAGAGGAAACATCTGGTGTTCTCGTTTCTACGAGGGCGGCGCCCAGATCACCCGCGAGGGCGTGGTGGTTTGCGGTAAAGGCCGGTGCGCCAGGAGCTTCCGGGGGGAAGTGTTCTGCTCGTCGGTGGTGGGAGGCGCCGTGCTCAAAGATCACAAGGGTCGGGTACGCTGCCACGGCCGTTGCGAGCGGGGCAGCGCTGCGTACTGTGAGCGCACTCTCGCTGACCGGGCCGGCTGAGGGGTTCGATCGGCCGAGCGGAAGCTGGATTCCGAGGGGCGGCGGCGGTTGCAACCGCTCAGCGAGCCGAACGCAGCGTCGCGTCGGTGCTTCCGACATCAAGCCGGTTACGGCGCATCGGCCATTGGTGGCCGCAACGGGATCACGGCACGAGCAGCTCCGTATGGCCGAAGCCCTTACGGTAGTCGAGGAGCGAGATGACCTCGGGCTCGATTCGGATGAGGCTTGCCTGCTCGCGATCCTCTTCCGTGGCGTATTCGTTAATCTGGGGAAATCGGGTCATCATGCGCTCGAACACGCGGCTCATCTCCGCGGGATCGGTGACTAAATAGGCCCGGCCACCCAGGGACAAACCGCGGATCTCGTCCCACGTCTCGTAGGGCAGGTCCACGGTGAGCGAGACCTTGTCGGTTCGGCCAATGTTACGCGCCTTTTGAGAATCCGAGCCGCAACCGAAATAGATCATCAACCCATCGTGCACGAAGCTGACCGTGGTGGCTTGCGGATAACCGTCTTCGCGCACGGTTGCGACAGTCATATCCCGCGCACGGTCGAGAATTTCGAGAATACTGCTCTTCTGCTCGGGCGTCATCGGTCGCGGCTGCCTGCAAGATCGTTGAGTGCGAGAGTTATAGAGTACTCGTGATTTACACACCTTGCCTGAAATCCGTTTGGCTTTGAAGCTGCGTTTTCTCTGTTAGCCGCCTGACATGGCCGATCGATCGTTGTCTAGCCTTGGCGTACGCACTTTCCATGTTTGACGTCTCGTGGTAAGCCATCTGTCGCGACAAGCGGGCACGCATTCTCGGAATGGCCCGCCTTCACTAGATTCTCAACGAAACACGTCGTTTCTTTTCCGCCGGCACGAGAAATACACCGGCGACTATTCGCAGCTG
>JBFHLI010000324.1:0-3131 GCA_041594935.1 Gammaproteobacteria bacterium | reverse complement strand
GCCGGGTTTTCCGGTGGCGCTCGCGTATCCATCCGCCATGTGAGTGGCGCCCTGCCCGTGACGCACCAGGATGTGCTTGAGTTCGTTCTGCTTGTCGAGCTCGTCGTAGACATGCAGGACGGCCCCGCCCGGATAGCCGAAGATGATGTCCACGCCCTCGTCCTTGAGGAATTGAACGATGATTTGAGAGCCTGAGAGTTCCACGACCAATTCTCCAGAAAAAAATACCCGCTCACGCGGGCTTCTCGCCGGATCTCCCTAAAAGGCCGAAATTACTCAGATTTTCGCGGCAGGTCAAGGATTTGTCGGGCGGATGAGACCGCTTGTGCCAGCGCCGGCCGGGCTCTTCCGAAGTTCTTCTCGGCGCCGATTCGGCACGCGTGCGAGGTCTCGGTCGAGAGTTAACCTTCAGTGGATTCCAGGCTATAGTTTAAGCGGTCCAATTCCCGATGGCGTTCGCAATGCTCAATGCTCGACTCGTGCTCGCTCTGGCAATCGGCCTCACCCCGGTTACGCCGAGCATAGCGGCTACCTATAAGTGGACAGATGACGACGGCAACGTGGTCTATTCGCAAACCAAACCCTCCGGTGGACGCGCGGTCGAGATCGTGAAGCAGCACTCGACCGGGGTTACCGACGAGGAGGCCAAACGCCAGCTCGAGGGCTTGCGCGACAAGGCGAATGCCCAGTCGGAGGATCGGCAATTGAAGGCGGAGGTCGCACAGGACGAACTCGACCGCAATCAGCGCATAAAGAAGAACTGTGAGAATGCGCGGAAGAACCTGTCGCTACTCGAGACGCCTGCGCGCGTAACCCTCATGGATGCGGACGGGAATCCGTATTTTCTCGGCGAGGAGCAGCGACAGGAGAGAGTGCTAGAGGCGAAGTCGCAGGTTGAGCGTTACTGCGACTGAGATCGCTGCGGACGCCTTCACGAGGTTCGCCTTCGCCGATACATTAATGGATGCGTACGGCGGATAAACGCCAGGTCCGCTCATCCTGCACCGCTCACCGCGGGAGACGAGAGTCATCTCCCGAGAACAAGTGGCCCGCATTCGACAACACCGATAAGTGTGATGACCGCTGCCGATCTCGCCCCGCCTTGCCCTACCGCTCCGCTCATTGCGGTTTCTGGTGCCTGCGGGCAAGTGGTGATCCGAGTCTTCTCAGCCGCATCCCGGTGCCCGTGATGCGTTCCTCCCAGCTGCTTCTTGCCACGCTCAAGGAAAACCCGACCGACGCCGAGGTCGTGAGTCACCGATTGATGCTGCGCGCCGGCATGATCCGGATGCTCGCGACCGGCATATACACCTGGCTGCCTCTCGGGATGAGAGTGCTTCGGAAGGTGGAATCGATCGTCCGAGAGGAGATGGATCGTTCGGGTGCGCAGGAAGTCCTGATGCCCGCGGTGCAGCCGGCCGAACTCTGGGAAGAGTCCGGCCGATGGGAGAAGTACGGTCCCGAGCTCCTCCGGTTTCAGGACCGCCACCAACGGAATTTCTGCTTCGGACCAACGCACGAGGAGGTGATAACCGATATCGCGCGGCGGGAGATTCGTAGCTACAAGCAGCTACCGGTGAACTTCTACCAGATCCAGACAAAGTTCCGGGACGAGGTCAGACCGCGGTTCGGCGTAATGCGGGCTCGCGAGTTCATCATGAAGGATGCCTATTCGTTTGGAGTCGACCAGGCCGCGTTGCAGGATGCCTACGATGTGATGTACGCGACCTACACCCGGATCTTCAGGCGAACCGGCCTCGATTTTCGAGTCGTTGCCGCGGACTCGGGTCAGATCGGAGGCAGCATCTCTCACGAATTCCACGTGTTGGCGGAATCCGGTGAGGACGCGATCGCATTCAGCACTGAAGGGAGCTTCGCCGCGAACGTGGAGCTCGTTCCCGGCCCACCCCCGGGTCGGAGCGCACCGGCGCCGCAGGAGGAGCTGCGCACCGTCGCCACCCCCGGTCAGCGGACCATCGAGGCTCTCGGCCAGTTCCTGGACGTGCCACCCTCGCGATGTGTGAAGACCCTGATCCTGAAGGACCCGGAAGGGGGACTCGTGGCGGTGCTGCTACGCGGGGACCATGAACTCAATCTCTTGAAGGCGGCGGGCCTGGAGCAAGTCGCGGACCCGGTGACTTTCGCTACGGCAGAGGAAGTCCGTACCGCGCTCGGGATCGAAACCGGGTCGATCGGGCCGCTCAACCTCCCGATCACGATCATCGCGGACCACGCGGTCGCCGAGCTCTCCGACTTCGTCTGCGGGGCGAATGCCCCGGACCAGCATCACCTAGGGGTAAATTGGGAGCGGGATTTGGCCATGCCGACCCTGGCCGATCTACGCAATGTGCGTGCCGGAGACCCGAGTCCCGATGGGAACGGCTCGCTCTCGATTGCGCGCGGCATCGAGGTGGGCCACATTTTTCAGCTCGGCTGCATTTACAGTGAATCTCTGCAGGCGGTCGTCTTGAACGAGGCAGGCAAAGGCGTGCCGATGTTCATGGGCTGTTACGGCATCGGAGTCACCCGGGTGGTTGCAGCCGCGATCGAACAGAATCACGACGACAAGGGCATCATCTGGCCGACCGCCATCGCGCCGTTCCACGTCGTATTGTTGCCGATGAACATGCACAAATCGATTCGCCTTCGCGAGGCGGTGGAGAAGCTCCACGGCGAGCTTCAGGCCGCTGGAATCGAGGTTCTGCTCGACGATCGGCAGGTCCGACCCGGGGTGATGTTTGCCGACGCCGAGCTCATTGGGATCCCCCACCGCTTAGTCATCGGGGAGCGTGGGCTCGATCGGGGCGAGGCAGAGTACAAACATCGGCGCGCCGGCGAGTCGGTAAACGTCCCGCTTCGTGAAGCCGTGAGCTATCTCGAGGCCCGCATGCGCTCTGAGCTACAGGGGGAATGAGCGGTCAGCAGCGCCGCGCGAGCCTGGCTCGGACCATTGTGGCCGGCCTCTTGTTATGCATCCTCACTCGCTCCAGCGAAGGCGCAACCCTCGAGCGACCCGACGATACGCTCCGTTCCCTGTTGATACGCGCCATCCAAGAGTCCGACAGCTTTCCCGACCGATTCGCGGCGGAGGTGTGGTTAACGGACATGGCCGGGCGGCTCGAGCCGCGAGT
>JBFHLI010000323.1:0-3176 GCA_041594935.1 Gammaproteobacteria bacterium | reverse complement strand
GCTGCGCATGGGTCTCATCCAGCCTCGGCGCGGCGCGTGAGTGCTCGGGACGAGGCGGGTCCTCGAAGCGGCCCGCGCGATCGGTCAGCGATTCGATGGCATACCGGGTCCCGGGCCCGGTTCCGCGGCCCGGGGCTGGACTGCCTGAAGGTCGGGTCGGACGGTCGTCAGTTGCAGATTGACCGTCTGCGGAATCTCGTATCGTCGCGCGCCTTGACGCGCTACCCTTCGGTGTCCATCTCGTGCGGGCCGCAAACCGGGTTGGCTCTTGCGGGAGCGCGTGGTGCTCGACGGGGTCGCCCGCGGTCCATCGCGCACCGGCAGGCACAAGGCCCCCGGGTCAGCCCGCGCAGTTTGTCGGGTGCAACGTCGGACCTTTCCTGAGCTAGTACGGATTATCTCGATGACAGATAGTGATCCGCACTCGGACACACAAGCTTCGCTGGTGCCCATGAACGTGCGCCAGCCGGGGTTCGAGTCGAGCGCGTTCCTGAAGACTCTGACCGGCAAGCCCGGGGTCTACCGAATGCTCGATGCAGAAGAGCACGTGCTCTACGTGGGCAAGGCGAGGAATCTCAGGAAGCGCGTATCGAGCTACTTCGGCGACCGGGTGCGGATGTCGGCAAAGATTCGCGCCCTGATGTCCCACACCCATCGTCTCGAGGTGACGGCCACCCATACCGAGACCGAAGCCCTATTACTCGAGAACAATCTGATAAAGGCCCACCGGCCACGCTACAATGTGATGTTACGCGACGACAAGAGCTTTCCGTACATCCATCTTTCAACCGACCAGGAATTCCCGCGGCTATCCTTCCATCGGGGAGCGCGGCGTAGGCGTGGGCGTTGTTTCGGACCGTATCCGAGCGCGGGGGCAACCAGAGAGACCCTGAACCTGCTGCAGAAGCTATTCAGGGTTCGCCAATGCGAGGACAGCTTCTTCAAGAACCGCTCGCGTCCATGCCTTCAGTACCAGATCAAGCGGTGCACCGCGCCGTGCGTTGGTCTCGTGGCGGCCCAGGAGTACGGCGAGGATGTGCGCCATGCCACGATGTTCCTCGAGGGAAAGAGCGAGGAAATGATCGAGGAGCTCGCGCAGCGGATGAAGAATGCGTCGTTGCGGCTGGACTTCGAGGCGGCGGCTCGTTATCGCGACCAGGTCGTCAGCGTGCGAAGGGTGCAGGAACGCCAGTACATCAGCGGCGCCAAGGGCGATGTAGACATCGTGGCCGCATCACTGGGAGAGGGTCTGGCGGTGGTGCAGGTGTTCTTCATCAGGGGCGGTCTGAGCCTCGGCAACAAGAGCTTCTTCCCGCGTAACACCGGTGGGGCCGAGTCGCCGGAAATTCTCGAGGCATTCCTCTCTCAGTACTATCTGTCCGGTCCGGCGGAGCGCACGATTCCGAGCGAGATCATCGTGGCTGAGGCACTTCGAGACATCGAGGCGCTGTCTAGAGTGCTGACCGAGCGGGCCGGACGCAAGGTGCACATCAGTCATCGAGTACGGGGAGAGCGGTCCCGATGGCTGCAGATGGCGGCCCAGAATGCGGAGCTTTCGCTGCGCCAGCAGCTGGCGGACCGAACCAGCCTGCAGCAGCGATTCCGGGGACTGCAAGAGGCGCTCGACCTCGATGACCCACCCGAGCGTATCGAGTGTTTTGACATCAGCCACACCCAGGGGGAGGCAACCGTCGCCGCCTGCGTGGTGTTTGACCCGACCGGACCCAACAAATCCGAGTACCGCCATTTCAATATCAGCGATACCTCACCGGGCGACGACTATGCCGCGATTCGTCAGGCGCTGAAGCGTCGCTACACGCGAGTGCGCAAGGAGGACGGCCGACTCCCCGACATCCTGCTCATCGATGGTGGCAAGGGTCAGCTCGCACAGGCGGTCGCGGTGATGGACGAGCTACAGGTGAGCGGCGTCGTGCTCGCATCAGTCGCCAAAGGATCCTCGCGCAAGGCTGGACTCGAGTCGATACACGTACCGGGGAGATCCGCCCCGATCATCCTTGAGCCGGATTCCCCCGCCCTGCATCTCGTCCAGCAGATTCGAGACGAGGCGCATCGATTTGCAATCACCGGTCACCGTGGTCGGCGCCATCGGGTACGAAGCACCTCTTCCCTCGAGCAGATCCCCGGCATCGGCCCCAAGCGACGCCAACGACTGCTGACCGTTTTCGGCGGGTTGCAGGGCGTTGCACGGGCGGGGGTGGAAGACCTCCTGCGGGTGAAAGGCATCAGCCGCGCATTGGCTCAAGCAATCTACGACAATCTTCGCGACGGCTGATGAACCTTCCCAACACGCTTACCGTCCTGAGGATCGCGCTGATTCCGGTCTTCGTCGTCGTATTCTATCTACCTTACGGCTGGGCAAATTTCTTGAGCGCCGCGGTGTTCGCGCTCGCCGCCCTCACCGATCTGCTCGATGGATACCTCGCCCGACGGCTGCAGCAGACCTCAGCCTTCGGCGCCTTCCTCGATCCTGTCGCTGACAAGCTCATGGTGACGGTAGTCCTGGTGCTTCTCGTGCAGTCCAACCACACCCCGTGGCTCGCGATCCCGGCCGCCATCATTATTGGTCGCGAGGTTGCTGTCTCGGCCTTGCGTGAGTGGATGGCGGCTCTCGGACAGCGAACGACGGTGTCAGTCGCGATTGTGGGCAAGGTGAAGACGGTGCTGCAGATGATCGCGCTCTTCCTGATGCTGTACTTGGTTCCGATCGGCGGCATTCCCACCTATGAAGTCGGCTTCGCGCTTCTGTACGTGGCCGTAGTCCTCACGCTCTGGTCGATGGTCGTGTACATGCGCGCGGCCTGGCCGGTGGTCTTTAGCAGCAGCAATCAGTAGCAGCGTCGATCCCTTGACAGCGATCTGGGCGTCACTACAATAAAATTTCTTAGATTGCGGGAATAGCTCAGTTGGTAGAGCACAACCTTGCCAAGGTTGGGGTCGCGAGTTCGAGTCTCGTTTCCCGCTCCAAGCTCTTTCTCACCTATGCTCTTGCGCGGGTCGGGGATCACCCTTCGATTCGCCCACAGTGATGTGCGTGTCGAGCATGGGGTGCTTGTCGACTTTAGCCCGGATATTTCACCAAGGACCCGGGACGATGGCGACGGATAGGCGAGTCTGGACGCCGGGCTGGAGCGCAAGGGATAGCCGTAGCTATCGCT
>JBFHLI010000322.1:0-3221 GCA_041594935.1 Gammaproteobacteria bacterium | reverse complement strand
TTTTATCTTGGTTACGCCGAGCTCGCCGAGGAGGACGGCGAGCGCCGGCACTTCAATACCTCGGTCTTGGTCGGGCCCGACGCGAAGGTTGTCGGCAAGTACCGCAAAGTGCACCTGCCGGGTCACGCCGAGCCGATTCCCGGCGCACCGTTTCAGCATCTGGAGAAGCGTTACTTCGATTACGGCAATCTCGGATTTCCGGTGTGGCGGGCATTCGACACCGTCATCGGAATGTGCATCTGCAACGACCGCCGCTGGCCGGAGACTTATCGGGTCATGGGGCTGCAGGGGGCGGAGCTCATCGTGCTCGGGTACAACACCCCCACCACCAACATCGATCAGATCCCCGAGCCGGCGGGGCTCAAGCCGTTCCACAATCGGTTGAGTCTGCAGGCGGGCGCCTATCAGAACGCGTCCTGGGTGGTGGCTGCCGCCAAGGCGGGCAGCGAGGACGGTCACGGGTTGATCGGGGGGTCGTGCATCGTTGCCCCGACCGGAGAGATCGTCGCGCAGGCGCTTGGCGAAGACGACGAGGTCATAGTTTACAACTGCGACCTTTCGGCGGGTGAGTATCTCAGGCGGACCACGTTCGCTTTCGAGCGCCATCGCCGGCCCGAGCATTATCGGTTGATCACCGAGCGGGCGGGCGTGATTTCGCCGCCGGACCCTTGACCTGATCCGGGGCGAGCGGTATCGCTCCGGCTCGCGGGGGGCCAGTGACGGCCGATTAGGCATGCCCTTCCTGAGATGCGGGCCACAAATGCACCGCCCTCTCCTCGAACGTCCTTAAGTTTTGGCCGCGGCCGACGCTATCCGTCGAGAAGCCGGGAGTCGGCGGCCTGCGCTCGCCGGCACGCTTCGGGAAATGGGGGGGATTCGCCGAGAGCCTCGGGCGCGCACTGTGCGCCGGCCCGTACCGGTGGTGAGGGATTGACGGTATGCACAACAAGACGGGTACCGACCGCGTCGGGACGGAGTTCTTGGTGGACGGCGACCGCTCCGATCGGGTCGAGCTCGACATCCCCGGAGTCGGTGACACGGCTTGGCAGGCGGTGATCGATGCGGTTCCGGCGATCATCAATGCCAAGGACCGCGCCTCGCGCTACCTCTTCATGAACCAGTACCAGGCGGACCTTTACGGCGTCGCTCCCGCCGAGGCGGTGGGACAAACCGCGGCTTCCCTGCTGGGGTCCGCATACGGAACCTACACCCGTAAGCTCGATGAGCGTGTGATCCGGACCGGAGAAGCGACGCCCTACTTCGAGGAGGAGTTCGAGGATCGGCAGGGTGTGAAACGGACCCTGCTCACCACCAAGGTGCCGCTTCGCGGGAGTGAAGACCACGTGTCCGCAGTGGTGACCGTATCGCTAGACATCAGTGAACGAAAGCAGGCCGAGGCGGCGCTCTCGCAGAGCGAAACCCTGACCCGGCAGACCATGACGATTCTCACCGGCGCGATCGAGAGCATGAACGATGGGTTCATCCTGTTCGACGACGACGACCAGTTCGTCATGTGCAACCAGCGCTACCGGCAGTTCTACCCGGAGGTCGAGGATCTGCTCGCGCCCGGGTCACGTCTCGAGGACATCATCGTTGCCTACGCCGATCGGGTTGACCGCTACCGCAGCCCGGAGGAGAAGGCGCACTTCGTCAAGGCGCGGCGCCTCGCGTGGAAGAGCGGCTATGCGATGGCCGAGCTCACTCCATCGGGCCGCTGGATCGAGACCCGCGACCAGATAACCGATCGCGGATACTGGGTGGGAATCTGTATCGACATCACCAAGCGCAAGCAGGCCGAGGCGGCGCTCGAGATGAGCGAGCAGCGCTATCGCAGCCTGTTCGAGTCCGCCCCCCTGTCGCTGTGGGAGGAAGACTGGTCCGGGGTCAAGGAGCGCATCGACGAGCTGCGCGCCGAGGGCAATGACGACCTCGTGGCCCGATTCAAGGAGGCGCCCTCGCAGATGCTCGAGGCCCTCGCGCGGGTGAAGGTCGTCGACGTCAACGAGGCAACGTTGCGACTCTATCGGGCCGAGAGCAAGGAGGCGCTCGTGTCGACCTTCAACGAGCGAGTGACGGTCACCCCCTGCCCGAGCTTCGAGGACCAGCTCCTGCATCTGGTGCAGGGCGTTTACCGGGTCGTGACCGAGTGTGACGACATGCGCCTGGACGGCAGCCGCTTCTACCAGCGGGTGACGCTGGAGGTGCCCGACGCACACCGAGGGGACTGGAAGCGGGTGTTCACCACGGTCGAGGACATCACTGAGGCGAAGGCGCTTTCGCGTGAGCTCGAGTACCAGGCCACCCACGATGCCTTGACCGATCTCGTCAATCGACGCGAGTTCGAGCATCGACTGGAGCGGGTTCTCGGGCGGGTCGACCAAGAGCGGAGTGAGCACGCGGTATGCTACCTCGATCTCGACCAGTTCAAGGTGGTCAATGACACCTGCGGTCACGTCGCGGGCGACGAGCTGCTGCGGCGGCTCGGCCACCTACTGGCCGAGCGCGTGCGAAGCCGAGACACCCTCGCCCGGCTCGGGGGCGATGAGTTCGGGGTCCTGCTCGAGCACTGCCCTCTCGACCAAGCTCTAGAGATCGCCAATGTCATCAAGGACGTTGTCGAGGAGTTCCGCTTCGACTGGGAGGGTCAGAGCTTCGGGCTCGGCGTGAGCATCGGCCTCGTTCCCATTCGCGGCGGCTCGCAGAGCACCAGCGCGGTCATGAGCGCGGCCGACTCGGCGTGTTACGCGGCCAAGGACCAGGGCCGCAACCGCATCCACGTTTACGATGAGGCGGATGCGGATCTCCTGAAGCGCTACGGAGAGATGCAGTGGGTGGCGCGTACGCAACGCGCACTCGAGGAGAATCGTTTCGAGCTCGCGCGCCAGCCCATCGTCCCCGTTCCGGGCGATGGCGACGGACCCGAGATGCACTACGAGGTGCTGATCCGTCTGCGCGACGAAGACGGGCAGCTGGTAATGCCCGGCGCCTTCCTGCCGGCGGCGGAGCGCTACAATCTTTCGGCCAAGCTCGACCGCTGGGTGGTGCGCTCGGCGCTCGGGTTGCTCGCCGAGGAGCAGGGCCGTCCCGGCCGCGCAATAGTCTACTCTATCAATCTGTCGGCCCTCACCCTGGCCGACGAGACATTCCTCGAGTTCGTGCTGTCCGAGCTCCGTGCGCACCAGGTCCCTCCGCAACAGCTCTGCTTCGAGATCACCGAGACC
>JBFHLI010000321.1:0-3225 GCA_041594935.1 Gammaproteobacteria bacterium | reverse complement strand
GGGCCCATCTTCTCTCGCCCGCCCTGGGAAGAGACGAATCGAAACCCCGAAATCGCGCAGCGACTCGGGCGCGAGGGCACCACGTTTCATGGAATACCAGTAAACCCCCAGTCGGCCGAGCCCGGCGCAATCGACCGTGCGACCGAGCGCGCGAATTTGTTCTCCGCCTTTCAACGATTGTGGGCCGAGGGTTGTGGCGTCGGCAAGGCGGCCATCGATTGCCGCGCTGGCGCCCTCGATGCGATGTTGCAGTATCGCCTTGGCGCCTTCGCCCACATCGATACTCGGTCCGAACTCTTTTGGGATCGGTTCGTGCCAACCGCGGCTGGAGGCTGGCAGCGCAGATGGGGCAAAGGCCTCGCGATCCCGGAGCCGGACATCCCGAATCGTTCGCCGCTGGATGCTACATATACCGGGGAACTGCGGGCGGAGCAAGATCCACTGACTCTCCGCCCCCCTCGGGCGGTGTGGACCGTCAGCGATCTCGGACGCCTCATCCGCGGCATGTCGGAGCTCATCCCCCGCGCCGACATCCGGCGCCTCGACCAACGGGTGTATGAGCGCGGCCAAATCGAAAGCGGCTGGCGGTGGCGATTCAGGGGGCCCTGCGTATTTAAGAATCGCGGCAGCCTAGGCGGCGGCCACCTCTTGGGCCTCGAATGCCAAATGCTCGGGGGGGCGCTAGGGCGCGCTTTCGACCTGGCCACGGACCTGCTCGTGGAGTCGGGCCGAGTTACCAGCCGTGCGGTTAACTCGCTGCAGCTGAGCGACGGGACCCGTTTCAGCGGTCTCATTCATGCCGGAGGCGCCATCCGCTCATCGGCCGATCACTTTCACTTCGAGCTGAGGGTGGTGCAGCAACGCAACGGTCTCCATGCCTGGCTCCCGGATGGCAGCGCAGTCGAGAGCATCGAAATTCGGTGGCCACGGAGCCCGGCCGGCCGCGCGGAGCTGCCACCAGAGCTCGTGTTTCAAGGCAAGGCGATTCTCACCCTGGTACCTGGGTTCGAGACAATCCCTGAGGCAGTCTCCCGCCTGGCGGCACGGGCTCGATCGCGGGGAAGTGGTGCGTTGACCGAGGCGGCGTTTCGTCCGACCGAGCTGATGCGCGAGCTGTTCGTCGAGCTAGGCCTGCCCCCAACGCGGTGGTGTTGCGCACCGTTACCGAGCGCGGCCGAGGGTCACCCCGCCTCAGGCGAGCATGGCGGTGAAGCGCAGCGGACCGAGGGATCGCGGTGACGGGGGAGGAAAGAACAATCGCATGGCGAACCCGAGATCGCCGAGGCACCCGGATTGGGGAACGACATCGAGCGCCGCGATTTCTTCGCCACGCTCGGAGAGCACCTGCCGGGTGAATTGCTGAACCCACACCGGCACTCGTCCCTGAAACATATAGGGCGCGAAGTAACGCTCAAGATGCCGCTCAGACGCCGAGTCGCAGTGCCAGGCGCGATACGCCATAGAAAAGAGCTCGAACTCGGTGATGTCAAGCAGGCTTGCGGTAACCAGCACATCCTCGGCGTGGTCCGGCGGACTCCCCATCGTCGCGGTCTCCCGTCATGCAGTGGCCGGCAAGCGGTCGAACCGGCGATAGGGCTTCTATCGTCAGCACGCGAGAAGTCTTTAAGCTCAAGGCAGCCCTGCAAGCCCAGTCGGGAACCGATGGGGAAGATGCCGCAATGGATCAAGGCTCGTGATCCGCGGCACCGTGGTTGCCACCGCTGGCCAGTGCCGGGGGACACTGTGGTGCTGCAACCAGATCGGCCGCATCCCTACCGCGGCTGCCCCGCAGATATCGATGCGATAGTCATCACCGACGAAAACCGCTTCCGACGCCTCGACCTCGAGTTGATCGAGGCACGTGATGAACGGCCGCGGGTCCGGCTTGGGGGGCATGCCCTTCTCCCCCGCCACCACCGTCGCCTCGAGCCAGCCCTGGACGTCGGGAAACTGGGCCAGGCGATGGGCAACATGTTGCTGCCCCTGGGTGTTGCTGACGAGCCCAAGCCGAAGCCGGCCGCTCAACACTTCGAGCACCGGAACCGTCTCCGGAAACGCACGGGTGTGACGATTGACGGTGTCCCAGTACGAGGTTTCCCATTGCACCAGGGATCCCGACCGCCCTCCGAAGTGCTCGAGCACCGCTCGCCACAGGGCGGCCCGCGAGAACTCCGAGCGCTCATGAAAAGCCCGCCTCGTCTCGCGGTAATGGCCAATGAAGTCATCCCACGAGACATCGCACAGTTTCGAGAACAGCGCTTGCTGCGCATCCTTTTCGGCCGTCCTGAAGCCGCGCGACGAGTCGACGAGAGTCTGGCCGAAGTCGAACAGCACCGCCCGAATCATCGCGAGTGCCCCGCGCCAGCGGAGGACCCTCTGCTAGTCCCTCCCGTACTTGGCGAGATAGTCGCCGAACAGGTCCTCGTCGCTCGGGATGTGCTCGGGAATCGGCATCGACAGCCACGTGTAGTTCAGGAAATGGCGCCAGTCGATGTTGTCACTCGTCATGTTACCCGCCCAGGTCCCACAGCCGAGCGTGTCGGTGGTCGGATTGCCGTTAAACCAGCTGCCGCTGTTGGCCGCCGCATGCGGCATGTTGCAGTTGACGCGGCCCACCCGCACCCGCTCCGCCAGCGCAACCCTGCGCTCATCCTGAGCGCTGTGAATGGAGGCGGAGTGCCCCTTGCCGGAAAACTCGAGAATGGCGTCTAGGCGCTCCAGCATCTCCGAGAAGTCGGTCCATTTCCACACCGTGAGGGTGGGCGAGATCTTCTCGCCCGAAAAACGGTCTTCGGGGCCTACCTTCTCTCCGATCACCATGAGAAACCGCGTGTCGGGGGGGACCGAGAGCCCGGCGCGCTCCGCTATCCAGGGGGCGGTCCGCGCGATCAGCTCGCGGTTCAAGTGCTTGCCGTCCGGCCAATAGTAACGACGCAGCTGCTCTCGCTCCTCGTTCGAGCAAAGGTACCCACCCACCGCCCGGAGCTCATCGAGCATCGCCTCGTAGACGCCCGCCTCGATCGCGACCGCGTTCTCCGAGGAGCAGGAGGCGGAGTTATTGGCACACTTGGATTTCACGATCTTCTCCGCCGTCGCCTTCAGGTCGGCGGTGGCATCGATGATGGAAACCACGTTGCCCGCCCCCACCGTGTGACACGGAGTCGCGGCCTCGTAGACGACCTTCACCAGCGCCGCCCCGCCGGTCGCCACCGCGAAGTCACAGCG
>JBFHLI010000320.1:0-3241 GCA_041594935.1 Gammaproteobacteria bacterium | reverse complement strand
TTTCGTGCCGGCACGCTGCTGGCCAGCGCCCTTTCCACCATACCGGTGTGGACCAAGTTCGACCCCCTGCCCATCCTCGCCGCCCCGAAACGGCGCCGTGCAGCCTACCCCGCTCGAAACATCGACAACGAGGAAGATGCCGACCCCGCCGTCGATCAGATGCTCGAGGGCCGCACCCGTATCAGATTCGACGCACCCAAGCTCGGAGAACCCTCTTGATCAGGCTTTCTCCCGTGGTTCGACTCAGCCTGGGGCTCGTGCTGCTCACGGTGAGCATCCTGCTCGCCGCAGACATGATCTTCGGGCTCAGCCCGTTCCGCCCCGAGGCGACTCTCAATGCCCGCAAGAAGCTCTCGGAGTCTCTTGCGGTGCAGTACTCATCGCTCGCCGCCCGCGGCGATATCGCCGCGATCACGGACTCGATGCAGACGATGGTGCTGCGAAACGAGGACTTGCTTTCGGCCGCATTGCGTCGAGCGGATGGCGAGATCGTCGCGTCCGCCGGTGACCATGCGCGCGAGTGGGTTGCGCTTGACGACGACAAATCCACTCCCACCCAGGCGCAGGTCCCGATCTTCGACGGCGAAGAACGCTGGGGAACCATGGAGGTGAGCTTCAGTCCACTGGGACCGGGGGGGATTCGCCAGGCGCTCACGAACCCGTTTACCCAGATCATCGTGTTCATCGCGGTGACGGGATTTATTGGGTATGTCATCTACCTGAAGCGATCGCTGACCCATCTCGATCCGTCGGCGGTCATCCCCGGGCGGGTGAGGACCGCCCTCAATGCGTTGGCCGAGGGGGTAGTTCTCATGGACGAGGACGAGCAGATCGTACTCGCCAACTCGGCGTTTGCAGACAAGATGGGCGAGTCGGCCATCGAGCTGCTCGGGCGTAATGCGTCAGAGTTCGACTGGACCGTGTCGAGTTCGGAGCAAGGAGCAGTCTATCCCTGGAAACAGGTCATTCTGGACGGGGAAAGCCGCGTCGGAGTCCCCATATGCTTGTCGACAACCGAGCACGGCGAGCAGACATTCATGGTGAACGCCACGCCGATCCTCGACGACCAAGGGGTCCGACGGGGAGTACTCGCAACCTTCGACGATGTCACCGAGCTGGAGAAGAAGAACGAGCAGCTCAGAGAGATGCTCCAGATGCTCCAGTCCTCCCGCGACGAGGTGCGCCGGCAGAACGATAAGCTCCAGGTTCTAGCCACCCGCGATGCGCTTACCTCTTGCCTCAATCGCGGCACGTTCTTCGAGCGACTCCAGGGCGAGCTGAAGCGGGCGCGCATTGACGACCAACCGCTTTGCTGCATCATGGCCGACATCGACCACTTCAAGTCCATCAACGACACTTTCGGGCACTCCGCCGGGGACCAGGTCATCCAGCAGGTTGCGGACATCATCCGCTCGGGGCTGAGAACCATCGACGAGCTCGGGCGTTACGGTGGAGAGGAATTCTGCGTTTTGCTGCCCGCGGTCGAGATCGATAAAGCAACGGAGATCGCCGAACGCCTTCGGGTGATGATCCAAGACAACGTGAGTCTCACCGGCGACGGCCAGCCGGACCGCCGGGTGACCGCTAGCTTCGGCGTCGCCACCAACCGTCCGAGCACCCTGGATGCGGCTCAGTTTCTTGATAGGGCGGATCAGGCGCTGTACCAGTCAAAAGAGTCCGGTCGCAACCGCGTGACCTGCTGGACGGACTCAGCGCCTCCAGAAGCGGCGGTCGGATAACGGACAGTGGAAGCAGCGGTCGATATCAACGAGCTGTCCAGCAGCTTTACCTCGGTGCTCAGCGAGCACCTGACGCCGGTCATCTACGAGGCGGACTCGACGATATTTCACGAAGGCGACGACGGCGGCTGCGCCTACGTGATCGAGCGCGGCGCGGTCGAAATCTCCAAGCTGGTGGACGGGATCGAGATCAAGCTCAACGTCCTCGGCCCCGGCGAGCTGTTCGGCGAGATGGCCCCCATCGATCAGCAGCAACGCTCGGCCAGCGCGACCGCCATCGAGGAAACCGAGCTGATACCCATCAGCCCGAAGCACCTGCGAGATACGGTTGCCAACGCGCATCCCCTCGTCCATCTATTGCTCCGGGTGCTGCTCGACCGGGTGCGGTCAACCCACGACCATGTCTTGAGCGCCTCGATCCCGGCGGCGGGAAACAACGCCATCTTGTCCGACGACGCTTACCGGGCGACGCGAGAGCGAGCGGTGGGTCGGATAAAGCTAGAAAGGGCCCTGCACGATGCCCTTCGCCGACGTGAGTTCGACCTGAATTACCAGCCGATCGTGAGCATGAGCGGGCGTCACATCGTCGGCTTTGAAGCGCTGATCCGCTGGGTGTCACCCGAGCGCGGGCAGGTTCCCCCGCCCGAGTTCATCCCGGTTGCCGAGGAGAGCGGGCTGATCACCCGGATCGGGCTCTGGGTTCTCGAACATGCCTGCCACAACCTGCACCGATTCCAGGTGCGATTCCAGAAGGCATTCCCGGAAGCCGCACCTCTGTTCATGTCGGTCAACGTCTCGGGTCGACAGCTTCAGCACTTCTCCGACGTGGACAAGCTCAAGGCGGTCATCAGCCGGGTAGACATCGATCCGTCACAGCTCAAGCTCGAGATCACCGAGGGGGTGCTGATGGAGAACGCCGAGGTGGCCCGAGTGGCGCTGCAAAAGCTCAAGGCGCTTGGTCTCACTCTCGCGGTGGACGACTTCGGCACCGGTTACTCGAGCCTCAGCTACCTGCAGCGCTTTCAGCTCGATTGCCTCAAGATCGATCGGTCATTCGTGAGCACCATGCTCAGCGACAAGGGCAGCGACCGCATCGTGCGGGCAATCATGGGTCTCGCCCAAAGCCTCAACATGGAGATCGTCGCCGAGGGCGTGGAATCTCCGGTCGAAGTCACGAGACTTCTCGACCTCGGCTGCGATCTCGGCCAGGGTTATCTCTTCTCTCGCCCGGGCACAGCCGATCAGATCATGGAGATGGTGAGCACGCCTTTGACATGGTCAGACTCCCCCCCCTCGCCGCAAGAGACGATGGAGCACGCTCCCGGGGTCGCCACATGAGAGTTCTGATCATCGACGACTCGAGGCGCTGCATGCAGATCATGCGTCGGTTCCTTGCCGTAAAGCTCCCTGATGTCGAGGTGACCGAATACGATCCCGAGCAACGCGGCATGCCGGCCGTCACCTTCGACTGGTCCCAGTACGACGTGCTGTTGCTCGACTTT
>JBFHLI010000319.1:0-3268 GCA_041594935.1 Gammaproteobacteria bacterium | reverse complement strand
TTCCCGGCGCGTCCGAGGTCGAGATTCCGGGGTCCGGGGTACGGCTGGCGCGCCGGCCCGATACCGACCTGTTCGAGTGGCGCGGGGAGCGCGGCCGAGTACCCGATCGCTACCGGCTTCAGTGGCGCGACCGCGCGGGACACATGCGCGCCGCGCACGACCCCTACGCATTCCCGCCGCAGCTCGGGGACTTCGACCTTCATTTGTTTGCCGAGGGCCGGCACTGGCACGCGTACCGCTTCCTCGGGGCCCACCCCCGGACGGTGGACGACATCGACGGCGTGCTGTTCGCGACCTGGGCCCCGAACGCGGAGCGGGTCAGCATCGTCGGGGATTTCAATGCCTGGGACGGTCGCCAGCACCCGATGCGAGTGCGCGGCGGGGGCGGGATCTGGGAGCTGTTCATTCCCGACCTGAGTCCCGGGACCCTCTACAAGTTCGAGATCCGCAACCGCGATTCGGGCGCGGTCAGCGTCAAGGTAGACCCGTACGGGCGGCGCTTCGAGCTCCGTCCCGCCACCGCTCCGGTGGTGGAAGCGATCTCGCACTATCGCTGGCGCGATGACGCGTGGATGGACGCCCGCCGACACCGCGAGTGGCTCCACACCCCGATGTCGGTCTACGAGGTCCATCTCGGAAGCTGGCGGCGCGACGAGAACGCTGGTTTCATGAGCTATCGAGCGATCGCCGATCACCTCGTCCCATACGTGGAAGAGATCGGGTTCACCCATATCGAGCTCCTGCCGGTTACCGAGCACCCCCTGGATCGCTCCTGGGGCTATCAGTCGCTCGGGTTCTATGCGCCGACCAGCCGATTCGGCGCCCCCGACGACTTCAAGCACCTCGTCGACCGGTGCCATCAACGGGGCATCGGGGTGCTGCTCGACTGGGTGCCCGGCCACTTTCCGAAGGACGCCCACGGCCTCGCCCGTTTCGACGGCACTGCGCTGTACGAGCACGAGGACACGCGTCTCGGCGAGCATCGCGACTGGGGCACCCTGATATTCAACTACGGGCGCAAGGAGGTTAAGAACTTTCTGCTCTCGAGCGCGATGTACTGGCTCGAGGAGTTCCACATCGACGGCCTGAGAGTCGACGCGGTGGCGTCGATGCTGTACCTGGACTACTCCCGCGAGCCCGGAGACTGGTTGCCCAACGTCTACGGCGGAAACGAGAATCTGGAGGCGATAGAGTTTCTGCAGGAGATGAACCGGGTCACCCACCAGCAGCATCCCGGCACCCTCATCGTGGCGGAGGAGTCCACCGCCTGGGCGCAGGTCACGCGCCCGACCTGGCTCGGCGGGCTCGGCTTCTCGATGAAGTGGAACATGGGCTGGATGCACGACACGCTCGAATACCTTTCCAAGGACCCGGTCTATCGCCAATACCATCACGACCGGCTGACGTTCGGCATGCTCTATGCCGGCACCGAGAACTTCCTGCTCCCGCTCTCGCACGACGAGGTCGTGCACGGCAAGGGCGCGTTGCTCGGAAAGATGCCCGGCGATGAGTGGCAGCGATTCGCAAACTTGCGCCTCCTCTATGCCTACCTGTTCACGTATCCCGGAAAGAAGCTGTTGTTCATGGGTGGGGAGTTCGCGCAGCGCGGGGAGTGGGACTTCGACTCCGCCCTCGACTGGGAACTACTCGAGGATCCGCGGCACGCAGGGGTACGCCAGCTGATTGCCGATCTTAATCGGCTCTACCGGGAGCTCCCCGCCTTGCACCGCTACGACTTCGACGTGCACCGGGGTTTTGAATGGGTCGATTGCCACGACGCGCCGCAGTCGGTCATCAGCTACCTACGCACCGATGGCGAACAGGTGGTCGTCGTCGCCCTCAACTTCACCCCGGTACCGCGGCATGCCTATCGCCTCGGGGTCCCCCGTGCCGGCCGCTACCGGGAGTGTCTGAGCTCCGACGCGGGGCTCTACGGCGGCAGCAATCTCGGCAACCTCGGTGCGGTCCAGGCGGAGGCCAGGCCTTGGATGGATCGCCCCTACTCGGTGTCGGTGACGCTGCCGCCGCTCGCGGCGATCGTGCTGTTGGCGGAGTGAGACGAAATCCGACGCGCGAACCGGCGTGAGAGCCCCATCACCAGCGGCTCGGGTCGACCCGGTAATACCGCTCGAGCGCCTCGTAGAGCTTCGGGTGCTGCGCCCGTAGTCCTGCCGGCTCGGTGAAGAAGGTTTCGGTCGCCACCGCGAAGAACTCGGCCGGGTTTTCGCCCGCATACGGATCGATCACCTCCGGCCGCACCGCGTCCTCCCGGTCTCGCAGCGCCCGAAATTCTTCGTTGAAGATGCGCGACCACGCCTCGTAGTCCGATGCCGACTCGAGCACCGGTGCACCATCGGCGCCCCCGTCCTCCTCATCGAGCTGATGCGCGAACTCGTGCAAGACGACATTGCGGTCCGAGCCCTCCTTTGCGTTCTCGAAAACTTCATCCCATGCGAGCACCACCTTGCCGAGGTGCCACGACTCTCCGCTCAGTATCTCCTCGTGCAACGTGTGCACGCCGGCGCCGTCGCGCGACTCGTGGGGGGCGATGAATGCCGATGGATAGACAAGAATGGCTTGGAGCCCGGGGAAATAATCGGTGGCTCGATTTAGCAGCAGCAGACAGGCCTGGGCCGCGATGATCAGCCGCATGGTCTGCGTCACGGTTTGCCCCCCGCATCCGTAGAAAGTCTTCTCGGCCAGAAACACGTGAATGTGGCCGTGGAGCTGGGTGCGCAGGGCTTCCGGCGCTCGGCGGTACAGGCAGACGTCGCGCCGGAGCGAGGCCCGCCACGGCTCGGGAAATGCCCGGGCCCGCAATCGGGCCCGCCGGGCACGCGTTCTCAGCGGTGCGGTGGCCACGATGACCACCACCGCGAGCCCGAGCGCGAGCAGGAACAAGAATGCGCCCACCTTTACGCCGCCCTCGAGCGGGACTCGTAGGTCCGGCGAGCCGCCGCACTCGACGTGCGAGGCGCGCGAGAGACTGACCGACCCGGCGACCTCGCCTTGACCGTCACCCCACCTCTCACCGGTTGATCCCCGCTCAAGTTCGCCGGGCGCGGCGCGATGGAGCACCCGTGCCCAGGGTAAGTCTGCCAACCATCTCGCAAAATCAAAATCCGGGCGTTGAAGGACCCGGCCAACCGACTATACCGTTAACTCAAGGGTTGCGGTCACTGTTCGGTCAGGGTGAGTGATCTGCACTCCGAGGGCTATTGACGCTTCGCCACTTCCGGTTCTGAGGTCTGATCGAAATGTCGCTCTC
>JBFHLI010000318.1:0-3363 GCA_041594935.1 Gammaproteobacteria bacterium | reverse complement strand
GTCCACCGGCACCATGGTGCACAGGTCCTTCCCGATGCGAACGCCCACGGGCGGGGCGAGTCTCCCACCCATCTCTACACGGTCGCCTTTCCCGCCCGGGCGCTGTGGGGTCCCGGGGCAAGCGGCAAGGACCGGGTCTTTCTCAACGTCTGGGAGTGTCACCTCCACCCGGGGTGAGCGCGGGCGGTGATGCCGATTGCGTGGCTCGCTGCATCTCGTTCGCCTTCGCTACCGTTGTCGAGGGGCAGCCCGGACCGCGCTCGTGCTCTGCGGGTGTATAGTCGCCATACTCCGCGTACCCGCGGGTGTAAGTCGAGAGGGTAGGTCAGATGAACGATGGATTACCGGTAGACCCGGTCTCTCTCCGAGAAGAAGTCAAGAGCAAGTACCGGGAGGTCGCCAGCGAGCCGGACGGGGAGTATCACTTTCATACCGGCCGGCCGCTCGCGAGACGCCTCGGCTACGATCCGGCGGTGGTCCATGCCCTGCCGGACGCAGCGGTCGAGTCGTTTGCGGGGGTCGCGAACCCCTTCTCACTGCGTGCGCTCGAGAAGGGCGAGAAAGTGGTCGACGCCGGCTCCGGCGCCGGTTTCGACTGCTTCGTCGCGGCCGAGCAGGTCGGGCCCCGGGGGCGCATCGTCGGCGTCGACATGCTCGAGGAGATGCTCGAGAAGTCGCGTCGCACCGCGGCTGCGATGGGACTCGAGAACGTCGAGTTCCGCGAGGGGTTGCTCGAGGATCTTCCGATCGCAGACGCCTGGGCGGATGTCGTCATCAGCAACGGCGTCATTAACTTGTGCGCCGACAAGGCGAGGGTATTCGCCGAGATCTGGCGGGTCCTGCGCCCCGGCGGGCGGCTGCAGTTCGGTGACATCGCCAACGGCAAGCCGGTGCCCGAATCGGCGGTGCATGACATCGACCTGTGGACGGCTTGAATCGCCGGTGGCGTTCCGTGTGAAGGCTGGCGTGCGATGATGGAGGAAACGGGCTTCGTAGACGTAGAGATTGGCCCGGCTTACGACACCTTCGGGCAAGCCCGGGGTGAAGACAAGGCGCGGCGCTTTGACGTCTACGGATACTCCTTTCTCGCCCGGAAACCGTCGTAGGGCGAGCGCTGGCCCAGGCTAGAACTTGACCGCGGTGCCCGACGCCGAGATCATGAGCATGCCTTCCCGGACGACCTCGTAGTCGAGGTCGACGCCGATTACCGCGTCGGCTCCGAGCCGCGTTGCCTCGTCCGTCATTTCCTGGATCGCGATCGAGCGCCCGTCTCTCAGCTTGCTCTCGTAGGCGCCGGAACGACCGCCGATGATGTCGGTGACGCTCGCGAACAGGTCGCGCACGATGTTCGCCCCCATGATCGCCTCACCGGTGACGATTCCGAGATACGCCCGCACCGGCTTGCCTTCGATGATCGTAGTGGTGCTCACAATCACGTGTTTTCCCCTGCAATCTGGCGACTCTGCATTGCCGAGAGCGTACACCGTCTGGTCGACGAATCAACCGCCCTGTTGCGGCGATGGGAAGCGTGTGCGCGGAATGGTGCGGGCGAGTGCATCGCGTCACCGCGGCTCGGGCGGAAGGGCCCCTGTCCCGTCGACTCCGGCAGGAGTAGACTGATTCGCGCTATGCGGGGCCGATGCATTGCGTGGATCTCTCTCGAGGGTGGCGTGCCCGCGTCGACCGACTCGAGGCGGCAATCGGGGTCGCCGCGTCCCAGAACCTCGAGACGGGAGGGCTTGCCATGACTGGAAATTTATTGATTCATCCTGCCGTGGATGGCGGCATCAAACCGGCGGCCGCGAGCTTTGCCGGGGGCACCCTAGCCTGCACGTGTGACAAGGATCCGGTCCACGTCGCCATCGACGGACAGTGCGCCCACAATCATGTGTGCGGTTGCACCAAGTGCTGGAAGCCGGCGGGTGCATTGTTCTCGCAGGTGGCGGTCGTGCCCCGCGATAAGCTGCGGGTCAGCGCGAACGAGAGCAAGCTCAAGGTGGTGGACCCCAAGGCAGCGATCCAGCGCCATGCCTGCACCGGCTGCGGGACGCACATGTACGGGCGCATCGAGAACGAGAAGCACCCGTTCTTTGGGCTCGACTTCATCCACACCGAGCTCTCGAAGGACAGGGGCTGGGCTCCGCCGGAGTTCGCCGCGTTCGTCTCCTCCATCATCGAGGCGGGCGCGGACCCCGGCCGGATGGATGCGGTGCGCTCACGGCTACGCGAGCTCGGACTCGAGCCTTATGATTGCCTATCTCCACCGCTGATGGATGCGATTGCTACCCACACGGCCAAGGCTTCCGGCGTCCTGAAGTAGACAGGCCTGAACCCGCCTTCGGGGAGGTGGCATTAACCACCTCCCCCGCGGGGTACGTGGCACGCTCGCGCGATCCTCGGGCCGGCACTTCGGCCTAATCCCGCCGCGCTGCCCTACTACTTCGTGGGCAGGGTCTGGGTGTAGGCGAGAATGTCGACCAGCGTCTGCGTCGGCAGCACGCGGAGCGCCGGCATCGGCATCCCGGGCTGCCCGTTGCGGATCTTGTGCAGGGTTTCCCACGGATTGGCGGCCGCCACCGTGCCGATGTACTCCGGGTCATCGGCGTCGTGGAAGTTGATTGCCTTGCCGTCGAACCCGTGACATGCCGCACAGATGTTCTGGTAGTAGCGCTCGCCCTCCGCGACATCACCACGGGCGCGCTTGGTCGCGCCGTCGATGTAGAGGTCCACGTCGTGCTGGCCGCGAGTTACGAACAGGGCGATGAAGCGCATGTTCTCCAGCGGAATCATCTCGTGGGTGAATCGATGAGTATCGTTCATCATTGCCGCGTGAATTAGCTTCGGATCGGCCCCGATCATCCCGCGTAGGCCAGGGATCCCTGAATAGTGTGATCCGCTTCCGTAAGCCCCGTCCTTACCCTTGTAGTCCCAGCCGTGGCACTCCTTGCAACGCCAGGTCGAGCTACCTTTCTTCTTGCCGGCGCTCGGGTATCCCGGGTGGGTTTCCTTGGGCAGTGCCTTCCCGAGGGCGCTTGCCCAGTTGTCGTACATCCGCCCCCCCAGACCGATCTTCCAGTCTTCGGTGGGTGCAATCGGCACCATCCCGAGCCAGTCGCCTGCAGCCTCGAGATGTTCCGACTTACCCTCCTCGTCAGCCAGGGCGCCACTGCATAAGATGCCGACGCTCAACACCACCCCCGCCAGCCCGATACCCCAACTCTTCAGTCGAGTCATGCTGTCCATAGTCGCCCCCTTTGCGAATCTTTTCCTGCGAAAATTACCTTCTATTGAGACTTGCATAAATGGCGAACAGTCATAGCGCTAACTCCGCTTGTTTCCAGAATCCAGCGACCAGGTTGGAGC
>JBFHLI010000317.1:0-3386 GCA_041594935.1 Gammaproteobacteria bacterium | reverse complement strand
GGCGGATCGCAGCCCTGCCGCCGGGCGCGGTGGCCTCATTCAAGCGCGTCATGAACCGCGCCTGCTACCTCGACGCGGAGGCGGCGATGGCCCTGGAGACGGACGCGGCGGTACGGGGTTTCCTCGCCCCCGGCACGGCTGAGATCGTGGCGCGATTCGGGAAGAAACGATGATCGCGGGCGAGGCCGAGCGTGGTTCGAGCACGATAAGCTTGCGCGATATTTACCGGGCGCGGAAAACGATCCGGCCCTGGGTTTCCCGCACGCCCCTGATGGCGTCCCCATCCCTGTCGAAGCGCACCGGTGCGCGAGTTTATCTCAAGCTCGAGACGGTGCACGACATCGGCGCGTTCAAGATTCGGGGCGCCACCAACTGCATCTTGCAACTGGATAAGGCTGAACAGGCGAGGGGGGTGGTTACCGTCTCGACCGGCAATCACGGACGGGCGGTGGCGCGCGCGGCGCAACAAGTCGGCGCGAAGGCGGTGGTGTGCATGTCCGGGCTCGTGCCGCGGAACAAGCGCGAGGCGATCGCCGCGCTCGGGGCGGAGGTCTGTATCGTCGGCCGATCCCAGGACGAGGCCGAGGTGGAGGCACGGCGCCTCGTGGCGGAGGAGGGGATGAGCCTGGTGCACCCGTTCGACGACCCCCACGTGATCGCGGGGCAGGGCACGATCGGGCTCGAGCTGCTCGAGGATTTGCCGCGGGTCGACACGGTGCTGGTCGGCCTCTCCGGCGGGGGGTTGATTTCGGGGATTGCGATTGCGATCAAGGCGGCTGACCCGTGCGCACGGGTTATCGGGATCTCCATGGAGAGGGGGCCGGCGATGGTGCGGAGCCTCGAGGCCGGCGAGCCGGTGCTGGTCGAAGAGGAAGCGAGCCTCGCCGACAGCCTCGGCGGCGGAATCGGCCTCGACAACCGGCACACGTTCGATCTCGTGAGGCGTCTGGTGGACGGGACGGTGCTGGTATCGGAGTCGCAGATTGCAGACGGGATGCGTTATCTGTACCGCGAGGAGGGGATCGTCGCGGAGGGCGGCGGCGCGGTCGGCGTCTCCGCCTTACTCCACGGGCTGGTCCACCCGCTGGGAAGCCACATCGCGATCGTGATCAGCGGGAGAAACGTGGACATCGACACGTTCAGCGATCTGATGCAAACGACCTGACCCTTGCACCGTCGTGGGGTTTGACTCAAACACAGTTCGCGAACGATAGAGCTCTTGACCACGGGGAGCACGGGGAATGAAGAATCGGCCACAGCACAATCGGAAGGCGACATTTAAATGAAGGTTGGAAACGATTTCCCCGGGTCCCCCGTGGTTGATCGCTTTTGGATTCTGTTGTTCTCCACCGGGACCTCAGTGGTTGAACCTATGGTTTCGACGCTTGCCGAGGGCTAGGCTGGGGGAGCGATAACTCGGGAGTGATGCGATGTCAGTGGTGGTGCTCAATGAGCGGGAGCTTCGTCAGTGCGTGCCGATGGACGCGGATTCGCTTGCGCAGGTGGAGAAGGCGTTCAGCTGGCTGGCGGAGGGCCGGGTCGAGATGCCGCCGATCATGCACATCGAGATCGGCCCGAGCAGCGATGTGGACATCAAGAGCGCCTATGTGCGCGGCCTCGATCGGTTTGCGGTGAAGATCGCCTCGGGATTCCTCGGAAACGCGGCGCTCGGCCTGCCGAGCTCGGGCGCGATGGTCGTCCTGATGAGTGCTCGGACCGGGTTCTGCGAGGCGGTGCTGCTCGACAACGGCTATCTCACGGACCTTCGCACCGGGCTCGCGGGTGCGGTGGCGGCTCGTCACCTGGCGGTCGACGACGTGCGCACGGTGGGAGTAGTGGGAGCGGGGGCGCAGGCCCGCTATCAGATCGAGAGCCTGCGATTGGTGCGGGACTTCGAGCGGCTGCTCGTGAGCGGGCGCTCCCCCGAGCGGATCGCTACCTATGTCGTTGAGATACGACAGCGGCTCGGACTCGAGGTCGAGGTGGCGTCCTCGCTCGAGCAGCTCGTTCGGGAGAGTCAGCTGGTCATCACGACCACCGCCTCCAAGCAGCCGTTGCTCGAATCCAAGTGGCTGCATCCCGGCTTGCACATCACCGCGATGGGCTCCGATCTGCCCGGCAAGCAGGAGCTCGATGCTGCGGTGCTGACCGCGGCGGACCTGGTGGTCTGCGACAGCCGGTCGCAATGCCTCACCCACGGCGAGCTCCAGCATGTCCCTCCGACCGACTCGGTCAAAGACGACGGCGACATCGTCGAGCTGGGCGATATCACCTCCGGTCGCGCGCCGGGCCGCCGCGACCCCGATCAGGTCACGATCTGCGACCTCACGGGCATTGGCGTGCAGGACACCGCGATTGCGGTCCTGGCCTACGAGCGGGCGATGGCCGCGCAGATGGGCACCCCCATCGAGAGCTGAGCTCGGCGCGGAGGGTCACTGCAAGAAGACGACGCACGGCCCTCGTCGCGGGTCAAAGTCGATGATAACGTTTTGCGATGAACGGCTGGCTTCATGTTTTCCGTCGGCGCATGGCCGGCTACCGTTGCCTGGCAGTTTTGGCCCTGCTCGGCACCGCCGCGTCCTGTGCGACGCCACCCACCGCCGTCTATCAGGGTTATCTGGGAACGCCGAGGTCCCCGGCGGAGCTGTCGGTCGTCCATCTCGGCGACGCCGACCGCGTGCGCATCGATGACCTGCGCCCGGGCTATCCGGATCTTCACCTGTGGCGCGGAGACTTTGCCGCAGTTCAGTTGCTCCCCGGTGAATATCTCATCGAGTGGAGTCACGTATTCGGGGTCAGCGTGCTGATCGAACCCTCGGGGTTTGCGGGCTACGAGCGGCGTCACACCGTCGCTCTCGAAGCCGGTCACGCCTACCGGCTTCGCGCCGACAGAACGACCGGGCCCGGATACCGGGTCTTCTTCTGGATCGAGGACGAAGCTTCCGGACAGGTCATCGCCGGGCAACGGAAACCGTGATCCGGATCGTACGCTAAGTGCTCAACGAATCCCCCGGCGCAATGCCAATGCAAAGAGTACAAGGGGAGCTTCCAAAGGTGCTTACAAGCCTGGGTTCGTCATCCTCATGTCGTTCTGGCCCAGAGCACATCGATGAGATTCGTGGCGCGGCTTCGAATCCTGGCGCTGCCCGCGCTCGCGGTGGCGACGATACCAGCGTGCGTGATGGTGCCGGTCCCGGCGAGCCTTGACAAGGTCGAGGCGCCCGTGTCTCGCGAGGATCTTCGCCTGGCCCCCGGCGAACGGGTGGCGTTGGTCGGTGGAGTCGACGTGCGCGACGAGGACCAGAATCTCACATGCGTGCGCGGCGAGATGAAGGAGACGATGGGACCGTCGGGCTCGCAGGTGATAAGTGACCAGAATTTTCGCG
>JBFHLI010000316.1:0-3415 GCA_041594935.1 Gammaproteobacteria bacterium | reverse complement strand
TGATGGCGGCCGTGGGGCTGAACCGGCGGGCCCACTGGGGTTACGGTTCCTCCCCCGGCGAGTTCGTCCGAGCGCTCGGGCAGGGGCTCGTGATTGGAATTGTCATTCTCGCCTCACTGACGCTCGCGCTGCTACTCCTCGAGGTGCGGGTGCTCGACCCCGCCCTCGCATGGAGCCCGGCCGAACTCGCACTTCTCGTGGTCGAGGCAAGTCTCGCGGGGCTCTTGATCGGTTTCATCGAGGAAACGTGGTTCCGGGGGGCGCTGTACGGCTTGATTCGAGAAACGAGTACCGTGTGGTTCGCGGTTGTAGGGACCGCCTTGCTTTACGGTCTGGTGCACTTCATTCGAGCGGATGTTGCAATTCCCCCCCAGTCCATCACCTGGACCAGCGGGTTCGAGGTTCTGGCGGGTTCGTTCGGGCGGTTCTCGTCGGTCGGGTTCGTGAGCTCGTTGCTCGCGCTCGTCGCAGCCGGCGTCTTCCTCGCGCTGTTTCGATGTGCATCGGGGACGATTGCGGGGTGTATCGGGGTGCACGCGGGATGGGTGATCGTCATCAAGTCGACGCGGGAGCTGAGCATCGTCAACCCCGATTCCCCCTGGAGCTTCCTGATCGGAAGCTACGATGGGATCATCGGTCTTCTCGCTCTGATCTGGCTCGGCATGCTCAGCATTGCCTATTATTTGATGGTGATTCGCCGCGCCAACACCTCATTCGCGGAATACCCGTGACCGCCTCGTCGAGCTGGGCGCAAGATGCGACTGAGCCCTTCAGCGTTCTTGCCGCGCCGTCGCGCCGGCTTGGCGAGGGAGCGAACGTGCCTTGACAATCCCCGTGGCGAACGACCGGGAGCTCGTCCTCGACCTGGACCATGATCTGGACGTCCGGCAGTCGACCTACGACTGGTCGGTCCGAGTCTTCAAGGTCCTGAAGAAGATCCTGAAGGTCAATGTAAAGCTGCATCATAGCGAAGGTCAGATCCGAGACGGTGAGATATTCCTGTTCAACCACTTTGCTCGATTCGAAACCTTCATTCCTCAGTACCTCATCTACACCGAGACCGGCGCGATGTGCCGCTCGGTCGCCTCGAGCGAGTTCTTCATAAAGGACGACTCGTTCACTAATTTCTTGCTCAACGCGGGAGCAGTCCCGAACTCCATGCCGGACCTCCTGCCGTTCCTGGCGGCGGAGATCCTCCGGGGAAGGAAGGTCATCGTCTTTCCCGAGGGGGGCATGGTCAAAGATCGAAGAGTGGTGGACTTGCACGGCGCGTACGGTGTCTACTCCCGCAAGTCACAGGAAAGGCGCAAGCACCACACCGGGGCGGCGGTACTCGCCCTCGCACTGGATGTGTTCAAGCAGTCGGTGCTCACTTACCATCAGGCCGGGCACACCCGGCGTTTGCGCGACTGGGCGGAGCGTCTGCGATTGCACGACGTCGACGCACTCCTGGCCGCGGCGCGACGACCGACCGCGATCGTTCCGGCGAATATCACCTTCTATCCCATACGGGTGAGCGACAACCTGCTGCGCCGGGGTGCCGAGCTGTTGAGTCGAGGTCTGAGTCGCCGTGCGTCCGAAGAGCTGATGATCGAGGGCAACATCCTTCTCAAGCATACTGACATGGACGTTCGCCTCGGGGACACGGTTCGTCCCAGCGAGTACTGGGGTTGGTTCGACAAGCGTTTGCTCAAGCGCCTGCTGCCCAAGGTTGGCTACCTCGACGAGATTTTCGACCTACGCCCCGCATCGGCGAAGTGGGATACGCGACTGTGGCGTTGGCAAATGCAGCGCCGCGTGCTGCGGGTGCGCGACGAATACATGGAACGGATCTACTCCGATGTCACCGTCAATCTGAGTCACTTAGGATCACGCATCATCCTGGAAATGGTCGATCGGGGTCACACCGAGGTCTCGCAGGAGGTTTTTCACCGAACGCTCTATCTCGCGGTGAAGAACGTGCAACGGGCCCCTGGGGTGCACCTGCATCGGAGCTTGCGCAATCCCGAGGCCTACGCCGGGCTGCTTGGATTGCATTGCGAAGGTCTCGAGCAGTTTCTTCGATCGACTCGCTCAATGGAGCTGGTCGAGCGGGTGGATCAGAGTTACCGATTTCTACCCAAGCTGCGCGAGGAGCACGCCTTCGATGAGATTCGCCTCGAGAACCTGGTGGTGGTGTACGCGAACGAGGTGGCACCGCTCCACGAGGTGCGCCGGCGGGTTTCGAGCGCGATCGAGGAGGGGTCGCGGTTGACACCTTCGCAGCTCGCGGAGTTCCGGTTTGACGACGAGCAGCTGAGCTACGGATGGGACCGATTCCGGTTCGCCAAGCCTCGATATGCGACCATTAACGAGGAACAAACCGCCACCGCGGACCCGGCGCCGTTCCTGCTACGACCTGCGATGAGCAATGGGATGGGAGTAGTGCTGGTGCACGGCTTCCTCGCCTCGCCGGCTGAGCTGCGAGGCTTCGGTGAGCGCCTGCAGCGCCTTGGGTACACCGTCGTCGGAGTGCGCCTGAAGGGCCACGGGACTTCTCCCTGGGATCTGCGGGAGCGCAGCTGGGAAGATTGGTTGGCGTCGGTGAAGCGTGGCTATGAGATCATGGCGGGACTGGTTCCGCGCATCTTCTTAGTGGGTTTCTCGACCGGCGGCGCCCTCGCCCTGTGCCATGCCGCCGATCGGCCCGACGGTCTTCTCGGGGTGGCAGCGGTGGCGGTGCCGGTCAAGTTTCAGAACAAGAACATGATTTTTGTGCCGCTGATGCACCGAGCCAATCGACTCGTCCGGTGGGTGTCTTCTTACGAAGGGGTAATGCCGTTTCGACCCACCAAGACCGAGCACCCGGGCATCAACTATCGGCACATGCCGATCCGCGGACTCTACGAGCTGCGCCGCATGGTCGATGCCATGCGACCGAAGCTCGGCGATGTCGAATGCCCGGTGCTGCTGCTGCAGGGCAGTGATGATCCGGTGGTGGTGCCACACAGCGCCAAGCTGATTCACGATAAGCTGGGAGCCGCGGACAAGACCCTCAAGATGATTCGCTCCGATCGACATGGAATTCTGCACGAGGACATCGGTGATACGCAGCAGACGGTCGTGGAGTTCCTCTCCGGAATCGGGGAGGGGCCGGAGGCAAATGCAGGAGGCGAGACCCGCTCGTTGAATCCACCCACGACTGGGGGACGCGCGGAGGCCGGAACATCCGAGCTTGCGCTTCGAACATCCGGCGAGGGCCGCCGTGGTCGGACCGGTGGCTAGCCCGGATATGTCACCAAGGCGCCTCGCCGCTCGTGACTAAGCTTCTGAGAGCGATGAGAAAACGAACCGATTTGGGCGGTCCGGGCGCGGTGCAATTTGTTTCCGCGGCAAGTCTACCCGGTCGCTGGCTCGGCTACGCGTGCCCGGACTT
>JBFHLI010000315.1:0-3498 GCA_041594935.1 Gammaproteobacteria bacterium | reverse complement strand
TCCAAGTGGTGATTCTCTCCGCCCGGGTGGCGGAGTGAATGCGGTCGCGACGTCGCAACGGATGGGTGCAAGCGCAAGGCGAAGGTCGCGCGAACTTTACCTTTGGATGACCCACTCGCCCGGCCGGCGGGGGCTACCCGGCGCGCCGACCGTGGATATCGTGCGTTGAATGGACGGCGAAAGCTCCCCGGCTGAGCGGAGACGCGGCATGGCTCTGCGCTGGTCGGTCGTGATTCCAGCCTACAACGAAGAAAAGCTCATCGCGGAGACGGTACGGCGGATAACGGATGCGCTTCGCGGCGCCGGACTCGGTGACGACGAGTTCGAGGTGATCGTCAGCGACAACGCTTCCAACGACCGCACCGCCGCGCTTGCCGCCGGCGCCGGGGCGCGGGTGGTGTTCGAGCCGCTACGCCAGATCGCCCGGGCGCGCAATACCGGGGCGGCCGCCGCGATAGGCGAGTGGTTACTGTTCGTCGACGCAGACTCCCACCCGGATGTCGCGCTCATCTCGGATCTGTTCCAGTGCGTGGCCCAAGGACGAGTGGTGACCGGCGGCTCGACCGTGCGGATGCGCGACGTGCCGGCCTCGATCTCGATTGTCCTTCGGGTGTGGAATGCGATCTCGAGGCGTTTGAGATGGGCGGCGGGCTCGTTCGTGTTCTGCCGCGCCGACGTGTTTCACGCCGTCGGCGGCTTTAACCTCGATTACTACGTCGGTGAGGAGATCGAGTTCAGCATGCGGGTGAAGCGCTGGGCCCGCCCCCGCGGCCACGCCTTCGCGATACTGCGGCGCCATCCGCTGCTCACCTCGGGCCGCAAGGGTGTGCTCTACCGCCCGCGCGAGCTATGGGGCGTCTTCGCACGTATGGTCCGACATCCACGCCGATTTTTCCGCGACCCTCGCCTCTGCTATCCCTGGTACGACGGGCGCCGGTAGGCGGGCGAGCGTCGAGCGCCATCACCGCGAAGAGCGGCTAGGACGCGCTGTTGCGAGCCGTCTTGTACCGCCGCAGCGCCTCCGTCCGACGCTCCGCGTGATCGACCAGCGGTGGCGGGTACTCCTGCGTACCTCCGGCCATCATCCAGGGCTGGTGCACGAACTTGGGCGGGATCTCGGCTAGCTCGGGAACCCACCGGCGCACGTAATGCCCGTCGGGGTCGAAGCGCTCGCCCTGGCGCACGGGATTGAAGATACGAAAGTAGGGCTGCGCGTCGGTTCCGGTGGATGCGGCCCACTGCCATCCCCCGTTGTTGCTGGCCGGATCCCCGTCGACGAGGCGCTGCATGAAGTAGCGCTCGCCCCAGCGCCAGTCCACCAGCAGGTCCTTGGTGAGAAAGCTGGCCACCACCATCCGCGCCCGATTGTGCATCCAGCCGGTGGCATTGAGCTGGCGCATGGCCGCATCCACGAACGGATAACCGGTACGTCCGTCGCACCAGGCGGCGAACAGCTTCTCATCGTTCTCCCACTCGACCCGAGCATATTCCGGCCGAAAGGGGCCGCGGCTCACGGCCGGAAACCGGTCCAGAATCGCGTGATAGAACTCGCGCCACACCAGCTCGTCGCGCCACTTGGCGATTCCCTCGCCGGCGCCCGGATCGGCGCCGCTCGCTTCTAGCGCCATTCGCAGACAGCTGCGGATGGAAATCGTCCCGAAACGCAAATACGGCGAGAGCCGCGAGGTGCCGTCCACCGCGGGCAGGTCGCGCCGTTCCGCATAGCCGGCGGCATCGTGCTCGAGAAAATCCTGCAGACGCTCGCCCGCCGCGCTCTCGCCCGCCGGGGGAAGCTCGGTGCGGTCGCGGTCGATACCGAGGTCGCTCTCGCTCGGCACCGTTCCCGATTCGAGACCGGGCACGCCCGGCTTCAGCCAATCCCGGGGCGGACGAGGCGCCGCCGGGCACTCGAACTTCCCGTACCAGGCTCGCTTGTACGGCGTGAAGACGGTGTAAGGGGTCCCGCCCTGGGTCTCGATCTCGTGACCCTCGAAGACGACCCGGTCGCGAAACGTGTCGACCCGCACCCCGGCCTTCTCGAGCCGCCGCTGCACCGATGCGTCGCGGCGCTTGGCATAGGGGCTGTAATCCCGGTTCCAGCTCACCCGGGACACCCCGATCTCTTCGACCAGCCGCGGAACGATCTGCGCGGGGTCACCCTCGCGCACGACCAGCGCCGACCCGTGAGCCTCCAGCCGCTGTGAGAGCTGGGTTAGGCACCGCAGCATGAACCGCAGTCTCGGGGCGGCCGGGCGCGACTTGCCGAGGAGATTTCGATCAAACACGAACAGCGCCAGCACCTGCTCGGCCCCATCGCAAGCAGCCCGCAACGAGGTGTTGTCGGCTAGCCGGAGATCGGAACGAAACCAGTGAAGGGCGCGCACGGGGGACGAAGGGACGGCTACCGCGGCAAACTCAGCTACCGCCGGAAAGAGCCGCCGACTGGAGCGCGGCCGGAAACCGGATCAACACGTTGTAGTTCTCCCCGGCCTCGTCGCGCATGTTGGAGATGCCCTCGTAGCTCATCAAGGCCCGGGTGACCGGGTGGTAACGAACCACGATCGGCGACACGAACAATCGCAGCAGGGCCGAGTCCACCTCCATCACGAACGCCACCCCCGTATCGTTCTCACGTTGGGCATCGCGCCGGATCCGGAAGTCGTAGAACGCCAGTCGGCTCGGCACCAGAAAGGGCTGCTTGAAGACTTTCCCCCCGAAGAGCTCGTCCCAGTGCCGCTCGATGAAGCGGTCGAACCCGGCATCGACGACCCCGTTGACCGGGGCCTCAGGGGTGGCGATGCTCACCGAATCCGCCCGACTCCGACGGAAGCTGACTCGAACCGACGCACCCTCCACGGCGACCGCCTCGAGGTGCCCGGTACGCTCGTTGATCAGCTCGAAGTCCGGCATGAACAGATCGCGGGCAAAATCGACCGTCTTCAATGCCAGAATCGCACCGCTGGCGTCTCGATACGTGACGGTATCCTGGCGCACCTGCCCGTCGACATGAACCTCGGAGTGCGTCTCGGTGTAGAGCAACTCATTGCTGCCCACCCGATACGCATTTCCGACGCGCTGCTGGGTTTCCGCGTGAATCGGCGAAGCGATTCCCGCCGTCAACAGCATCAGCACCAACAACCACCGCTCGATCGTTGTGTACATCAGATGTCTCCTATCCGCATCATCGCTCACCCTGCCAGAATTGATCCATATCGGCGCCGCAGCGCCGGGCCACGATCGCGACATAGAGGGCGGCGACCAAGTTACCCAGCACGAGGGCCAGTCCCACCCACACGAGCGCCTTCCACCGCTCGCGCTCGCGGAAGATGACCCACGCGCAGAACAGGGCCAACCCGACGTAGACATCCACCAGGGACACGAGGCCCCAGGGCATGTCGGTCAGCGCGCGACCTTCGACCCACAGATCGCCGTGGGAGAGCCCGAAAAGCAGCGCCCCGACCATCACCGCGGTACCGGCGGCACCCAGCACTCCGATCC
>JBFHLI010000314.1:0-3505 GCA_041594935.1 Gammaproteobacteria bacterium | reverse complement strand
TGGCCGCAAGTCCCCGCGCCGTACCCGCCCAGCAAGCCCTCGAGATGGCAACCCTCAACGGGGCGACCGCGCTCGGCCTCGGCGAGACCACCGGGTCTCTGGTGGCGGGAAAGTCTGCGGACGTGATCGCCATCGACTTGAATGAAATCGAGACGCAGCCGAGCTTCAACCCTGTCTCTCAGATCGTATACGCCTGCGCGAGACACCAGGTCACAGACGTGTGGATTGCCGGGCGCCGAGTGTTGCGAAACCGCGCGCTCACCACACTCGATGAATCCGCCTTGCTCGTCACCGCGGAGCGTTGGCGGCAGAAGCTTGAACCGTCGCGGCCTCGCGAGCACCGGCAGCGGAACCATTCAGGCAGCGATCCCGCGTGACCGCCGTCGATGCGCGGGCTTCGGGCTGAGGAAAACATGGGGCTCAAGGTGCCGGAAAGTACCAACGTCGATGCGCGGGAGCTGGCGAAGTTCGAGGCGCTCGCCGATCGGTGGTGGGATCCAACCGGTGAGTTCAAAGCGCTGCACGATCTCAACCCAGTGCGGGTGGACTTCATTGACGCGCGCGCGCCGTTGAGGGCGAGGCGGGTGGTCGACGTTGGTTGCGGAGGGGGCATCTTGAGCGAGGCGATGGCGCACCGCGGTGCGCGCGTGACGGGAATTGATGCCGCCGCGAACGTTCTCGAGGTCGCGCGCCGGCACCAGGCCGACTCGAGTCTTGAAGTGGACTACGTTCACATCACGACCGAGGAACTCGCGCGGCGGGAGTCGGGTAGCTACGACACCGTTGCCTGCATGGAGCTGCTGGAGCACGTGCCCGACCCGGTCTCTCTGGTGCGCGCCTGCGCCTCGCTCACGCGGGTCGGCGGGGACGTGTTCTTCTCGACCATCAATCGCAACCCCAAGGCCTGGGCGTACGCCGTTCTCGGAGCGGAGTACGTCCTCGGACTGATTCCGAAAGGCACCCACGATTATCAAAACTTCATTCGACCCTCCGAGCTCGCCGGCTGGGCGCGCCAGGCAGGGCTCGAGCTGAAGGAGCTGAAGGGGATGACCTACAATCCGTTGACCGGCGAGGCGCGCCTCGGCTCGAACGTCCAGGTGAACTATCTCGCATGGCTCACGCGATCGCGATGAGAGTCACCGCGCCGTTGCCCGACATCAGCACCGTCTGGTTCGACCTCGACGGGACCCTGCTCGATACCGCCCGCGATCTCGCCGGCGCGCTGAATCTGCTGCTCGTAGAGGAAGGGCGCCCCGCCGTCGCGTTCGAGCTGCTTCGCCCCATCGTGTCGCTTGGGGCTTCCGCCATGTTGCGCCTCGGATTTGGATGTGACTCCGACGACCCTGACTTCGAGCGACGCCGGCAGCGATTCCTCGACCTGTACCGTGAGAACATCGCGACGCACACCGAGCTGTTCCCCGACATGCAGGTGGCACTGAATGAGATCGAGGAAACTGGTCTCGGCTGGGGCATCGTGACCAACAAACCAGGCTGGCTCACGACGCCTTTGCTGCAAGCGCTCGGACTCGACGCGCGGGCGCTGTGCGTGGTGAGTGGCGACACCCTCGAGCGAAGAAAACCCGATCCCGATCAGCTGCTATACGCCTGTGAGCGCACCCGCGCCGCCCCCGATCGATGCGTGTACGTCGGTGATGCACGCAAGGATGTCGAGGCGGGCCAGCGAGCGGGGATGAGAACCCTGGTGGCACTGTTCGGCTACATTCCCCGGGACGAGGACCCTCTCACCTGGGGGGCCGATGGCGCGATCGAGACGCCCGCGGACCTCCTTCCCTGGCTTCGGCCGCGGGCACGTCAATGAACCATGCCGATTCGCAACCACCGGACGATCTGCTCGCCGGTCGCGTGATTCTGGTGACGGGTGCCGGCGACGGCATCGGACGCGCCACCGCGATCGCGTTTGCGCGGCATCAGGCCACGGTGATCCTGCTCGGGCGCACCGTCAAGAAGCTCGAAGCGGTCTACGACGCGGTCGTCGAGGCGGGGCATCCCGAGCCCACGATCTACCCGATGGATTTACTCGGCGCCGCGCCGGCGCACCACGAGGAACTTGCGGAGCGAATCAGCGATGAGTTTTCGCGCCTCGATGGCCTGTTACACAACGCCGGGCTGCTCGGCACGCTCGCTCCACTGGAGCACTACGACCCGAACACCTGGGCCAAGGTCATGCAAGTCAACGTCAACGCGGCCTTTTTTCTGACCCGGGCTTGCCTGCCGGTGCTGCGGCGATCGACCGACGCCTCGGTGGTGTTCACCTCCTCCGGGGTGGGACGTCGGGGACGCGCGTATTGGGGCGCGTACGCGGTCTCCAAGTTTGCGGTCGAGGGCATGATGCAGACCCTGGCCGATGAGCTAAGCTCGAGCCCGTCAATTCGTGTCAACAGCATCAATCCCGGCCGGGTTCGCACGGCGATGCGAGCCGCCGCCTACCCGGCCGAGGACCCGCAAAGCCTCCCACCGCCGGAGGCGATCGTCGGTCACTACCTTCATCTGATGGGACCGGGCAGCCGCGGCATGACCGGACAGGCTCTCGACGCCCAGTGAAAGAGCGCCGTCAACGACCGGTCCACGCCGCGTTGTTTCGCCCAATCCGGGAGCAGCATTGGACACGTCTTGCTCGTCACCCCCGGAAAAATTTGGTCAACTGGGCGCCAAAATATTGACGCCAGCGTCCGGGAGATCGACTACGCTAATGTAACTGTTTGAATAATCGAGAAATCAGATTTCGACGATCAGCTGGCGTGATTTTTGCTAGGAAATGGTCCAGGATCTTATCCAAGGACCATCCATGGCTTCCTCGCTCAGCAACGTCCCGAGCCCCGGACGTGCCCATCGACCGACGCATCTGCAGAGAATGGTCTCTATGCCCAAGCCAGCCCAGTATCCGCGCCAACCGGATGGCGACTGGTTGCTGGAGCTCGGTAACCTGCTGCAGACCACGCTCGAGGTGGAGAAGCTCATCACTCTCTTCACCGACCACGCGCAATCGGTCGTGCGCCATGACAGTGTCACCTTCGAGTTCGAGGAGCAGGATATCCGCTTCACGCTGGGCACGCCGCAAGGCTTCAGCTGTACCTACGATGTCGTGCTCCTGGACGATTACCTGGGCACCCTCACCCTCACTCGGGCCGAGCGCTTCTCCGACGAGGAGATCGGCACGCTGGAGTACATGCTGGTCGGTCTCGTCCACCCGCTTCGCAACGCGTATCTTTACCGCGAGGCGCTACGGGTCGCATCGCAGGACCCGCTGACCGGGATCAACAACCGCACCATGCTCGACCGTTCGCTCGACCGGGAGATTGAGCTGTCGCGGCGACACGGCACTCCACTCTCGGTGATCATGCTAGACGTAGACCGATTCAAGTCGATCAACGACAGCTACGGGCATGTGGTGGGGGACTATACGTTGAAGGCCCTCGCAGACTGCATCGTCACCTGCACCCGGGACAGTGACGTCGTCTTTCGCTACGGGGGAGAGGAGTTCATC
>JBFHLI010000313.1:0-3554 GCA_041594935.1 Gammaproteobacteria bacterium | reverse complement strand
GTGACGTTGACTCCCATCACCCGGGCGCCGAACGCGGACAGGGCGAGGGGGTGGCGAACCGGGACATCCTCGGGCTGGCCGAGGTACCGGCGAAACCAGCGGACCCCGTCTCCCTTGACGATATGATCGGCGTCGATCCGCTCACCGGCGTCGGGGTGGTTGGCGATGTGGCCTCCCACCACGATTGTCGCCTCGGGGCGGTGCGCGCGCACCAGCTCACACATTCGGACGACCTTTCCGAGATTCGGAATGATCGACGAGATTCCCACGATGTCGTAGGGCGCGCGCCGGAGCTCTGCGATGAAGCGATCCAGGGTAGGGAAATCCAGCAGGCTACACGGCGCATCCACATTGGCGTGAATGAGCATCAGCCCGAACGAGCGGTGAAACATCCGCAATGAGAATGCGCCTTGGGCCCGCGTCACTTGATTGTGGTAGAGCTCCATCGGGTTGATTCGACGGCTCCCGAACTCGTCGTCTCGCGCGAACGGGCCGAACACGCTTGAGAGCAGGATGTTCGCCCTTGCGCCTTTAGGATGCCTCGCCGGCGGGCCGATGTCTTGCCCGCTAGACCTCATCCGCCGCCCCCGGGAGTCCCCCGCCCCAGCGTGCTCTATCATGGCCGGCAACCATAGATTAAATATGTATTAATAATATAACTTTAATTCTTGCCGACTGTGCGTGTCAATCTGGTTGATGATGGTGGCGCCCCGGTGCCCAACCGGATGCCTGCCGCCGCCGCGAAGAAGGAGGTCAGAGCATGCGCCTGACCGCGTACACCGATTATTCTCTCCGGGTCCTGATGTACGTGGCGCTGAACGCGCCAGAGCGCTCGACGGTGTCCGAGATTGCGGGGTGCTACCACGTGTCTCGCAACCACCTGGTGAAGGTGGCGCATCGATTGAGCCAGCTCGGTTACCTCAAGACCACGCGCGGACGGGGCGGCGGCATCCGACTCGCCCGCCCAGCTCATCAGATCAACCTGGGTAGGGTCGTTCGCCAGCTGGAGCCCGATCTACGCCTGGTGCAATGCTTCGAGGAGGGCGGTAAGCGCTGCCGTATCGAGCCGTCCTGCGTCCTCAGAAGGACCCTGCGCGAGGCGCTGGAAGCGTTTCTGGCAGTGCTCGACGGCTACACGCTAACCGATTTGGTCGAGCCTAGCAGCAACCTGAAGGTCCTGCTCACCCTGCCCCCGGGTCCTCATCCCGGCAAGCCCACCCGCAAATGAAACCGGCGCCCCCGCTCGGGCAATGAGGCGCGGTGATGGCACCTCGAGACGGGCTGGCCCGGGAGGCGCGCGTTGATGGAAGCGCCGGTGCGTGCGGATCAGGCAAGCGGCACCGGCTCGCGGCCGAGGTAGTCGTCCCAGGCGTTGATGTCGAGGGTCTCGGGGCGCTTGGCCCGCAGCGCCTCGACCACCGCCCCCGCGAGCTTGAGATCGGTGATCAGCGGGACCCCGGCGTCGACCGCCCGGCGCCGGATGAGGTAGCCGTCGGGACGCCCCTGCTCGTCATACTCGCGCGGGATGTTGATCACCAGGTCCACGCGGCCGTCGCTGATCAGGTCGAGGGCGCTCAAGCCGTTGCCGACGTCCTTCTCGACCGGGGTGCACTCGATACCGACCTCCAGCAGACGCTCGGCCGTGCCTCGGGTGGCGTACATCGGCAGGCCGAGCTCGTCGGCGATCAGGCGCGCATCGTCGACGAACTTGTACTTCTCCTGCACCGGGCCGAGCGATAGCAAGATTCCGACCCGCGGAAATCGAAAGCCGGTGGCCAGCAGCCCGTGCAGCAGGGCCTCGTGGATATCGCCTCCGATGCACCCCACCTCGCCGGTGCTCGTCATCTCCACCCCGAGCATCGGGTCGGCGCCGACGATGCGCGAGAACGAGAACATCGGCACTTTGACGCCGACGAAATCGAGCCCGAGACTGTCGTTGGTGATCGCGCGCGAGACCCCGAGCATCCGGCGGGTGGCCTCCTCCGCGAAGTTCTTACCGATGACCTTGGAGACGAACGGAAAGCTCCGCGAGGCGCGTAGATTGCACTCGATGACCTTGACCGCGTTGTGCTTGGCCAGAAACTGAAGGTTGAAGGGGCCGGTGATATGCAGCGCTCTCGCCAGCGCGGCCGCGATCTGGCGTGTCCGGCGTATGGTCGAGATGTACAGGCTCTGCGGTGGCAGCACCAGCGTCGCATCGCCGCTGTGCACCCCGGCATCCTCGATGTGCTCGCTGATCGCCCACAGCACGATCTCGCCGTCGTCGGCGACCGCATCGACCTCGATCTCGCGCGCGTGGGTCTCGAACTTCGACACCACCACCGGGTGGTCCGGCGAGATCGCGGTCGCCCGGGAGAGAATTCGTGCGAGCTCCTGGGGCTCGTGGGCGACGCTCATCGCCGCCCCGCTCAGGACGTAGCTCGGACGCACCAGCACCGGGAATCCGCCCAGGCGCTCCACCATGCCGGGGGCGTCGCTGGCGTCGGTGACGTGCAGCCAGCGCGGCTGATCGATACCGAGCTCGTCGAGGAGGGCGCTGAACTTCTGGCGGTCCTCGGCCCGGTCGATGTTCTCGGGACTCGTGCCGAGGATCTTGACCCCCGCGCGGTGGAGACCGATTGCCAGATTGTTCGGGATCTGTCCGCCCATGCTGACGATGACACCGTGGGGCTGCTCGCGCTCGTAGAGGTCGAGCACCGTCTCGAGGCTGATCTCGTCGAAGTACAGCTTGTCGCAGGTATCGTAGTCGGTGCTGACCGTCTCGGGGTTGTAGTTGAGCATGATCGTCTCGTAGCCGAGCTCGGCCGCTGCCTGCGCCGCGTTCACGCAGCACCAGTCGAACTCGACGCTCGAGCCGATCCGGTACGTGCCCGACCCGAGAACCAGCACCTTCTTCCGCCACGACGGCGTGACGTCCGAGTGCGACGCGTGGTAGGTCGTGTAGAGATAGTTCGTGTCGGCCGGGAACTCGGCCGCGAGGGTGTCGATCTGAGCGGTGTGGGAGACAATCCCGTTCGCCTTTCGCGCCTCGCGCACCGCACCGCGCTCCGCCCCCACCAGCTGCTCGATCGCGTGGTCGGAGAAGCCGAGCCCCTTGGCTTGTCCTAGCACCCCCTCGGGCAACGGCATCGCCATGCCTTCGAGGGTCACGTGCATTCGAACAATGGCCGCGATCTGGCTGAGAAACCAGCGGTCGATCTGGGTGAGGGCGTGAATCTCGTCGATCGGGATGCCGACATACAGCGCGCGGGCGATCGCGAAGATCCGGTGGGTGTTGGCATCTCTCAGCTCGGCGCGCACGTCGTCGAAGTCGAACGCCGTGGCGTCGAGCCCGCGCACGCCGATATCGAGCATCCGCAGCGCCTTCTGGATCACCTCGGGAAAGGTTCGCCCGATTGCCATCACCTCACCGACGCTCTTCATCTCGCTGCCGATGTGCATCGCCGCACCCTGGAACTTGGTCAAGTCCCAGCGCGGAACCTTGCACACGATGTAGTCGAGCGCGGGCTCGAAGAACGCGGTGGTCTGGCGGGTGATGCTGTTAGGGATTTCCG
>JBFHLI010000312.1:0-3635 GCA_041594935.1 Gammaproteobacteria bacterium | reverse complement strand
CCCTTGTCCCAGAGCATTCGCGAGACCATGCTCACCACGACCTCGCCCGCTGGCGGCGGGGTCGGCCGGAAGCGCTCGAGGTCCACGCCGGAGCCGCGAATCACCGTGACCTGCCCGGGCGGCAGCCCGAGCTCGGCGAGGGCACGGGCGTCGTCAGGGTTCTGCACCACCACGCGGCCCCGGGTCGCCCCGAGAACGGCTCGCAACACGATTCGGATCGCCGGGCGCAACGGCGAGGCCCCGCGAGAGGCGAACACGTAACCCAGCCCCGCAAGCGCGTTGACGGTGGCCGGCACCCTCGCCAGTCGAGCGGCGATCGAGCCGTAGAGAACGGGCTTCATCGCCACCTGATGCACGATATCTGGGCGCTCGCGGCGATACAGGGCGATGAGCTCGGTCAGGGTGCGAAGCTCGCGCCACGGATTTCGCCCGCTGCGGACCATCTTGATCGGAATCAGCCGGAAACCCTCCGCCTCGATGCGATCGCCATGGGCGTTGACCCGCGTTGCGACGACCACCTCGAGCCCCGCATCCCGCGCGGCCCTCGCCACTGGCAGGCGATGGGAACAGAAGTACCAGTCCTCGGTCACCAGGAAGAGAATCTTTCCGATCATCGGAGCACTGATTGTCGGGTCAGGGGCAGAGGTGGGCATCAATGTGTGGATGAGGTGACGGCCACCGGGGTCGACGTCTCGACGACTCCGCCGGTGGCGCGGCTTGCTGTCAGGGCCGCGCCGCCGTGGGTCGACTCTCGCTCGAGCCACGCCTGGAACATGAGCACATCCCAGAGGTGGGCCTGCCAGTTGCGCCGCCCGGTGAGATGCTCCTCCCATCGCGCCCGGATCGGTCCCGGTTGAAGCAAGCCCTCGCGTGCAAGCCGGCTCTCACCGAGCAGCGACTCCGCCCAGCCTCTCAGCGGACCCCGCAGCCAATCGGCGAGCGGCACCGCGAAGCCCGTCTTCGGCCGCTCGACGAGCGCCTTCGGCACGTAGCGGTTGAGCACCTGTCGCAGCAGCCACTTGCCCTGGCGATGCCGTATCTTGAGCGCCAGCGGCAGCGCCCACGCGAACTCGACCACCCGATGGTCAAGGTAAGGGGTGCGGGCCTCGAGGCTCGCGCTCATGCTCGCCCGGTCGAGCTTGACCAGGATGTCGTCCGGCAGATAAGTCGTCAGGTCCGCGTACATCATGCCGTGGGCGATACCGAGCGACTCGGGCCACTCGTCCCCTTCAGCCATCACCGGGCCCCGCGCGTCTAGCCCGATCACCACCGCGTCCGCGGCCGCCCAGTGCGAGACGAGGCGCGCGTAGAGATCCTGCGGCGAGTCCGCGCTCACCGCATCGGCGAGCTTGTGCAGCCGGTCGCCGGGGCTACCCGGTCGTGAAAGCGACGGCACGACATGAGCGAGCCGACCGAGGGCCCCGTCCCAGGCTTGCGGCGAGGGGCGGCTCAACAGGTCCGAGAGCACCTTGCGGGGCCACCGCGGCAGCACCTCGATCACGCGGCCTACCCGAGCCGCGTGGAGATGCCGATTGTAGCCGCCGAACAGCTCGTCGCCGCCGTCGCCGGAAAGACATACGGTGACTTCGCGCCGCGCCAGCCGCGAGACGAGCACGGTGGGGATCTGCGAGGAGTCGGCAAACGGCTCATCGTAGATGTCGGGCAGCTCCGGGATCACCGCCTGCGCCTCGCGCGGAGTGAGGTAAAGCTCGGTGTGGTCGGTGCCGAGATGGGCGGCGACCGCCTTAGCCGTTGCGGCCTCGTTGAAGCTCGCCTCGTGGAAGCCGATCGTGAACGTCCTGACCGAGCGGGTGCTCTCGGCCTGCATGAGGTCGGCTACCGTCGAGGAATCAATCCCGCCGGAAAGGAACGCCCCCAGCGGCACGTCGGCGATCATCTGCCGGGCAATCACGTCGCGCAGCAAGCCATCGAGCTGCTCGACCGCGACCCCGGGGTCGCGCTCGCGAGGTGACCTCTGGCCCGACTCCGCCACCGACCGGGCCGACCAGTAGTGAGTCGGCTCGGGGTGCGGCATGCCTGTTTCTGCGCGCAACACGAGAAAAGTTCCAGGCGGAAGCTTGCCGATATCGCGATAGATCGTGCCGGGGGCAGGAACGTAACCGTATCGCAGGAAGCGAGCGAGCGCCGCTCGATCGATGTCGCCGCGCCAGCCAGGTGCACCTCGCAGCGACTTCAGCTCCGACCCGAACACCAGGAGGTTCCCGATCCACCCATAGTAGAGCGGCTTTTCGCCGATACGGTCGCGTGCAAGGTAGAGCGCTCGCTCCTCACGGTCCCACAGCGCGAATGAAAACATGCCAATGAACCGCTCGAGCGCCCCGCGCACACCCCACCGCTCGAACGCCGCGAGGGCGACCTCCGTATCAGCATGTCCCCGGAATCCAACGCCCTCCAGCTCGAGCTCGCGACGCAGCTCACGGAAGTTGTACACCTCGCCGTTGAAGGCAATCACGTAGCGCCCGCTCGCCGAGACCATCGGCTGGTGCCCGGTCGGGGCGAGGTCGACCACCGCCAGGCGCTGATGGCCGAGCGCCACTCCGGCGCTGACATCCACCCACACCCCGCAGCTGTCCGGCCCCCGATGAGCGAGCGTTCGGCTCATCGTCTGCGCGAGATTCGCGAGCTCTTCTTGACCGATGCGAGCTTTCCGATCCCAGATTCCTGCCAGCCCGCACATCCGTCTACGCCTCGTCCCCGTGGGGACAGAAGCGTGTATCGCCGCGCGGCGCGCCGCACGGGCAAGGCTAACGCGCGCGAGTCACTCGCGGGTCGCGCGCAGGTGATGAACGATAAAGTCGATCTGGGAGTCCTCCAGGTACGGGTGCATCGGCAGGCTGAAGATTCGAGCAGCGCTGTCCTCGGAAACGGGGAAATCGCCCGCCCGATGCCCGAGGCTTTCGAACGCGCCCTGCTGATGCAAAGGCTTGGGGTAGTAAATCGCAGTGGGAATTCCCTGCTCCTTGAGGGCACTCTGCTGATCGGAACGGTCGTCGCTCAGCACCGAATACTGTGCCCATGCGCTCTTGCAGTGGTCGGGGACGGAGGGCGTCTGCACGATGTTCCCGAGACCCGCGGTGTAGCGATCCGCCACCCGCTGCCGGGCCGCCAGCTCCTCGGGAAACACCTCGAGCTTGGCAAGCAGTATCGCCGCCTGGAGAGTGTCGATCCGGCCGTTGAGCCCGATGCGCACGTTGTCGTACTTGTCCCGCCCCTTGCCGTGGACGCGAATCGAGACGAGCGTCTCCGCCAACTCGTCGTCATCGGTGAGCACCGCACCGCCGTCGCCGTATCCCCCTAGCGGCTTGGCCGGGAAAAAGCTCACGGCGGCAAGGTCCCCGAGGCTCCCCGAGCGGCGACCGTGGTAGCTTGCGCCGAAGCTCTGGGCGGCGTCCTCGAGGATGAACATCTGGTGACGCCTCGCAATCTCGGTGATGGCGTCGTACTCCGCCGGCAAACCGAACAGGTCCACCGGGATGATCCCCCGCGGGCGAAGCGCGCCCGAATCGACGGTTCTCGCCACCGTCTCACGCCACGTTTCCCAGGTTTCGCCCACCATCCCGGCGATGAGGTCGATGTTCAACTGATCGAAGTCCAGCTCCTGAATCCAGGGCAGT
>JBFHLI010000311.1:0-3637 GCA_041594935.1 Gammaproteobacteria bacterium | reverse complement strand
GAAGATCGCCAGTGAGCTCCTCGAGCAAGGAGTGTACGTGATCGGCTTCTCCTATCCGGTGGTACCGGAGGGCAAGGCCCGGATCCGCACCCAGATGTCCGCGGGCTTGAGCCGGGAGCAGCTCGATGCCGCAATCGAGGCATTCGCTCGGGTCGGTCGCCAGAACCACATCATTGGGTAAACGGGAGGGCGGTATGAAAGCGCTGGTCAAGGCGGAGGCGAGAGCGGGCATATGGCTGCAAGAGGTGGCTGAACCCTCCCTTGGCCCCAACGATCTGCTGATTCGAATTCGCAAGACCGCAATCTGCGGCACCGACATCCACATCTACGACTGGGATCAGTGGGCCAGCCACACCATTCCGGTACCGATGACGGTCGGTCACGAGTTCGTGGGAGAGGTCGCTCAAGTCGGCACCGAGGTACGCGGGTTTGAGCCCGGTGACCGGGTATCCGGGGAGGGCCACATCACCTGCGGTCATTGTCGAAACTGCCGGGCCGGCCGGCGCCATCTGTGTCGGAACACCTCCGGGGTGGGCGTAAATCGACCGGGCTGCTTCGCCGAGTACCTGACCATCCCCGCCGGAAATGCGTTCAAGCTTCCCGATGCGATCACCGACGATGTGGCCTCGATCCTGGACCCTCTCGGAAACGCCACTCACACTGCGCTTTCGTTCGATCTGGTCGGCGAGGATGTGCTGATCACCGGGGCCGGTCCGATCGGCGTCATGGCGACTGCAATCGCGAAGCACGTTGGGGCGCGTTTCGTGGTGACCACCGATATCAACGAGTACCGGCTCGGTCTGGCCCGGGCGATGGGGGCGACGCGCGCGGTCAACGTGAGCTGCGAGTCCCTGGACGAAGTCATGCGAGACCTCGGAATGAAGGAGGGCTTCGATGTGGGCATGGAAGTGTCAGGAAATCCGACGGCACTGCGCGACATGCTGCGAACCATGCATCACGGGGGACGCGTCGCCCTGCTCGGGATCCCGCCGGGCGAGACGGCGGTGGACTGGAACCAGGTCATCTTCAAGGGGCTGGTGCTCAAGGGTATCTATGGCAGAGAGATGTTCGAGACCTGGTACAAGATGGCGAGCATGCTGCAGAGCGGGCTCGACGTGTCGCCGGTCATCACGCACCATTTTCCGGTCGCCGAGTACCAGCAGGGATTCGACATCATGCGCTCGGGTCAGTCCGGCAAGGTAATTCTCGACTGGGCCTGATCCCGGGGGCGCCAGAGCTACGGCGCTGCGACCGTCGCTGGGGCGTTCAGCGCTGCGAGCCGTTGCCTGAGCCGCGCGAGGACGCGGAGGTGATGTAGTTGGGGTGAACGCTCGCGGGAGGGTCGGGCGGTCCCTCGGGGAAGTCGTCATCGATGTCGTCGACGAAAGCCCGGCGGATGCCGACAAGACCAGGGAAGAACGCTCGTCCGCTCCTCAGTCCGCGCTGAAGACGTACTCCTGCATGCCGTTCTTGAGCATGAACGAGTGCAGGAGGTGAAAACCCTTCATCATCTTCTCGAACGCGAGCGGGGTGTGGTTCGGGTTATTGATGGTATCGATGGAGCGGGGCTCGTAGAGCAATTGGTAATCTTCCCCGATCGTGAAGCGGCCGGGCTCGGCCGGGATCTGTCCGCGGGTGGACGTCATGATGAACAGATTCGTCCCCCGACGGCAGAATTCACGCAGGTGCCCCATCAGCTGGCTGATCACGTCGGCGTCGAGATAATCGAACAAGTCCCAGCCGAGAATGATGTCGAAACGAACTCCCCGGTCGTGCACGAGCAGGCGATCGAGATCGGTCTTGGAGAACGGCGCGTCCTCTTCGGTGCGCGGCGGGAGGCGGCTCAGGCAGCCGAAAATGTCCTCCACGTAGATGCGACAGCTCAGCGCGGAGAAGAACTGGACGTTAGCGCCGTGCGCGGCCCCCAGATCGAGGATGTGATACTTGCGATCGTCCTGCAGGCGGTTGCACAGGACCTCGAGCCCGAGGGACTTGAACTCTCTCGGTCCGAGCTCTCCGGGATCAATTTCTAGCCTAGGCCAGGCCAGAGTCATGCCTCGCTAGCTTCCCGACGCCTGGCTTTCCGGTTTCCACTGCGCGCTGCGCTTGGCGTCCTTGCCGCCCTTCTCGGGGGCCGGTGCGGGCTTGAATCCCGCTACCTTCTCGCTGCCGCGCTGCTCCTGCACGCCCATGTCGATGGCGCCCTTGAACTTGCAGCCATCCTCGAGCATCACGCGTGGCGCCACCACGTTTCCCCGGATATTGCCGGAGCGGCGGACCACCACCTGCTCGTGACCGTGCAGGTCCCCTTCAACCTGGCCCTCGATCTCGATGACTCGCGCATGCACGTTGGCTTTGATGCGGCCATCCTTGCCCACGGTTACGTTGTTCTGTTTCAGGGTGACGGTGCCCTCGACCTGACCCTGCACGATCAGGTCCTCCTCGCCGCTGACGTCGCCGCGAATCGATATCGAAGGTCCGATCGTGGCGGCTTCCTTGGACGAGCGCGGCGAAATGGCGGGCTCGGCCGACATTGAGTTCACTTCGGGCACCATATCTTCAGAATCCGATTTTTTCCACATTATCAAAATCCTCCAGGGCAGCTCGTGTGGTCACACCCGAATTCCACCGCTTGTCGTCCAGCTGGCCGCTCGTGCGGTTCATTATTTGCTTCAATCATATGTTACAAGTGGCGAATAAACCACCTCGAGTTGCCGGGGCTGGCCCGACGACGCGTTGTGCGTCGCCGGGCCGGCGGGCGCGCCCGAGGACACCAATCGGGCGGCCTGAGAGCGAATCCGGGGTTACTCAAGGCCGGGTATGGCGCCAGCGCGGCCAGTGACCGTGGGTAGCGGCCTGAAGAGGCTAGGTCTCGTGCGGCGTTGCGAGCTGTCGCCAGAGCGCACCAACGCTCCCTTCTCGCCGCGCCGAGATCGCAGATAAGAGTTTGTTGATCAATGTCTTATGTGCCTTGTAGCGAATCCGATAGATGTCGGTGTCGCGGCTGGCCGCGAGCAGTAGATCGTCGCTGGTGCGGAGCTCGTCGATCAGGCCCAGTTCGAGCGCCCGGGATCCGTACCAATGCTCCCCCGTCGCCACTTTGCCGATGTCGAGGCCCGGCCGATTGTCGACGATGAAGCGCTTGAATAACTCGTGGGTTTCCTCCACCTCTTGTCGGAGCTTGGCTCGATCCCCCTCGGTGTTTTCCCCGAACAAGGTCAGGGTACGCTTGAACTCGCCGGCTTGAATCTGCTCGAAATCGATACCGTGCTGATCGAGTAACCGATGGAAGTTGGGTAGTTGCGCAAGCACCCCGATGGAGCCAACAACGGCAAAAGGGGCGGCCACGATTCGATTTGCCACGCAGGCCATCATGTAGCCGCCGCTCGCCGCCATCTTGTCAACCGCCACCGTGAGCGGAATCGCGCGCTCGCGCACTCGCATCAGCTGGGAGGCGGCGAGCCCGTGCCCGTGCACGAGGCCGCCTGCGCTCTCCAGGCGCAAGAGCACCTCGTCCGAGGGGTCCGCCAGGGTGAGAATTGCGGTGATCTCCTCGCGAAGCGACGCGATCCCGCTCGCTTTGATATCGCCGTGGAATTCGAGCACGAAGAGCCGTCGCCGGGGACTCGGCGATGCG
>JBFHLI010000310.1:0-3640 GCA_041594935.1 Gammaproteobacteria bacterium | reverse complement strand
GCGGCTTGATGCACACATGGAATCAAGGGGTAGTTGGCAGCGCGCGATGTTCCTCTCCTACTACGAGCGATTCAAGCTGAACGCCCCGCCGATTTTGATGAAACACCCACTCCTGCGCGGAGTGATAGGGCGAAGGGTCAAGGCGAAAGACTACGATTCAGCAAAGAGCTACCAGCTGACCCACGAGGTCTTCACCGCTTTCGACTACGGTCTAGAGCGGACGCAGCACCAATTCGATGGCCGAGACCGCAGCTATCTACGCGAAATGCTACCGTACCTCGCCGAGCAGAGCATGCAATCGGACAACCCAGACTTACTCGCGGAGATCGTGAGCGCCATGACCTATCTTGGTCATCGGTCGGAGCCGGCGTACCAACGCGCGGTTCTGCACTTGCTGAAAACTCAGAACCCCGACGGCACTTGGGGGGACTATGAACACGCCCGTCCTTACCTGGGCGACTACGTGAATCAGCATCTCTATCTGCACACCACGGTAGCAGCGCTGCGAGCACTGGTGGAAGCGTTCGAAGGCAACTGGCCGTCGACTTGTAGCGAATGTCTAAAGGCGCAAACGACCGAGAACACGGTGACCGGATCGCGCTCGAAATCAATCCGTCGTTAGCTCCTCCTTGCTCTTTTTCTTGCCAGCGCGCGCCTGCTCCTCACGGCGTTTCATGAAACCCGAGGGGCGCCTCTCGGACCCTTCTTCGCCAGCCCGACCCTTCGATCGATTCTTGAGATAGTCTTCCAAGTCGTATTTTGTCTTGACCTGCATCGCATTTCCTTTCGCTCGCGCCGGTTGCGGGGCACCGGACACCCGTCGGAATAAGGGCAAAGCCTGTTGCTGCAGGATATCGGCAGGGGGAGGGATTATCTTGAGCACCGCGGCTCGTTCCAGGCGTTGAATGCCTTCGCCCCGAGGCGTCGCTACTCCAAACGGGCCGCCGCTCAGAGCAAGATGAGAATCAGAGCTACGATCGGAGCGGCGGCGGATGTCGCCTTCCGTGGATCGAGCGGCTCCATTGCGTCCCCCGCCATCCGGTCCGGACTGCATGCCGCGAAGGCAGCGGCGTATTCGCTGTTCACCTGGTCGAGACACTGGTCGAGCGGCGCCTGACCGGTGACGCTCCAGCCATCCGTCATCGGACCATGAGCATTGTAGCAGCTCATCTCATTGCGGTTGCGCTCTCGCGTGAGATCCATACCACATAGGCCATCGGCGCTAGCGGCAACCGAAAGACTCAGCAGCAACGCCACCCACGCGGCCGAGGAACTTTTCATCCACATCTCCCGTGATTGTTCTCGTTCAGGTTCGTACTACTCTAGCATCAGATGCGATAATTTCACGTCCCCCCGAGTCGCCCGCGGCTCACTGCTCGCCGGGGCTCTCGAGCGCCAACCCCGCCCTCGGACCTGCGCACCGGACGGCCCATCGCCTATCATGGTCACCCCCCCGGAGCCCGAGGTTTGACCCGGGCGCGGGCGGGGAGGTATGGGCCCGACGTCTCGCCGGGTCTGATTCTGGTCGGCGTCACCCCGCCGTCTACCCCCATCGAGGTCACGTGAAATGGATGAAATACGGCAGGTCGCGGTAATTGGAGCCGGAACGATGGGCGCGGGTATCGCGAGCCATGTGGCGAACGCCGGCATTCCGGTGGTCTTGCTCGATGTGGCCCGCGACGCGGAGGAAAATCGAAATGCCGTAGCGCAGGGCGCAATCAAGCGACTGCTCGAGTCGAGCCCATCTGCGTTCATGGACCGAAAGAATGCACACCTGATCACCCCGGGCAACGTCGACGACCACCTGGAATGGCTTTCCCGCGCGGACTGGATCGCGGAGGCGGTGGTCGAGCGCCTTGACGTCAAGCAGCGGCTTTACCGCGAGATCGACAGGGTACGAAAACCCGGCTCTTGCGTCTCGTCCAACACCTCGACCATCCCTCTTGCGCAGCTCACGCGCGGCATGAGTGATGAGTTCAGCGCCGATTTCTGCATCACCCATTTCTTCAACCCGGTGCGCTACATGCGCTTGCTCGAGCGGGTGGACGGCCCCTCGACTCGAGCCGGCGTAACCGCGCGACTGGCCGAGTTTTGCGACGTGGCGCTCGGCAAGGGCGTCGTGCGCTGCAAGGACACTCCGGGATTTCTTGCCAATCGGATCGGCGTGTACGCATTGCAGATGGGCGTGATGGCCGCGGCAGAACTCGGCCTCAGCATCGAGGAGGCAGACGCGATCATGGGCCGGCCGATGGGTATTCCGAAGACCGGGGTCTTCGGACTGTACGACCTCATCGGCCTCGATCTGATGATCGATGTCGTCGGAAGCCTCGCCAACGCTCTCCCCGCCGACGACCCGTTTCAAGCCGTGGCGCCGGGAATCCCCCTCATCACCGAGCTGGTGGCCCAGGGACAGACCGGCAACAAGGGGCCCGGGGGCTTCTATCGCACACGGCGACATGACGGCGAGCCAACCCGCGAAGCGGTGGACCTCGCCGATGGCCGATACCGTCCCGCCCGTCGCCCGAAGCTGGATGCCGCGATCGTAGCGGAGGATGGCGGGCTCCGAGCGCTCGTGGAAACCGCTGACGTGTACGGAGAGTACGCCTGGCGGGTCGTGTCGCGGACCCTGGCTTACGCGGCCTCGCTGATTCCCGAAATCTCCGACAACTTTCCCCCCGTCGACGAGGCCATGAAGCTCGGCTACGGATGGCTGCGCGGTCCGTTCGAGATGATCGACGATCTCGGGGTTGGATGGTTTCGCAACAAGCTCGAGGCAGAAACCCTCGAGATTCCTGCGATCCTGAGCCAGGCCGGCGACGAGCCGCTCTATCGCGTGCGGGACGGACAGATAGAGCACTTCACCCTCCGCGGGGGGTATGCGAAGCTCCTGCGAGCCCCCGGGGTGATACGCCTTGGCGATCTCGCCCGCACGACCCGGCCGATTGTCACCAACGCAGCGGCCACCTTGTGGGACGTCGGAGACCAGGTTGCCTGTGTGGAGTTTCATACCAAGGCGAACGCGCTCGGACCAGCGAGCATGGACCTGCTCCGAGAGTCGATCCCAATTGTCCAACGGGACTTCAAGGCCCTGCTAATCCATAACGACGCCCCGCATTTTTCGGTCGGATTCAATCTCGATTTCGCATTGAACGCGATTCGCGATTCCGATTGGGCGGGACTGGACCAGGCGCTCACTGACTTCCAGCAAGCCTGCCTCGCCATCAAGTACGCCCCGTTTCCGGTTGTTGCCGCGCCGGCTGGCATGGCCCTCGGGGGCGGCTATGAGGTTCTGGCTCACTGCGACGCGCTGCAGGTTCATGCCAACACCGTCGTCGGCCTGGTCGAGACCCTGGTAGGACTGATCCCCTCCGGCGGAGGATGCAAAGAGATGCTGCATCGCTGGACCGCCGGATCGACATCGGCGGAGGACAGGGTCTCGGGGGCGGTCAAAGTGTTCGAAATAATCGCCACCGCCAAGACCGCGGCTTCGCCGATTGAAGCCGCCCCCTTACGGTTCGTGCGCCCGCAAGACCGCACCACGATGAACCGCGACCGCCTGCTGGCAGACGCCAAGGCACTTGCGCTCGGGCTCGCCCGCGATTACACCCCGCCCGAACCGCCTACCTTTCGGGGCCTCGGT
>JBFHLI010000309.1:0-3672 GCA_041594935.1 Gammaproteobacteria bacterium | reverse complement strand
GTCGGCGCTCGCCTCGCGCGCCAGCACCGCGAGGAAGCGCCGCCGGCCCTGCGAATTCAACGACAGGTAGGTACGCCCCAGACCGGCGGCCCGCCCGCGGGCCGACACCTCGCCGCCGCGCGCCTCGAGGCAGTCGTGCAGCTGCACCGTGACCCGGTCGAGGTCGGCATCAGGCAGTGAGGCGCGGACGAGACCGTTCGGCTTGCCGCGCGCAACCCCGGCGATAGCGCGCCAGGCACCGCGCAGGGTGCGATCGAGAAAGCTGCTTTGCGCCAAATCGCTCATCGATCTCCAACGCTCCGGCCCGGGCTCGATCACCAACGGCTCGCGGCGAGGATGCAGTGGATCTATCGACCCGAGCGGTCGGATCATTGAACGGGACGAACCCATCCGCCATTCGCCGCCGCGTCGCAGACGGGTCGCGGACTGAGCGAGTTTCCGGAAAGTTGCCATGGAGAGCACCCGGCTAGATTGCCATCGACCCCTGCAACCGCCTCAGATCAAGAAATGCGCGCCGGTCAACAGTGTCTCGAGGTCTCCGGCCCGGGGGCGACGACCACGCCAAGCCTTCGTTGGCAATCCATGGCGCACCGCAACGCTCAACATTCATCCTGGGGTGAAACGCGTCCACCGCCGCGACCGCGGCCGGGTAGGAGATAACGACGACACACCGCTCTTCTCAATACGGACGGCAGTGCCGGCACTACTCACCCCGTTGCGTTAGCTCGATAACGAGGGCCAGGGCGGTTATCCTGCCTCTTCCGCCTTGCAAGACGCTAAGGTGCAGCAACTCTATCCCAACGCCGGTGGCCCACCAGCGATGCGATGGCACCAAGGGTGGAGACGATTTCGAGGAGGCAGAAAGCACATGGCATCCGACATTCCTTCCTTGCGGCGAATCTTGAAGCAGTCGCACACGATCGCGATGGTGGGTCTGTCCGCCAAGTGGTATCGACCGAGCTTCTTTGCTGCCAAGTACCTGCTCGACCACGGGTATGACGTCATCCCGGTTACCCCCAGCTATCCGGAGATCCTCGGTCGCAGATGTTTCCCGCGGCTCGCCGACATCGACTCGGCGGTGGACATCGTCGACTGCTTTCGACGCGCCGAGGAGATCCCCGCGCTCGCGCGCGAGGCGGTCTCGATCGGCGCCAAGGTCCTTTGGATGCAGCTCGGGATCGTCAACGACGAGGCGGCCCGGATCGCGCGTGAAGGGGGCCTGGAAGTGGTCATGGACCGCTGCATGAAAATCGAGTACGCACGTCTCTTCGGCGGTCTCGGCTTTGTCGGCGTGAACACCAAGGTGATCTCCGCGAAGCGTTCGATGTACTTGCCTTACTGACATCCGTGGCAACCGCCCCGGCCGCGGATTGGCCCGCGCGATCGAGACGGAGCGGGAGGAAGCATGATGGCTGACAGAGAGTTCGGAATAGAGACCTTGTGCCTGCATGCGGGGCAGTCCCCCGACCCCGCGACCGGCGCTCGCGCCGCCCCCATCTACCAGACGACCTCCTACGTCTTCGACAGCGCCGATCACGCTGCGAGCCTGTTCAATCTCCAGACCTTCGGCAATATCTACACGCGGCTCATGAACCCGACAAACGCGATGTTCGAGGAGCGCATGGCCGCGTTGGAGAGCGGGCGGGCGGCGGTCGCCACCGCTACCGGCATGGCGGCGGAGATGGTCGCAATCCTCACCCTGCTCGAGGCGGGGGACGAGCTCGTAGCCGCCCGCACCCTCTACGGCGGAACGTACTCTCAGTTCGATGTCAGCTTCCGCAAGCTCGGCATCGACACCACGTTCGTGGACCCGGACGACCCTGAGAACTTCGCGCGGGCGCTCACCAAAAAAACGAAGGCCATCTACGCGGAGACGATCGGTAACCCCCTCATCAATGTCCTCGACATCGAGCCGGTTGCCGCCGTCGCCCACGCGGCCGGTATCCCGCTCATCATCGACAACACCTTCGCCACCCCGATCCTGTGCCGCCCGTTCGAGTGGGGTGCGGACCTCGTGGTCCACTCGGCAACCAAGTTCATCGGCGGTCACGGGACCTCGATGGGCGGAGTGCTCAGCGAGTCGGGCAAGTTTCCGTGGGACAACGGCAACTTCCCCGGGATGACGGAGCCCTCGACCGGCTACCACGGTGTTCGCTTCTTCGAGACCTTCGGCGACTTCGGGTTCACGATGAAGGCACGCTGCGAGACGTTGCGCACCTACGGTCCCGCCTTGAGCCCGTTCAACGCATTCCTGTTCCTGCAGGGTCTGGAAAGCCTGCATGTGCGCATGGAACGTCACTGCGACAACGCCATCGCGGTTGCCCGATTCTTGCAAGAGCACCCGCTCGTGACCTGGGTGAACTATCCGGGGCTCGAGCAGAGCCCGTATCACGCCCTTGCGCGCAAGTACTGCCCCCGGGGTGCCAGCTCCATTCTCACCTTCGGGGTTAAGGGAGGGCGGGAAGCAGGCGTGAAGTTCATCGAGAACGTCCAGTTCCTGAGTCATCTCGCCAACGTGGGGGACGCTAAGACCCTCGTGATTCACCCGGCATCCACCACCCACCGGCAGCTCGACGAGGCGGCGCAGCTATCGGCCGGCGTCGGCCCCGATATGATTCGGATCTCGGTCGGGCTGGAGACGATCGACGACATCCTGTGGGACATCGATCAGGCCCTTGCGGCCTCGCGGTGACCCCCTGGCGAACACTGCGACCGGGAGGATCCAGAAGTTCGCCCTGCGCGAGCGCGGGCGAAGCATTGATGGCCGGCCGGAGGGCGGGCGTGATCGCGCTCCCCGCCGGCGGTATAGTGAACCATTGGTAAAACGCCACCCGGGCGCCGTTTTGCCCACCGCAACGCCCGAAATCCAGATGCTGACAGAGTCCGAGGAGGTGACACCGTGAAGCTCAAAGACGCTACCCTGCTGAGAACTCAATGCTATGCGAACGGTAAGTGGCTGGGGGCATCGGGCGGTGCGACTCTGGAGGTAACGAATCCCGCTGACGGCAGCGTCATCGGTACCATTCCCGCCCTCGGCCAGAGAGAGACCCGAGAAGCAATCGAGGCGGCCGAGCGCGCCTGGGCCGGCTGGCGATCGAAGACCGGCAAAGAGCGCGCCAACATCATGCGGGGTTGGTACACCTCGATGATGGAGAATCTCGAAGACCTTGCCGTGATCATGACCACCGAGCAGGGCAAGCCGCTCACCGAGTCGCGCGGGGAGATCGCCTACGCAGCGTCGTTCATCGAATGGTTCGCCGAGGAAGCGAAGCGGGTCTACGGCGACACCATCCCGCACCCGTTGCCGGGCAAGCGGATCGTGGTGCTGAAGCAGCCGATCGGCGTGGTGGCCTCGATCACGCCTTGGAACTTTCCCGCCGCGATGATTACCCGCAAGTGTGCACCGGCCCTCGCAGCCGGATGCCCGGTGGTGATCCGGCCGGCATCGCAGACCCCATACTCGGCGCTCGCACTCGCGGAGCTCGCGGACCGGGCCGGCATCCCGCCGGGCGTCTTGAATGTGATCACCGGCCCGTCGAGCGCGATGGGGGCCGAGCTAACATCCAATCCGGCGGTGCGAAAGCTCAGCTTCACCGGCTCTACCGAGGTGGGCAAGAAGCTGATGGCCCAGTGCGCGGGGACCGTCAAGAAAGTCTCGCTCGAGCTCGGCGG
>JBFHLI010000308.1:0-3696 GCA_041594935.1 Gammaproteobacteria bacterium | reverse complement strand
GCAAAATTCTGCTCCCGGTTGCGTGCGTGAATGCCCCACACTGAGCTGCCGTCCGCCCGGTAATCGTGCGCTGCCGTGACTTTGGCGTCGTGGTCGGAACGTTCGAGCACGATGCCCTCGAAGCCGTCCCCGCCGTGCGTGTACAGGCACTCCCCCGGAAGCCATTCCCGGCACAGCGCATCGCGGAAGCGGTAGATGGTCCGATCCGCTTCGCGAGCGGTTTCCGTTAGACCTTCGTTTCGGTTCCAGAAGTCTTCCGGCAATGCGCGCAGGCCGCTGTGTAGCAGTGACACATCGTCCAGGACCTTGTCGTTGTAGTAATCCTCCGCCTCAATGCCCATCACGTGGGCTTTGATGCGAAGGTTGATGTCCTTGGAGACGACGACGATCGTGGTCGAGGGCTGACTTTCCTTCAGGGCGAGGGCGGTGTGGAGTATTCCGCCGTGAGCGCTGGGGCCGACGCTTGCCTCGACGGGCTGCATCTCGAAAAAAAGCCGACCGCAGGCCGCTTTCGCGCCTTCCGCCGCGAGGGGAATGCCGGCCGCGATCTGCTCCCGCCGGGCGCCGTCGATGAGCTCATCGAGGATGCGGCTCACCTCTCGCCCGTTGCGGGATATCTCAGACGCCCCTTCCTTGGCACGGTCGAGCTCCTCGAGAACCGTCATCGGCAAGAAGAGATCGTGGTCGCCGAATCGGAAGAGTGCGCTCGGGTCGTGCGTCAGCACATTGGTGTCAAGGATGAAGAGTCGGTCGGTCCTCATCGCGCTCACCCGCGTGTGCGCCCGTAGCTGGGATGCGTCGTCATGGAGCCGGCGCGGCGGCGTTACTTCACGGGCGCGAGCATCGCATCGAGATTGCGGTCGTCACAGAAATCCATGAACTCGCCGCGCAAGGCCGCGATTGCGGTATCCGATGGGATGCCCACCGTCATGTGAAGGGAGAACATCAGGGCTCCGGTGTGAGGGGCATGGTACGTGGTCGTGTACATGTCCTCGATGTTGATGCTTCTGCGAAAGAAAAAGTCCGCGATATCGTGCACGATTCCCGAGTGGTCGATGGACACGACCTCGATCCCGTAGGGAATGAGGTTGTCCGTGGCGGTGCGGGGCTCGGTGCGTCTGGCCTGAATGCGCAGCTCCAGCTTTTCCTCGAGCCGCGGGATCGCGTTCTCGAACTTCGCAACTGCGTTCCAGTTACCCGAGAGCAGCATGATTACCGCGAACTCACTGCCGAGCACCGCCATCCGACTGTCGTTGATGTTGCACCCTGCATCCAGCACGGCCTGGGACAGCGTCTCGACGATGCCCGGCCCGTCCTTTCCCAACGCGGAGACGACGAGGTAAGTTTCCATGCGCCTAACCTATCGCGGTGCGCAGCTCGATGAAAGACCCACCGGCGCCCCGTAGCGCAAGCAAGCGGCGATCGGTCGGAGATGGGCCCGGATCGACTATCGAGATCACCGGTGTGGCGGATTTCGAAACTGGCAGCCTCGTTGCGGCATCCAGCGGCTGAGCTCTGGGTGGCTTGTCGGCCCGAATGCCGTTCAGTCTATCGTATCGGATTCCGGGGGGCAGTTCGGGCCGGTCGCCGAGGTCCCTCAATTGGGCCGAAGTTGCTATCATTTCAGCCCCTTTGTACATTAACGAGCCGGCGCTCACGCTGGTGGAGTTACCATGATTACTGGCAGCATCGTGGCCATGGCCACACCCATGCACCCGGACGGCGCGGTGGACGACGAAGCGCTCGCGCGGCTCGTTGAGTTTCACGTTGAGAACGGCACGAGCGCGATCGTGGCGGTCGGGACCACCGGCGAGTCCGCGACGCTGGACGAGGCAGAGCACTGTGCGGTCATCGGCAAGGTCGTGCAAGCGGCGGCGGGCCGGGTTCCGGTGATCGGCGGCACCGGCGCCAATTCGACCGCGGAGGCTTTGCGGCTTACCCGCGCGGCAGCCGAAGCCGGGGTTGCCGCGTGCTTGCTCGTGACCCCGTACTACAACAAGCCTACTCAGGAAGGTCTCTTCCTTCACTTCAAGGCAGTTGCCGAGGCGGTTTCGATTCCGCAGATTCTTTACAACGTGCCGGGGCGTACCGCTTGTGACATGCGGCCGGCCACGGTGTTGCGTTTGGCGGAGATCGACAACATCGTCGGCATCAAGGAAGCGACTGGCGAAATCGACCGCATCCGCGAGCTCGTTGGCGGAGCGCCGGCAGGGTTCGCGGTGTACAGCGGAGAGGACTGGCTCGCGATGGAGACGATTCTCGCCGGCGGCAAGGGGGTCATATCGGTGACCGCCAACGTGATGCCCGCGGCGATGAAAGAGATGTGCGAACGGGCGCTCGCCGGCGATAGAGAGGGTGCTCAGGCCATCGACCGCCGCCTGCAGCCGCTGCACAAGGCGTTGTTTCTGGAATCCAACCCGATTCCCGTGAAGTGGGCGCTGCACGAGATGGGGCTCATCGGTCCCGGCATCCGTCTGCCCCTGACCCCGCTTTCCAAAGCTCACCGTGAATCGGTGCGCGACGCCCTGCGAAAGGGCGAGCCGGTCGCGGCCTAGGACGATTGGGTTGGTGATGATCAAGTCCTGGAGAAACCTCATCGCTTGGAGCTCGCTCGTGTTGGGCGGCGCCGGTCTCGCCGGGTGCGCCGGGAACCTGGAGGGCGCGCTGGACGAGGTGCTGCCTACGAAGCAGCCCAAGTACGAATCGAGCCGAAGCCTGCCTCCGCTCGAAATTCCCCCCGATCTCAGCAGCGCCGCGGTGCAAGACGCCCTCGTGGTCCCCGGAGAGGACTCGCTTGGCAGCGCCACCTATTCGCAGTACGCAACCGCCGCCCAAGCTCCCGGGACCGCGGCGGCGAGCGCTTTGCTGCCGCAGTCGACCGATGTCCGGGTGGAGCGAAGCGGAGACAAGCGCTGGCTGGTGGTAAAGGCGCCACCCGAGAAGGTCTGGCCGCGGGTTCGAGAGTTCTGGCTCGAAGGCGGCATGGTCCTCAAGATGGAGAACCCGAGTATCGGCATCATGGAGACGGACTGGGCGGAGAACCGCTCGAACATTCCGGAGGGGTTCATTCGGCGATTCCTCGAGCGCGTTTCGACCCGGCTCTATGCGTCGACCACCCGCGACAAGTTCCGGACTAGGCTCGAGCGTGCGGCGGAGCCGGGCTCTACCGAGGTGTACGTGTCGCACCGCGGGGCTGAGGAGGTGGCGCAGGGCGAGACCACCAAATGGCAGCCGAGGCCTTCAGACCCGGAGCTCGAGGCGGAGATGCTCAACCGAATGCTGGTGTTCTTCGGGGCGACACGCGAGGGCGCCGAACGGATGCTCGCACGGGCGCCGACGCGCGAGGAGCGGGCGCGCATGATGCGCAACAGCGACGGGTTGACGACGCTGGCGTTGGACGAGGATTTCTCGCGGGCCTGGCGACGCACGGGACTCGCCTTGGATCGCGTGGGTTTCACGGTTGAAGACCGAGACCGTTCGCGCGGCGTCTACTACGTCCGTTACGTGGATCCGTTGAAGGACATCGGCGAGGATGCCGAGAAGGGGTGGCTATCCAAGCTCAAGTTCTGGGGCGATGATGATCAGAAAGAAGGTCCTGAATCGTATCTGATCAACCTGGTCGAATCCGGTGGGGCCACCCAAGTGGTGGTGCTCAACGCGGCCGGCGAGCGGGAAAACTCTCCCACCGCCGAACGT
>JBFHLI010000307.1:0-3697 GCA_041594935.1 Gammaproteobacteria bacterium | reverse complement strand
GTCGGACATGCGCGCGCTCGCGGTGATGCGCGAGACGGGCTGTCCGGTGGTGTTCGATGCGACGCACTCGGTGCAGCTTCCCGGCGGCAAGGGCAATGTGTCCGGCGGTCAGCGGGAGTTCGTGCCGGTGCTTGCCCGTGCCGCCGTCGCGAGCGGTATCGCGGGGGTGTTCATGGAGACCCACCCGGATCCCGATCGGGCGCTGAGCGACGGCCCGAACGCCTGGCCGCTCGACATGATGGGCGAACTCCTCGAGACGCTCCGGTCGATTGACGAGACGGTCAAGCGCCACGCGCTTGCCGAGCAGGCGATGATGGGAGAGGCCGGGGTCGGCCGCGCGCGCGAGGAAGGCGATCTTGTCGTCGATTGAGCGCATCCGCGCGCGCGAGATCATCGACTCGCGGGGCAACCCGACGGTCGAGGCGGACCTCACCCTCTCATCGGGCGCATGGGGGCGGGCGGCGGTGCCCTCCGGGGCGTCGACCGGCAGCCGGGAGGCGGTCGAGCTCCGCGACGCCGACCCGGGGCGTTACCTCGGCAAGGGCGTCACGCGGGCGGTGCGCAACATTCACGAGATCATCGCTCCGGCGCTCAGGGGCATGGACGTCACCGACCAGCGCGCCCTCGACCGGCGCCTCGTCGACCTTGACGGTACTTCCACCAAGAAGACCCTGGGGGCCAACGCGATCCTCGCGGTGTCCTTGGCGGCGGCGCACGCGGCCGCGGCCGAGCGCGGCGAGCCCCTGTATCGGTATCTCGCCCAGGATGCGGCGCTGCGGATGCCGGTGCCGATGATGAACATCGTCAACGGTGGTGCTCATGCCGACAACAACGTCGATTTCCAGGAGTTCATGGTCTTGCCGGTCGGAACGCCCAGCTTTCGCGAGGCGGTGCGGTGCGGCGCGGAGATCTTTCACGCCCTGAAGCGCGTCCTCGGCAAGAAGGGAATGAGCACCACGGTCGGGGACGAGGGGGGATTCGCCCCGGACCTTCCCTCCAACGAGTCGGCGATCGAGCTCATCCTGAGCGCGATCGAGACCGCCGGGTACCGCGCCGGTGAGGACGTATACCTCGCACTCGATGTGGCCAGCACCGAGTTCTTCGAGGAGGGTCGATATCGGCTGGCATCCGAGGGTCGGACGCTCGATGCGGCCGGGTTGGTGGACGTGCTCGATGGGTGGGTCCGGCAGTATCCGATCCTGTCGATCGAGGACGGGATGGCGGAGAGTGACTGGGCGGGCTGGACGGAGCTGACCGAGCGTCTCGGACGGCGAGTGCAGCTGGTGGGCGACGACCTGTTCGTGACCAACCCCGAGATCATCCGCCTCGGAGTGGAGAGAAAGGTAGCCAACTCGGTCCTCATAAAGCTGAACCAGATCGGGACCGTCTCCGAGACACTCGATGCGATCTCGACCGCCAAGGACGCCGGCTACACCGCGGTGATCTCTCATCGTTCCGGCGAGACCGAGGATACCTCCATCGCCGACCTCGCAGTCGGCACCAACGCGGGCCAGATCAAGACCGGATCGCTGTCCCGGTCGGACCGGACCGCCAAGTACAATCGACTGATGCGCATCGAGGAGCAGCTCGAACGTGACGGCCCGGCAATTTATCCCGGGCTCGCGAGCTTCTACAATTTGCGGCTATGAGAGATCCTCAACGACCGCACCGCCCCCAGCCGTGATGCGCTCGATCAGCTTCGTTCTCCTGCTGATGCTGCTCGGGCTGCAGTATCGGCTCTGGGTGGGGGATGGCAGCCTGGCCGAGGTGTGGCGGCTTCGGCAGAGCATTGCGGCTCAGCACGAGGCCAACGCCGCGCTCGAGGTGCGCAATCAGCAGCTCATCGCGGAGGTGAGCGATCTCAAGCAAGGTCTAGAGGCGATCGAGGAGCGGGCCCGCCGCGAGCTGGGGATGATCCGCCGTGATGAGGTCTTCTTCCAGTTCATCGACAACTGAGGACGCGCCGGTGCCGGCGTGCCGACTCCCGCGGATGCCGGTGCCTACGACGGCTCACCCCTCCGGAGAGGCCATGTCGGTCAAATCAGGCCCGGCACTGGCTGTGCGCCGCCCGCTCGCGGTCGCGCGTAGGCTTCCCGGGCCGGTCGTCGGCGGGCCCGTAGTGGGCCGGGCGGCCGGGTGAGGCCACTAAGCTGTTGGGCGGTCGTGCCGGCGGCGGGGGTTGGCCGGAGGATGGGGGCAGAGGTCCCCAAGCAATATCTCTCGCTTCGCGGGCGGCCGGTGATCGCGCACGCTCTGGAGCGACTGGCGCTGCACCCGTGCGTACGCGGGGTCGTGGTCGTGCTCGCCGCCGACGATGTGTGGTGGCCGACGGTCCGGCTCCATCCAGAGGTCAAGACGCTGCGGGCCGATGGTGGGCGCGAGCGATGCCACTCGGTGCTGAACGGGTTGCGGCGGGTGCGCCAGGAGACGGGGGCCGGCGCGCAAGACCGGGTGCTGGTGCACGACGCGGTCCGCCCCTGTGTGCGCGGGGAGGACATCGAGCGCCTCATCGAGGGAGTCCGATCGGAGCGCGATGGAGGACTGCTCGGGCTCCCGGTGCGCGACACCATGAAGCGCACGAACGCCGCCGACCGGGTGGAAGCCACGGTTTCCCGCGAGGGTCTGTGGCACGCGCTGACCCCGCAGCTGTTTCCCCTCGAGGCCCTGATGGAAGCGCTCGAGCGCTGCGTCGATGCGGAAATCCCGATCACCGACGAGGCACAGGCGATGGAGCTGGCCGGGGCCAGCCCGCGCATGGTCGAAGGTCACTCCGACAACATCAAGATCACCCGCCCCGGGGACCTGCGGCTTGCCGAGGTCTATCTCGACGCCCAGGAGGCGCAGGCATGAGAATCGGACATGGCTTCGACGCGCATCGACTGACGGCAAACCGCCGGCTCGTGCTCGGTGGGGTGGAAATTCCTTTCGATCGCGGTCTCGCCGCGCACTCCGACGGTGATGTGTTGATTCACGCGCTGTGCGACGCGCTGATCGGGGCGGCGGGGCTCGGTGATATCGGCCGGCATTTTCCCGATAGCCGCGAGGAGTACGCGGGAATCGACAGCCGCGTCTTGCTGCGCGAAGTGATCGGGCGGCTGGGCGAGAAGGGCCTGCGGGTCGGTAACGTGGACCTGACCCTCATCGCCGAGGCACCCAAGGTCGGACCCCACGTCGCCCGGATGCGGGAAATTCTTGCCGCCGACCTCGGGGTCGAGCCGGCCCGGGTGAACGTCAAGGCCACCACCACCGAAGGCATGGGCTACCCGGGTCGCGGCGAGGGTATTGCCGCCCACGCGGTGGCCCTCGTCGAGGAGAACGGCGGCGCGCCCGCCCATGAGCTCACCCCGGGGGTCACGGGGAAAATCCGGTGAGCGAGCCCGGATATTTCACCAGGGCGCCTCGCCGCTCGTCATTAAGCTTCTGAGAGCGATGAGAAAACGAACCGTTTTGGGCAGCCCGAGCGCGGTGCAATTTGATTCCGCGGCAAGTCTACCGGGTCGCTGGCTCGGCTATGCGTGCCCGGACTTGGGCTTCGTCCAAGCGATCGCTACGGCTATCCCTTGCGGTCCAGCCCGGTGTCCAGACCCGCCTATCCGTCACCATCGTTCCGGGTCCTTGATGAAATACCCGGTCTAGGCAGATCGAGCCCACCATTTTCAGTGCTCGTGTCGAGAGGTAGAGACTTGCCCGGAGAGGG
>JBFHLI010000306.1:0-3707 GCA_041594935.1 Gammaproteobacteria bacterium | reverse complement strand
GTGTTCGGCGGCAGCTAGCCTGGATATTTCATCAAGGACCCAGGCCGATGGCGACGGATAGGCGAGTCCGGACGCCGGATTGGAGCGCAATGGATAGCCATAGCTATCGCTTGGCCGAAGCCCAAGTCCGGGCGCGCATAGCCGAGACAGCGCCCGGGTAGTCTTGCCGCGGAAACCAATTGGACCGCGTTCGGGCCGCCCAAACCGGTTCGTTTCCTCATCGTGCTCAGAAGCTTAGTGACGAGCGGCGAGGCGCCTTGGTGAAGTATCCAGGCTGGCTCTACCCATCCGGCGTCAGCCCGCGGTTGCGCTCCGGTAATCTTGGCCAGGCCGCGCCCGCGATTGGGCAGTCCGCCGACGCGTCATGGCGAGCCGAAATTCGCGCCGCCGCGCCGCGCGAGCGCCACCCCCACCAGATGGATGCACTCGAGCACGCAGGTCGCGGCGAGGAACGCGCTCATCCCCCCGATGTCGTGCAGCGGACTCAGGGTATTGATGTCGGTGGCAACGATATCGAGCCCGGCCAGGCCCTGCAAAATGCCGAGGCCCTCGCGGGCGGATACCCCTCCCCAGGTGGGAGTGAACACGCCGGGCGCACACGACGGGTCGAAGAAATCCATGTCCCAGCATAGATACACAGGGCGACCGGCGAGGCGCTCATGAGCGTGGGCAAGCATCGCATCGACACCCATGCGGGAGAGGTCCACCCCGGTTATCAGCTCGTACCCGCGGCTTCTCGTGAACTCGAACACCCCCTGCATGCCGATCGTGCCGCGCGCTCCGATGTGCAGGGAGCCCCGGGTATCGATCAGCCCTTCCTCGGACGCCCGCGAGAAGGTCGTGGCCGGGTTGTACTGCTTCAGGTTCGCGTCTTCCCCCACGGGCCCGGATGAGTCCGGATACGTATCGGTGTGGGCGTCGAAATGAAGTACCACCAGGTCGGAGTAGGCGCGGTGAACCGAGCGCAGCTGCGGCAAAGTGACGCTGCCGTCGCCCCCGAAGGTCACCGGCGCGAGCCCCGCCTCGATGAGTCGGGTGGTTGCCGCCTCGATTCGCTCGAAGGTCGTAAGGACGTCCCCGAGCATCACCTCGACGTCACCGCAGTCCACTACCCCGAGAGCCTCGATAAGGTTCGAGTCCCACATCGGTGGCTGATACGGGCGAACCAGGCCGGACTGCTCACGGATCGCGCTCGGCCCCATCCGGGACCCGACCCGTATGGGATGGAGGCCGCAATCGAACGGAATCCCGAGCAAGCCGATGCTGGCATCGCTCGAGGAGTCCCAGACCGGGGCCCCCATGAACGTGCCGGCGTGCCTCAGCAGTGCCCTCTCGTCGGGTGATTGCCCTTTCATCCCCAGCCTCTGGCAGCACCCCGTCGCGCGTCAGGGAAACCGCGGACCGGTGCCATCCGCACGGCCCCGGACGCGACGCGGTTGGGCCTCAATGCCTACGCACGCGCCTTCGGGTGGCTCTCCTCCTCGATCACGCCGTGGGGCCCGTAGCTGACAAAGCTGATGGCCGCGAACCGACCCTCGTGCCGCTGCTCGAGCTCGCCCCGGCTCCAGTAGCTCGCGCTCGCCATCTCCGCCTCGCGGAACTCGAAGCCCTCATGCGGGTGAATCGCGATGTAATGCGGCTCGCCGGTGACCGGATTCTTGATCGGCTCCACCGTGGCGTCGAGCACGTCGGCGACGGAGAAGCGCCCGGAGCGAGCGTCAAGATCCCACTCGAACTCGATGTCCGCGAAGATCGGTTCCGGCTCGTTCTCGATCGTGGAGCCGTAGATGGCGAAGCCGGTGGTCGGCTCCTGCTCTTCGCCCCCCATGATCTTGAACAACGCCTCGACCTGCTTTTCGCTCGCCGACTTGTCGACGATGCTCCACCAGGTACCGTGACCCTCGTGCATCGGGCCCGGCCAGCGGTAGACCCCCGCCACTCGTAGACCATCGAGGCGAACGTCCCCGAAATAGCCCTCGGTGATCTCCATCGCCATCACGCCCTCGCAGGGCACGCGGGTTGGCGGCGCATTGAATTCGCAAGGACAGCCATAGTCACAGCTGCAGGTTCCAATTTGCTTGGTTCTTATCATCCAATCGACGTAACTCATGACGGTACTCCTTCTCAGCTCGACCAATCTGCTCCATCCGGACGAGACCCGGGTCGCTTCCGGCCAGGATTGTCGACCCACCGCAGTGCGCGATCGAGCCGGGTCCGATTGCGGACCGGCGTCATGTTGGGCCGGTCTGTAGAAAATCTAATCAGACTGCGAGTGCGGCCGCAAGGGACCCTCCTAGAAATAGTCTCCAGCCGGCATTCAAGCTCGACTTCGCGCGGTCGATACAACCGGGAAACAAAGAGCACTTGGGTCGTCGCCTGACCTCAGGCCCAGCTCGGAGCCTGATCGTGAATAGAACCACCTCACCGACCCCGATTGATCTCGACCCCGACTCGGTCGGCAGTGAAGGGTTCCTAGAGATCAGCCCGACACGCCTGCCGCGCCCCCCGGCGGTGGCTTTGCGTTTCCTGCAGGCATGCTCGGAGCCGGATGTCGACAGCAAGAAGCTCGCCCGCATCGTGAGCGCGGACGCCGCCCTCGCGGCCGAGATTCTCCGCGTGGTCAACTCCGCCTACTTCGGATTCTCCCGCCAGATCGCTAGCCTTTCCCATGCCCTCTCCATCCTGGGACTCCCCGCCACTCGCAACCTGGTGCTGTGCGTGTCGGTCCGGGACGCCTTCGATTCGACCGAGATCGACGGCCTCGAGATGGAGCGCTACTGGGAGTCCGCGGTGCTTCGAGGCGTCGCCGCGCGCGAGCTCGCCCGCCGCGTCGGGCTCGATCCCGAGGAGTGCTTCACGCTGGGCCTGCTGCAGGACGTCGGCTTTCCCATTTTGTTCCTGCTCCAGCCCGAGCGGGTCGGTGCCTGGGCGAGTCTGCTCGGCTGTGACCCGGATGAAAGACTTCGCCGTGAACGCGATCTTTTCGGGTTCACCCACCAGAGGACCGGCCGGGCCCTGGCCGAGGTGTGGCAGTTCCCACCGGAGATGACCGAGGTCATCGGGCACCACCACAGCCCCCCGACCGGAGATGGACCCAGCAACGAGCGCGGACCCCGAATGCACCGAATCGCGCGGGCGGCGGACTGGCTCACCGCGGTGTTTGCCGGCGATGAGAAGCGCATGCTCGTTCAACGCGCGCGCGAGCTGATCACCGCCGACTGGCATCTGAGTCTGGAGCAAGTCGATGAGCTGATGGATAACGTTTCGAAATCCGTCGCGGATACCGCGGCCACCTTCGGCCTGCCCGCCGGCGAGCACCCTCAGTTCGATGAGGTATTGAGGACGGCCAACCTCGCCCTGGCGGAGGCCAATCTCAGCTTCATGGAGCTCAATCAGCGCTTGCAGCTCGCGCTCGACGAGCGTGACCGCCTCTCCTCGCGGCTCAAGGACGAGGTCGACAAGGCCCGGGTGATTCAACGCAGCCTGATGCCGGCTCCGCCTCCCGGTACCGACCTCCCCCCCGGAGCTCAGGCCGATGCAATTCGCGGTATCAACGTCCCTGCCCGCGAGCTTTCGGGAGATTTCTTCGACTACTTCTCGCTCCGAGACGGACGGCGATTCTTCAATCTCGCTGACGTATCGGGCAAGGGGATGGATGCCGCATTGATGATGGCAAAGACGAGCAGCCTGTTGCGCTGCCTCGGGCG
>JBFHLI010000305.1:0-3736 GCA_041594935.1 Gammaproteobacteria bacterium | reverse complement strand
GGTAGCCAAGCTTACTACCCGTCGCTTCACTATGAGATGTGCTACTACCGCACGATCGATTACTGCATCCAAACCGGTCTCTCGCGGTTTGAAGCGGGCGCCCAGGGCGACTACAAGGTAACCCGCGGGCTTCTACCCACCCCGACCGCATCCGCGCACTGGGTCGGCCACCCGCAGTTTCGCTCCGCAATTGGCGGATTCATCGACGAGGAGCGCCGCGAGGTGGAGCGTTTCATCGAGCACGCGGCGCGACATTCCCCTTTCAAGGCCCGGGAATCGGGAAGTGCCAAGTGAGCCAGGTGCAAGTCGCCCGGCTTCCAGTATGGCTGTCTCCCGATTCGCCGCCGGATGCTTTCCCGCGGGTCGAATCCGCGCTCAAGGAGCCCAACGGGCTGCTGGCGGTGGGTGGCGACCTTTCGCCGCAACGCCTGCTGGCCGCTTATCGCAGGGGTATATTTCCCTGGTACAGCGACGATCAACCAATCTTGTGGTGGAGCCCGGAGCCTCGTGCGGTGTTGTTTCCGGCGGGGATTCATGTCTCTCGAAGCTTGCGCAAGACGCTGCGCCAGGGGCGATTTTCAATCACCGTCAATGACGCTTTCGCGGCAGTGGTGGAAGAGTGTGCCGCCCCGCGCCTCGCCCAACCCGGTACGTGGATCACCCCCGCCATGCAAGCAGCGTATCTGCGCCTGCACGACCTCGGCTGGGCTTGCTCGGTGGAATGTCGCCGCGGGACCGCGCTGGTAGGCGGCCTTTACGGAGTCGCGATCGGGGCTGTCTTCTTCGGCGAGTCCATGTTCAGTCGTGAGCGGGACGCCTCCAAGGTGGCACTCGTGCATCTGTCGCAAATGGGCTTTGAGCTCATCGACTGTCAGATGCCCACCCAGCACCTCTCTCGCCTTGGCGCGGTGAACATCTCGCGCCGCGAGTTCCTAGAGCGCCTCAAGCGCGCGGTGGACCGGGCGTCCCCGATGCAACCTTCAACTTCGGCGGGTGCTCGTCGGTGAGCGGCAAACAGAGGAAATCCCTCGCGTTCTACGCAACCCCGGCTCACGATTGCAGCTACCTCCCGGACCGCGAGGCCACTACGTTGTTTGCGGATCCTGGCTTCCCCAAGGATACCCGCTTGTATACGCTGCTTTCTCGCAGCGGTTTCCGTCGCAGCGGCAAGCACATTTATCGACCGCATTGCCGCGCTTGCCAGGCCTGCACCCCGACCCGGGTTCTCGTCGCCGAATTTCAATGGCGACGGGCTCAGCGCCGGTCCTGGCGGCGGAACTCGGACCTTAGAGTCCGCGCGGTGGAGCCCGAGCTACGCGAGGACCACTACGCGCTCTACCGCCGCTATATCAATTTCCGACACCCGGACGGCGGCATGCAGAACCCCACCAAGGAACAGTACCTCGAGTTTCTGACGAGCCACTGGTCGATGACGACGTTCTACGAGTTCCGGCTAGGTGCCCGCCTCGTGGCGGTGGCGGTCACCGACGAGTTGCTCGATGGGTGGTCGGCGGTCTACACGTTCTTCGACCCCGACTGCCGCGAACGAAGCCTCGGGGTGTACACGATCTTGTGGCAAGTCGAGGAGGTTCGCCGCCGCGAGCTGCCATGGTTGTACCTAGGATACTTCATCGCCGGATCGTCGAAAATGAGGTACAAGTGCGAGTACCGACCGCAGGAGCATTACTTGGACGGTCGATGGGTGCGAGTCGACGCCTGAACACGTAGCCGCTATCCCTCGGGCGCAGTTGGCTCCCGCTTCTCTCGGCGGGCGCCGTCGCGGAGTATAGCTTTGCAGGTGGCGAAGTTTTCGAGGACAATACCCTCCCGCAGTTGCTTAGACGAGAGGCCGGCTTGCCCAAAGAAGATCACATTGAGATGGAGGGAACCGTGGTCGAGACCCTCCCCAACACGATGTTCAGAGTAGAGCTCGAGAATGGACATGTCGTCACTGCGCACATTTCGGGCAAGATGAGAAAGCATTACATCCGAATTCTCACCGGTGACAAGGTTACGGTTCAGCTGACCCCGTACGACCTCAGCAAAGGCCGCATCACTTATCGTTCACGTTAGTTTCCACCGTCCCGATTCGAGGGCGGTAACATCGGTGGGGGTCCATGGGTGCCGATCGCGTGCTCGACATGGCGCTCGGGATGCACCTCGATGACCGTCAGCCGTGCGTCCGAATAGCCCTCCACCCCATAAACCGCTCCGGTGTCGATGAAATACACGTTCCCCACTCTCACCACGTGTTGCGTCGGCGTGTGCCCACAGTAGATGCGGTCCACTTCGCCCTCCACCGGCCAATCGAAACCACCGGAGACTCGCAGGCGCGACCAAAGCGCATAGAACAATGCGTCCGCGTTGCCGTTCCCGAGCAGTGACATGAACCGTTCCCAGGTAACCAAAGGCGGGATGTCAGCGTGCACGATGCCCACCATGCCGGTTTTCGTCTCGAGCTCAATCGCAAGCGGTAGGCGAGCCAGAGTGCATCGAATCATCTCGTGCTGCTCGTCGCTGAGATCTAACCACCATTCACCGCCGTTGTGATTAATCCACAGGTCGAGTTGATCCGGCTGACTGGAATCGAGAACGAACTGCTCGTGATTACCACGACACGCGTGAAACCAGGGGAGCTCGACCCACTCCGCCGCGGCGTGAGAGTCTGGGCCACGGTCAACCAGATCACCGACGGAGAACAGTCGGTCCTGCGACGGTTTGAAATCGATTTCCGCGAGCAACGCATCGAGATGGGAAAACATGCCGTGGACGTCACCAACGACAAAGTCACGCCCCACCTCATTGCGGGAGAATCGGGCCACGGCCTCCCCCTGACCCAGGAAATGGGGTGTCGACAAACCGGAGTATTGCGATACGTCGAGCTCGCTCACGACCCCATCCTCTAACGTGCGAGAGGTCGCTTCGACAAGGTTGGCGGCTGACTCAGCGGTCGAGGATGAACCTCGTCCCTGGTTCCCCACTGGCGACCGACGGAAGATGGGTTACGACTACATGCGCTAGGATTGCGCCGGCGACAGGAAACGTCGCCGGATATCGGCCAGCAAACCTTCGCTCGCAATCTCGACCAGGTCCAGGACCTTTTCAAAGCCCTCCTCGTCCCCCGTGTAGGGGTCCGGCACCTCGGTCCGACGAGACTGAGGGGCAAAATCCATGAGCAGATGCAATATCTGTCGACGGTCCTTGGGACAGGTATAGCGCAGCATCCCATAGTTATCACGGTCCATGGCAATGACGTAGTCGAACTTCTGGAAGTCCGCGGCCTCGATTCGCCGCGCCCGCGTGCCTCCGACCTCGATGCTACGCCGCCGCAACGCGGCCAGCGCACGAGGGTCGGGTGGACTCCCCACCTGATAGGCGTGGGTGCCGGCTGAATCCACCATCACCATCCCATCGAGCCCGGCCTCGCGCAGCCGATGGTCAAGAACGCCCTTCGCCATCGGCGAACGACAGATGTTCCCCAAACAGACGAACAACACGTTTACCGGGCTGGGCATCACGACTCCCGAGCGCGGCCCATTGCCAGTCGAACCCGCTCGACGTCGTCCTCGGTATCCACCCCTGGTCCGGAAGGTACCGAGGCCTCGGCAACCGCGATAATCGCTCCATAATGCAGCGCTCGGAGTTGCTCGAGCGACTCGGCCGCCTCGAGCGGGCTGACCGGGCGAGTCACGAACTCCGCAAGATACGCCACCCGATAGGCGTAGATGCCGATGTG
>JBFHLI010000304.1:0-3743 GCA_041594935.1 Gammaproteobacteria bacterium | reverse complement strand
TCGCGGTGAGGCCTCGATACCTCATTATCCACACGAGCGTACCCGCGGCAATGCGCGGCGGGTGACGCTGCGCCGCACGGGCGAGACGCTCCCGCGCCAATCGAGCGGGCGTTCCTGCGCGGCTGGGGGCGGCGGCTTGCCGAGGGACGGGGTTTGCCCCCCCGGCCGGCGAGGACGTAATCTTGTCCTGCCACCAGTCGGTCCCGGACCCGGTTGTGAGGCGTGAGCGGACGGTACGAGTGCGAGGGCAGGAGCCAAAGGATGCCGAAAAAGCCGGTGGTGGTAGCGACCCGCAAGCTTCCCGACGCGGTCGAGGCGCGGCTCGAGCGTGACTACGAGGCCCGGCTCAACCCGGACGATCGGTCCTATTCGGCCGACGAGCTCGTCACGCTTCTCGAGGGCGCGGACGCGGTCATGCCGTGCCACACCGAGCGGCTGTCGCGGGAGGTCATCGAGCGTCTGCCCGCGAGCGTTCGGGCGATCAGCAACGTCTCGGTCGGCGTGGATCACGTCGATCTGGGCGCGGCCAGGTCGCGCGGGATCGTAGTCACCAACACGCCCGACGTGCTGAGCGACGCGACGGCCGAGATCGCCATTCTTCTCATGCTGGGCGCGGCGCGGCGGGCGAGCGAGGGGGAACGCCTGGTGCGATCGGCGAAATGGCGTGACTGGAGCCCCGCCTTCATGGTCGGTACCCAGGTCACCGGAAAACGGCTGGGGCTCATCGGCATGGGACGGGTAGGGCAGGTAACCGCCGCGCGGGCGCGCGGCTTTGAGATGACGATTCACTACCACAACCGCAAGCGGCTCACGGCCGAGCTCGAGGCCGGGGCGCGGTTCCACCCCGAGCTCGACGCCCTGCTCGCCGAGAGCGAGTTCCTGTCGCTGCACTGTCCGTCGACCCCCGAGACCCTCGGCCTGCTCAATCGGGAGCGTATCGAGCGGTTGCCCGACGGCGCGATCGTGGTGAACACCGCGCGTGGCGCCCTCGTCGACGACGATGCCCTCATCGACGCGCTGTGCTCCGGCAAGGTGGCGGCGGCGGGGCTCGACGTCTACAACCACGAGCCCGACATTCACCCCGGTTACCGCGAGCTCGAGAATGTCTTTCTCCTGCCCCACATTGGTAGTGCCACGCGGGAAACGCGGGTCGCCATGGGGTATCGTGCGCTCGATAACCTCGATGCGATCTTTGCCGGGCGGGAGCCGGGAGACCGGGTGGCCTAGGCTAGCTCTCGCTTCGAAAAGAGCTCTTGTAGAAGTCGTACGCGCCCATCGCCACCGCGATCACGGAGACGATGATGAGGTCAAGGTCGGGGACGAACCACACGATGATTCCTATGAATCCGGCGAGGAAGGCGAGCGCCAGCGCCGCTATTAGCTTGTCGACCATCGTTGCTTGCCTCCTGTCCGGTCTCGCGTCAAGCCACTGCGTCGTTCGTCTGGGCCGAAGAATGCACCCGCTCGAGCCAGGCGGCGGTGCGCAGTAATCGAGTGTCGTCACCTCTGCGCCCCACGATCTGGACTCCCATCGGCAGCGAGCGTTCCGTCTCGAGCAGTGGCAACGTAATCGCGGGCGTTCCACACAACGTCCACAGGGCGTTGAAAATCGAGCTGCCGGTGGACTCGAGCCCCGAGGGAGCCGGGCCCGGGGCGGCCGGGGTGATGATCGCGTCGAAACGATCGAACAGCTCGTCGAGTCCCGCATTCAGGATCGCCGGCAAGTCGAGCGCCGCCAGATAGTCGCGCGCCAGGACCCGATTGCCGCGATCCAACGCTGCCAGCGTCTGCGGGCTCAGCCGATCGTGCCCGCGGCGCGCATAATGGTGAAACGCCTTCGCCATCTCGGCGTCGTTGATCCGCTCACGCACCGCAATGGCCTGCGAGAAAAGTGCCGGCAGCTCAACCGGGTCGCATTTCTCGCCCAGGGTCTGCACCAGCTCCGCGAAGGCGGCGCGGGTAACTTCCTCGGCCTGGTCCCAGCCGGGCTGGCGGACGAAGGCGAGCCCGGGCTCGAGGGGCGGGGAAGAGCGGGCTGCCTCCAGCAGCCGCGGCGCGGGGGCGCTCGAGGTGGCCGGATCGCCGGCATCGTGGCCAAATAGCGCCTCCGCGATCATCGCCACTCCCTCTACGCTGCGTGCGAACACCCCGAGGGTGTCGAGGCTCGGTGACTGGGCGAGCACGCCGGTGCGCGGAATCCCGCCGAAGGTCGGCTTGAACCCCACTACGCCACAGAAGGCGGCGGGCCGGATGACCGAGCCGCCGGTCTGGGCACCGAGCGCGAGCGGGATCATGCCCGCCGCGACGGCGGCGGCCGAGCCCGAGGAGGATCCTCCCGGGGTGTGATCGGGGGCGTGCGGGTTGCGAGTCTTTCCCGGTGCGAGATGGGCGAGCTCCGCGGTCACGGTCTTGCCCATGATGATGGCACCGCACTGTTTGAGGCGGGTCACCACGAAAGCGTCCTGCACGGGCACCCGGCCCGAATCGAGGACGGTACCGTTTTCGGTCGGCATCCCGGCCGTGTCGATGATGTCCTTGAGGCCCACCGGCATGCCGTGCAATGTCCCGATGGGTTTTCCCGAGGCGCGGTACGCATCCAGCGCCGCCGCCTGCTTCATTACGTGCTCGGGATCGAGATACGCCCACGCTCCGACGTCGCGGTCGCGCGCCTCGATACGCTCCAGACAGGCAGTCGCGACCTCGCTTGCGCGCAGTGCCCCGCTCGCGAGACGGTCGCGCATCTCGACGGCGCCGAGCTCGAGTAAGCTCTCGTTCAACGCCGTCTCCCGCTCAGCGCCCGTACATCAGATTAGGAAGCCAGTGCGCGATGGCGGGGAAGTTGTAGAGCAGCGCCATCGCGATGAACACCATCATCAAAAACGGCATGCAGCCCTTGAAGATCTGCATGAGCTGGACGTGGGGCGGCGCTATTCCCTTCAGATAGTAGGCCGACATCGCCATCGGCGGGGTGAGGAAGGAGGTCTGCAGATTGAGCGCCACCAGGATTCCGAAGAACAGGGGGTCGACGCCGAAGTGGGGCAGCAGCGGCAAGAAGATCGGCACGAAGATGATGATGATCTCCGACCACTCGAGCGGCCAGCCGAGGAGGAAGATGATCAGCTGGGCGAGCAGGAGGAACGTGAGGGGAGAGATGTCCAGTCCGGTGACGAATGTGGTGATCACCTGCTCGCCCCCGAGATAGGAGAAGACCGACGAGAAGGTCCACGAGCCGACGAACAGCCAGCACACCATCGCGGTCGTGCGCACCGTGAGGTAGACCGACTCGCGCAGTCGCTGCCAGGTGAGCGCCCGGTAGAGCACGGCCAGGAGCAGCCCGCCCAGCGCGCCGACCGCCGCCGCCTCGGACGGGGTGGCCAGTCCGAACAGGATGGCGCCGAGCACCGCGAGGATGAGCACCGCGAGGGGCAGGAACGAGGTGAGCACGAGGAAGATGAGTCGCCCGGTGGAGATATCCTCCATTTCGTCCGCGGTCGGCTTCGGCGCGAGGTGCGGCTGCAGCCAGGCGCGCCCCACCACATAAATGAGGTACAGCCCGGCCAGCATGAAGCCAGGCAGCAGTGCCCCCGCGTAGAGCTGCACGATCGACACTCCGGAGGATGCCGCGTACACAATGAGCATGATGGAGGGGGGAATCAGGATGCCGAGGGTCCCACCCGCGCAGATGACTCCGGAGGCGAAAGAGGTGTCGTATCTCGCTTTCAGCATGGCGGGGAAGGCGAGTA
>JBFHLI010000303.1:0-3761 GCA_041594935.1 Gammaproteobacteria bacterium | reverse complement strand
GACCTCCACGGTGTTGCTGGTCCGTCATCCCTTTCAGGTCGCTGCATCTCTCGCCACTCGAGATCGGATGCACAGCGAGGACGCTGCCCGGTTGTGGACTCGCCACACGGTTGACGGGTGGCGCAACCACAATGCCCGGCAGCAGGTGAGCGAGACCGTTAGGGCCCGCGGTTCGGAAGAATCGCAGCCCGTCCACCTCCTCTTCGGGGCCCGTGTACTCACGATGCTTGGGGCTGGTGACGTGACAGGTGTCCCATCCACGCGCGCGCTGCTGGTGGATGATGGCTCGAGTGCGGAAGGCATAGCCGCTATGCAAGGGGATCGAGTGGTCCAGCACATGGAGAATCTTCAATCAGAGGACTCGATCACAACCACCCGGACTAAAGGGCTAGCACTCGTCGTGAGAATGCTTCGAACATCAGCAATGACCAGATTGGCGCGCTGTGATCGCGCCGACCGGATTGGTGGTGGTTGACCAATCGTTCGAGGAATGGCCGACTGAAGATACCGCTGTCCCGCAAAGCTGCTCCCAGCACCGCTTCACGGACGCGCTCCTTCAGAGGGCCGCGAAACCAGCTGGCAAGCGGCACCGCAAATCCCATCTTAGGACGGTAGAGCACGTCCCGCGGGAGGTGTGGCTCCAGTGATTTCTTCAAGATGTACTTTCCCTCGCGGCCTTTGAGCTTGAATTCCGGTCTGAGGCGCCCCGCCCACTCGACGAGTTTATGGTCGAGTATCGGGACTCTAACCTCCAGGGAGTGGGCCATGCTCGCTCGGTCTACCTTGGTGAGGATGTCACCGGGCAGGTAAGTCTTCATGTCGAGGTACTGAACGAGCGAAAGAGGGTCATCGACCTCAGCACGTCCGGCGTGATCACGCAGCACTTGGACGGCCTCGTATCCTTGAAGCTCGCGGCGGAAAGACTTTGAGAAAAGATCCCTACGCATAGGGTCGCCGAGGATCGACACGCTGTGAAAGTAGCCCTCGATGGATTCGCGGGCGATCGACTCCAGCGTCGACTTTGCGCGGAAAATCCGCGGCGCCCAGTCCGCCTTGGGATAGAGTCGGCCGAGCAGGCCGAATACGGGGCGGCGGAACCCCAACGGTAACATCGAGCGCATCTGCTCCTCGTAGACGTGCCAGCGATAACGGCGATATCCGGCGAAAGTCTCGTCCCCGCCATCGCCGGAGAGCGCGACCGTCACCTCCCTTCGCGCCAGCTCGCAAACCCGGTAGGTCGGAATTGCGGAGCTATCCGCGTAAGGCTCATCGTATAGATTTGAAAGCTTGTCCAGCAGGTCGAAGTCATTGGGATCGACCTCTCCCACGCGATGATTCGTGGCATAGCGTTGCGCCACTCTGGCCGCAAACCGAGACTCGTTGAACTCAGGATCCCCGAACGAAATCGAGCACGTCGTCACCGGATCGTTGGACAGGCGCGCCATCATGGCGACGACCGCACTGGAGTCGACTCCGCCCGACAGGAATGCGCCCAGGGGAACGTCGGCGATCAGACGCAACCTCACGGCCTCGCGCAGCTGCTCGATAAGTTGCGACTCTATCTCGGCTTCCGACGCCGGGCCGTCCGGCTCGAAACGAACGTCCCAGTAAGGTTTTTGACGGGGAAGCGGGCGGCCGCGAGCGACCTTGAGCACGTGACCGGGCGCGAGCTTGTGCGCATTGCGTAGAATCGTCTTCGGCTCGGGAATGTAACCGTAGGCAAAGTAATCTTCCACTGCCTCGGGGGCCATATCTCGTCCCAACCCGGGGTGCAGCAAGAGCGCCTTCAGCTCGGAAGAAAAGATGAGGTGCCCGTCTGGCAAGGTCGCGTAATACAGCGGCTTGATGCCCAGACGGTCCCGCGCCAGGAAAAGCAGCTCGCTCTCCCGGTCCCACAGGGCGAAGGCGAACATGCCGCGAAACCGCTCCACGCACGCCTCGCCCCAGGCCTGCCACGCGTAGACGATGACCTCGGTGTCGCAGCGGGTGCGGAAGCGGTAACCGAGGCGCTTGAGCTCCTCGGCGATCTCCTGGAAGTTGTAGATTTCGCCGTTGTAGACGACCACCACCTTGCCGTCCTCGCTGAACAGCGGCTGCTGACCACTCGACAGATCGATGATGGAAAGGCGACGGTGCCCGAGTCCGAGGCCCGGCTCGACGTGAAATCCCCCCTCGTCGGGACCACGATGGTGCTGGGCCTCGTTCATCCTCGCGAGCAACGCCTTGTCGACGGGTCGGGTGTCGCGGGTGTCGAAGATGCCTACGATGCCGCACATAGGTCCAACATGTTCATTTGGCCTTCTGCGTGCCCCGTAGCGCGTAATTCTCTCGCTCCACCAGCACCCCGTCGTAAACGTCGAGATACTGCTCCACCATGCGGTCGATACCGAACTGTCGCTCGGCCCGCCGACGGGCGTTTGCTCCGTGGCGGCGTCTGAGATCGGCGTCGTCTGCGTATCGCCGGATGGAATCGGCCATGGCGAGCGGGTCCTCGCGCGGCACCAGGTAACCGGTTTCACCTTCGGTGACCAACTCCGCGTTACCGCCGACGTTGGTCGCTACGACCGGGAGGCCGCTCGCCATGGCCTCGAGGATGGTGTTCGAAATGCCTTCCGCGAGAGAGGGCAGCACGAAGACGTGCATCGCGCGCAGCAGCTCCGGCACGTCTTCCCGCGCGCCCGGAAGCCACACGATATCGGAGAGCTTGGCCCGCGCGAGATAGTCTTGGACCGGCGCGCGCAGCGACCCGCCACCCACCATCATCAGCCGCAGCCGCAACCGCTTCCGCCCGCCCGGCACCCGGGATATGAGCTCGGCGAAAGCACGCGCCAAGGTCATCGGATCTTTGACCGCCTCCATGCGCCCGACGGTGCCGATCACCAGGCATTCGCTCGCGCCGGGAGCCGCGAAGGGCAACCGGCTCGCGGCGGTCTCTTCGGCCGGACGGAACCGATCGGTGTCCACGCCGTTGCGGATGGTGGAGATCTTCTCAGCCGCCACCCCGATGTCATCTCGAAGATAATCCGCCAGATCGTGCGAGAGCGGGACGTATCGATTGACGAGGGGACGAAACATGCGGCGCAGGGCGCGGTATTTCCGGCTCTTCCCGTCGACGTCCGGGAAATCGCGCCCGTGCTCGCCATGGACCCGGGCGCGCACCCCGGCGAGCATCGCCGGGAGCTGCGCTTCGAGCGCCGCGAGGCCTCGCGTGTGCACGATGTCCGGTTGCAAGCGGCTCAACACCCGCCAGAGGCGCAGATAAAGACCGAGGTCCTTGCCCGCGCGTTTGTTCAGGGAGAAGTACTCGACGTCACGCTCGATCCGCGACCTGAAATCCGTGTGCTCGGTAAGACAGACGATCGCGTGCCGGTAACGCTCTGGCGCAATGCGGTTTATGAGGTTAACAAGCCCGTTCTCCATGCCCCCGACATCCAAGCGGTGAATGACGTGGGCAATCAGGGGCACGTCAGCCTTCACCTCTCCCGGGGGCATCATGAATTAACCACGGGGAAAACGGGGAATGCGAAGAATTCTGTTATGCCTCGAAAGTCCATAGCCTGCAGAACAGTCCATCCGGGACCCAGGATCGGAGCACCCCCCTTTCCATCGACACATCCCTAAGAAAGTGCTGCCCGTGCTCCCCGTGGTTCGATCTCGCCGTGGCGCAAACGCCCATGGTCCGATCCCCGCCGTGGCTCACCCGCCGGCGGCTTCTTTAAGGGTCGCTTCGATCGAGGGGAGCATATCGTCGAGATAGCTCT
>JBFHLI010000302.1:0-3879 GCA_041594935.1 Gammaproteobacteria bacterium | reverse complement strand
GCCTTCTTGCGGGCGGAGGGCGGGCTCACGATCGGCGACAACGTCCACATCTCCCGGAATCTTCTTGTCTACACGATGAACCACGACTACGAGGGCGCTTGCCTACCGTATGATCAGAACAAGTCCACCAGGCCGGTCCGAATCGAGCGCAACGTCTGGATCGGGATGAACGTGGTCATCACGCCCGGCGTCACCATCGGCGAGGGTGCGATCATCGGAATGGGAAGCGTCGTCGCGAGAGACGTGAAACCGTTGGAGATCGTAGGCACCGCCCGTCAGCGGGTCCTCAAGCACCGCGATCCCGAGCACTACGCCGAGCTCGACCGGGCACGGCGTTACGGGGGCATGAGCGGCTATCCACTGCCCTCGGACAGGAGCCGGAAACCGGGTGAGTGATCGGCGCTCGGGTGGACCCCATCCGCCGAGGCATCGCCCATGCCGGTCGATTCATCGGAACCTTCTCGGCTTTGCCGCTCGCGCTCGTACTGTTCACGCTCGAGCCGGATGTACTTTTGCAGTCGGTGAAAATCCGCGCTCCGGCGTCCGGTGCGCTCGACGAGAAGCTGGATTCGACCTAGGGTTTGCTCCGCCCGGTCATAGTCTTGGAGGACCCGGTACAAGCTGGCAAGCTCGATGAGAAATCCGACCTCCTCCGAGCTCAATGCGTAGGCTTCCTCGAGGAACGCCACCGCCTGCTCGATGTCGCCCTGGTAGGCGTATAACCGTGAGCGGGTCAGCAGCAAGCCGGCCTTTTGAATCGGTTGCACTCGTTCATGGTGGATTGCGATCTCCAGCCATCCGTCTACCCGGGACGCGGGGGGACAGGAATCGTCGCCGCTGACAAGGCATTGTCGAAGCTCCCTCATCGCGTACATCGTTTCCGCATTCACCGGGAAGCGGCTGATCCGATGGTGAATCTCCTCGGCCAGCATGCGGTCGAGCTCCATCAGGCTGTCCGGTCCGAACTTCAGATCGTCTCGTAGCAGGTCCGTCGGAAGCAAGGTCTCTGCGGGCGACATCTCCGCCGGAGACGGCCCTAGCGATAGATGGTGCAAGAGCCCCGAGACCAGGCGCTGCATTCTCACCACCGGAACCACCGCGTGGGGATTGGCGGCGGCGGCACGCCGATAAGCTGCGTACGTTTCCTGCACATCCGCGCCCCTTCTTTCCAGGTCGTTGCCGCGCTCGAGCTGCGCGCGGTAGCTTCCCGGGTGATTCCGGGCGCTGAAGAACGTGAGCGAATCCAGCGATTCCCACACCGACGCACGGGTGTGAGTAACGAAAGCCAGCACCCCGACGAGGACGAGGCCGACGGGAGCGGCGAGGCGCACGAGCGCCGGCCGGTGATCGAGTATCCGAAAGACGTAGAAGGTCCCGGCGAAGACCGGACCGAGGATCGGCAGATAGTTTCGGTGCTCGTGGACTAGCTCGAGCCCGAGGATGCTCGACTCGACGCTGTGTCCGACGAGATACCACAAGATCCCGAAGCTCAGTACCGCCTGACGCCGAAATCCCCAGAGCGCCACCGCCGCGAGAAGAGCCCAGGCCAGGAGACTGAGCAGTGTCGTCGGCGGAGTGAGCAGGCCCGTGCTCACGACAAAGTCATCGTGAAACAGAGAGAACTCGCGAAGGTTGGGAAAGAACAGTAATCCGAGATAGTAGAAGAGCACCCTGGACTCGGTGAGCAGGCGCTCCACCGCACCGAAGTTCCTCACGAGGTAGGTCTCCGTCAGGTGCTCGGTGGCTGCGATCAGCACGAGGCCGCCCGCCAGACAAACGAGAGCGAAGAGCGTCGCGTAGAAAGCCCGCAACCAAAATCTTGCCGAGGCACTCAGCTCGCGTCGGGGGAAAAACGCCACCTCGATGAGGAACGCGAAGAACGGCGTCAACGCCGCATTCTCCTTGCACAGGACGCCGAGCGTGGTTCCGCCGACGACCCCGGCCGCCATGAGGACGAGCCCAGTGCCCGGCGAGCGCGGATAGCGCAATCTGCCCGCCACGAAAAGAATGAGACCGAGCAGCACTGCGGTACCCGCCATGCTCGTCATGCGCTGGACGACGTACAGGACGCTGGTTAGCTGGATGGGGTGGAGGGCCCAGATCGCGGCCACTACGAGTGGAAAGCAGACCCACCCCCCGGATGAGAAGCGCTGCGATCCCACCTCGCCCTCCCGCATGCGCAGACAACGCAGGAGCAGAAGGCTGAGAAAGAACACCAACCCCGCGTTGATGAGGTGCACCGCAAGATTCGTCGCCTTGAAAGTCCAGCGATCGAACTTCTTCCCTCCGAAGTAGTAGTTCAACGCGAAGCTGATCCGGGGAAGGGGTCGGTGGATGTAGCCCACATCGGGTCGGGAGAGAGCGGCGTCGACGAGGTACTCGGCTTTGAGCGCCTTCATGTGAATGCCGGGGCTCTCCACGATATTGCCACGGTCATCGAACAAGAACGGACCGTTCAATCCATGCGCGTACACGGCTACCACCAAACCTAGAATCAGGAGCATGCCACCGACGGAGAACATTACAGGGGAGCGAGCTATCATCATCCGACCTTGGAAGTCATCAAGGGACGGGCTGGCTATCGGCTCGAGATTCGTGGAGCTTTACGACCCTGCCGATCTCAGGCTCGGACTCGGCCCCGGGATCGTCGTCGGATGGGGGCGAAAGTAGGGTCCCGAGCTGGTCCTGTGAGTAGGCAAGCCGCGCCCGATCGGCATCCTTGAGTCTCGAATTTTTCATCGCCACCCGATGCCAGTCGAGGCTGGCGCGCGAGAGCGCCCGACAGACCACGGTCCCGGATTGTGCACACACCGTCAAGTTCAGCAAAGACAGCACTGTGGTTGGCACCACCGGATACCGGGCGAGTCGCGCCTGAATCTCGCGGTCGACCCGTTCCAGTGCAGCTGCGACCCATGCCTGGTCCCCGGACAGTACATCGTCGAGCAGCGCCACCTCGGCCGCCGGCCGTGGATGGGGCAAGCCCTGATCCCGCAATCTTATCAGTTGCAGGATCCTCGCCATCTCTACGAGCGGGAGCACGCTGGCCAGGTTCATCGATGCCGCCCGGCGATAGGACTCGTAGACCAAGTGCAGCTCTTGCTGGGCTTCGGTGCGGGCGAAGGCAAGCGCCATTTGAGAGCGATATGAATCGGGGTGGTTGCGGACCGAGAAGTCCGCGATCGTCAGCCGGTCGCTCCAGATGTTGGCGCGGGTCACAGTCGAAAAACCAAGCACCGAGACCAAGACCACCGCGGCCGGAATGATCAGCCGCCCCGTATCTTTCCCCCGCTCGAGCAGTCGAATGAAGTACACCACGAGCGCAAAAATGATCCCGAAGCTCGGCACGTAGTTACGATGTTCATGGACCAGCTCGAGGGGCATGAATGTCGACTCGACCGCGTGACCGACGAGAAACCAGAAGAGCGCGAAACTCCATAGGGCGCGCCTTCGAATTCCCCAGATCGATAAAAGAAAGATTCCGAGCCAACCCGCCATCGCGAGCAGGGTACTCATCGGTGTGAGCAGTCCGGTGCTGAGCACGAAGTCATCGTGAAACAACCCAAAGCTCCGAACGTTCGGATAGAACAGGAGCGCGAGGTAGAAGAAGAGAACTCTGGACTCCGTCAGCAAGCGCTCATGCAATGTGAACTCTCTGATGCGATAAAGGCTAAGAAGCACCTCCGGCCAGAGGACAAAGACGAGCACGCCCGCCACCGTGGGCACCGCCACTGTCGCCAGGTAAAAAACACGCAGCCGATTACGATCGGTCGACGCCAAACGACGACGCTCGAAGAAGAACAGCTCGAGCGCTAGCGCGAGAATAGGGGTGAGGACTGCATTTTCCTTGCACAAACCACCAAGACCAACACCGCCCACCAG
>JBFHLI010000301.1:0-3930 GCA_041594935.1 Gammaproteobacteria bacterium | reverse complement strand
TTCATGTCCACCGTGATCGGTCCGCCGACCATCACCCCGAAATCCCCGCCGCGCCTTGCCACGTGCGCGGCCCGGGCGCTCGCGACCAGGGTCTTGGTCGGGATACAGCCGACATTGACGCACGTGCCGCCGAAAAGCTTGCGCTCGACGATCGCGGCGCGCAGGCCCTCGCCGGTGATGCGCTCGGCCAGCGCCGGCCCGGACTGTCCGGTGCCGATGATGATCGCGTCGTATTTCTGGGTCATGGTCTGGTCTCTCCTGCGGCTGCGCTCAGACTCCGACCGGGTGCGTTGGTCGAAGATGCCGGGGCCGATGATGACCGGCTTGCCCCGATAGTGCCAGTTGAGCGGTGTCCGAGCCGAAGCGCGACCAGCTTCTTGCGGCCATAAAGCCCCTGGGACTAAAGCGGCCGGAGTGGTTCGCGCGAGGAGGTGGTAAGCGCCACTCAAGCTGCTCGCCGCAATGCCGATAGGGCTGGAAGGTGGTCACGCCCCGATGCGTCGGAAGCGGCACCCGGAGCCGACCGCCCTCTCGAAGGTCCAGGACTAGCCGAGTGACGATCAGCGGAGAGAAAGAGCGGCCCGGGGAAGCGACCGACTTCGATAAGCTGCCCCTGCTGCGGTACTACGAGGAACGGCGTGCGTATCCGCGCATCGACCTCGCGGTCCCGGTCGTCATCTCGACCCGGGGCGGAGAGGTGCTTCGCGGTCGGTCCCGCAACGTCTCGGCCGAGGGGATGCAGCTTCGATGCGATCGATCGACCGCGAAGCAAATCCACCCCGAAGGTACCCAGATCAAGCCCGGAGCGGGCCCGACGCTTGCTTTTCGATTCGAACTAGCAATCGAAGGCGAGGCACGCCGGTTCACTGCGCTCGGCCGCCTCACCTACCTCTCTCCCTGTCCTAAAGAGCAGATCGCGTTCGGGGTGCAGTTCATACGCATTGGCGCGTCCGACAAGGCAGTGCTCGCCGAGTTCATCATGGATTCTCTGAGACCCCCGCCGGGACAGGCCTAACCCGGAAGTTTCACCGAAGACCCTGGACGACGGCGACGGATAGGCGAGTCCGGACGCTGGGCTGGTGCGCAAGGGATAGCCTTAGCTATCGCGTGGCCGAAGCCCAAGTCCGGGCACGCATGGCCGAGCCGGCGACCGGGTAGACTTGCCGCGAAAACAAACTGCGCCGCGCTCGGGCCGCCCAGAACGGTTCGTATCTTCATCGCTCTCAGAAGCTTAGTGACGAGCGGCGAGGCGCCTTGGTGAAACATCCGGGCCAACGGCTCACGCGCGGCTTCCACGCCCCGTCGGTCGAGATCGGGCCGATGTTCGTGGCGGTCGACTCGGGTTATCCGATGCTGCTCGAGCAAGACGGCTGCGAGCTGATGGAGTTGGACGACATCACGCCCGAGTACGCGCGCACCGCGAGGCGCGACCTCGAGGCCTCGGAAGATCGCCGAGCCGCGCTTGACGCGTTGCCAGGGACGGCGGATGTCACCGAGCGGTTGGTGTGGCGGCGGGGCCGAGTCGATGCCATCGATGCGGGGCTCCTGTGCCGTGAGCGGTTTACGGCCCGTCCGGCCTGAGGTCCGTCTGCGGCCCTATCCCGTCGAGGTCGCCGGGGCGTGGCACCCCGGCGGGGGCAAGTCGAGGGCGGGGTTGCGCTCGAAGAAGCCGACGGGCTTCAGCATGAAGCCCGCGTACTCCACCGGCATGACCGGGAAATCCTCGGGGCGCGGGACGTGAAACACCCCGACCGTGTGCCACAGCACGACGTCGGTATCGACGAGCGGGCGGTCGGCCGCCGCCCATTCGCTCAGCCCCGGGCCCGATGCGTTCTGGTTCACGTAATGCCCCGACGCGTACTTCTCGTCGGGGTGGTAGGCGGTGACCCACAGGTCGTGGGCGACGAAGCCGGCGCGGCGCATGAACGGCGAGCCCGGCTGGTGCATGGGCTTGACGTTCCACCCCGGCACCAGTCGATAGCCCGGGTGCCAGCCGAGTGCGTTCTTGCTCGAACGGTTGATCACCTTCCAGTAACGCCCGAGCTCCGGCTTGATGTCGCGGGCGGCGGTACGCTCGGTCTCGAGCACCGTCTCGCGCGCGCGGTGCGCGTTACCGTGCGGGTTGTCGGGACCGCTCGGGAGGCGCTCCGCTTCGACCTCCACCACCGTGTTCTCGCCTCCGTCGACGGCCATGTCGAGGCGGACGTTGAAGTAATGCTCGTGGAGCATGGCGTTCACGTTGGGGGCGACGACCCGCCCGAAGGGCGGCTCCTCCCCGTCGGCGATCGCGCCGCAGTAGAGTGTACCGGTGAGCTTCGCCTCGAACTGAATCGTGCCGTCGAGGTAGAAGTACCAGAACACGCCGTAGTCGTAGTTCCCCACCGTGTAGAACGACGAGATGACGAGGCGCCGCGAGCGGCGGACCTCGGCCCGGCGGGTGTGGGAGTCGGTGTGCTTCCAGAGCACGCCGTAGTCCTCCTCGTGCAGGCAGATCGCGTTGGGCTTTCGCACCACCTCGCCGCGGGCGTCGGCCATGTGAACATCGAAGTAGTGGATCTCCCCCACGCAGTCGCAGCCGAGCTCGAGCGCGTTGACACTGTTGCCGAGTCCGCCCTCGCCCGCATCGAACGAGTGGTTGCGGTAATGATCGCCCCGCGTCTCCGCATAGGGCACGACCAGCTCGCTCAGCGATGCCCGGTAGACGACCGATCGATCGCGCCCGGCATCACGAAACGAAACGGTGTGCAGGACGAGTCCCTCGCGCGGCGTGAAGCCGACCCGGAACGACCAGCTCTGCCAGGTGACGGCATGGCCCACGACATTGAAATCAGGGCCGTCGGGCTGGGAGATGTCGAGCCTCGCCAGGCGCTCGCGCAATCGCGGCTGATGCTCGGCCCTAATCTCCCCGCGATCGGGCGGGATCGGCACCACCCCCTCGTCCTCGACCCGCAGGACCTTCATCGCGTTCATGTCCACCACCGGCACGAGGCCTTCGATGGGGCGCACATGCGCGTTCTCGCCGGGCGCTTCGACGAAGAACGAGTGCGGCCGGATGAGCCGCTGGGTCTGCTCCTCGGGCGCCCCGAAGTTGCCGACCGCGAACGGCTCGATCACCACCTGGTCGAGATCCTCGATGCCGCGCTTGCGAAGCCCCGCGCGATACTCTGGATGGCGCTTGACCAACCGGGCGACCTCCTCCATCTCCTCGGCCATTATCCACGGCTGCACCCCGGGGACGTGCCGCCACGTGCGAAGCCGGCGCTCCGAGAGCGACACCACGCCTTCGAAGGTACGCCCGGCGCTCCGGTCGAGGACTACGACGAAAGCCTCGCGGGGAAAATCACACCCGGGCGCGAAGCGCTTGACCAGCGTCTTGTCCGGCTCGTGCAGCGTCACCTGTTCGAACAACGCCCGCTCATCGAGTTGTTTCTCGGTGCGAACGATGTTGACCGCGGACCGCAGCTCCTCGGGTCCGAGCGGGTCCAGCGGGTGGATGGGCGGGGCACTCGTTGGTGCGTGTCGCGGTTGCGCCATCATGGACCTCGGTCTAGGGAGTGGCGCCGGTCAGGGTATCGCCGCCGTGCGCCCACCGTCCAGCCGCGTCCCGGCCGGCCGGGACGCGATCGGGTCATTGGCTTCGCGAGTCTAAGCCGGGTCAGCGGATCGGTGCGATGTTTTGATTGAGACGGAAGAGATTCTCGTGGTCGTACGTCGCCTTGATCTCCTGCAGCCGCCGGTAGCCGGTGCCATAGTTGCTCGGGGCGCGTTGCTGATCATCCTCGGACATGAAGTTGATGTAGCCGGCCTCCTCGCAATGGGGTCGCAGCGCTTCGTAGCTGGCCCGCACCCAGCCGAAGTTCGCCTCGCTGTCGGCGGGATCGCGCCAGATCCCGGAGATGACCACCGAGAACGCGGCGTCGCGGTGGGCGA
>JBFHLI010000300.1:0-3954 GCA_041594935.1 Gammaproteobacteria bacterium | reverse complement strand
CCGCGCTCTCCCCCGCGTCCACCCGGGGCATCGCCAGCAGGCCAGAGAAGCTGGCCGGCATCTGGAGGTCCTTGAACGGATGCCAGTCCCTCAGGGACTGAAAGTAAGGGCTCATGCCGGTCCAGCCGGCGGCAAAACGCTCGAAGGCCTTGTCCATCTCATCACGGAGACTCATCAGCGGATTTAGCTCCGGCTGGGGCGGAGCCGCTGCCTTCTTCGCTGCCTTCTTCGCTGACTTCTTTGCGGCCTTTTTCCCGGGCTTCTTCTTGACCGCAACCTTTTGGGCTCTGCTCGCCATCGAACACACTCCTCTCTCGCTGGGTGATGCAAGCATCGAGCAGCGGCGGCGCGGCCACCATGATCGAGATCAATCTCGGCTTACGGCCGTGCGGTGGGCACCGCGGGCGGCCACCCCGGTGCACGAGGTCTTTGGGGCTCGATCGCGAGCACTTTCGCGCCGCGAATTCGACCCCGCTTGAGGTCGCGCAACGCTTCGTTGGCCTGCCCGAGGGAATAGGTCTGGACCTGCGCGCGGATCGGAATCTCGGCCGCGAGCGGCAAGAATTCCGCAATGTCGCGATGGGTCACGTTGGCGACCGTTTTGACCTCCTTCTCCATCCAAAGGTGCTCGTGGTAGCTCAGGCGCTGCAGCTCGTCCTTGTCGGTGTCCTCCTTGCGGATCGCGTTGATCACGAGCCGGCCGCCGGGGCGCAGGTTGGAAAGCGCCTCTACGACCGGTTTCCAGACCGGCGTGGTGTCGATGATCGCATCCAGCGCCTCGGGAGCGCGCTCCGCGGTGTCTCCCGACCAGCTTGCCCCGAGCTCGAGGGCAAATGACCGTGCCCCCTCGTCCCTCGCAAAGACGTGGATCTCGGAGCGCGGAAACTGGTGGCGTGCGAGCTGGAGCACGAGATGAGCCGAGCCCCCGAAGCCGGTGAGCCCGAGCCGCTCGCCGTCCTTCAATCCGGTGAGCTTCAAGGCCCGATACCCCACTCCTCCGGCACAGAGCAGGGGTGCCGCCGCCGCGTCGGTGAAGGCCTTTGGGATGGGGTAAGCATAGGTCTCCGGCACCGTCATGAACTGCGCATAGCCACCGTTCACATCACGGCCCGTGGCCTTGAAAACAGGGCTGAGGTTCTCGTCGTCGGACCCCGTGGACGAATGAATCCAGCCTACGCCTACGCGTTCCCCGGGAGCGAAGCGGCTCGCGCCGGGGCCAAGCTTGTCTACCCGGCCGACCACCTCGTGCCCGGGCACCACCGGCAGCACCGGCGGGGCGGTCCGCCCCTCGATCTCGTCGAGCTCGGTATGACAGACCCCGCACGCAGCCACCGCAATCCGAATCTCCCGCGGACCGGGCTCCGGCACCGGCAGCTCGGCTAGCTCAAGAGGATCGCGCACCTCATCGAGAGGGACGATTCTCCTGAGCAGCATGGCTTTCATCCGCGGGTGCTTCACGGGACCGGACTATGAACGAGGATCGGCACCTGGTCGAGATCGAGGACCCCGCCCGCCGGCACGCCGGGCTTCGAAGTCAGTCGTCGAGCAGGCCGCGCAGCATTCCCGCCCCGATCGGATCCTCGCGCAGCCGCTCGAGCGCGGAGCGCTGAATCTGCCGGATCCGCTCGCGGCTCAGGCCGAGCTCGCGGCTGATCTGCTCGAGGCTGTACTCGCGTCCGCCACCGATGCCGAAGCGCAGCTTGAGCACGTTTGCTTCACGCGAGCTGAGGCGCCCGAGCAGGTCGAGCACCCCGGCCTGCAGCTGTCGCTGCGAGGTCTCCCCGGCGGGACTCGATCCGCCGCGGTCGGCCAGCGTGTCGCCGAGCGTCCGCTCGTTCTCCTCCCGGGTACGGCCGTCGAGGGACAGCGGCTCTCGCATCGCGGCCTGGACCGCTCGCACCTTGCCCTGCGAAAGGTCGAGCTGCGCGGCCAGTTCTTCGGGGTGGGGATCCCGGCCCTTTTCCTGGCGCACCCGCCGCGATACCCGCCGCAGCCGGTTGATGCGATCCACCATGTGCACCGGCACCCGGATGGTCCGAGCTTGGTCGGCGAGCGCTCGGCCCACCGCCTGGCGAATCCACCAGGTAGCGTAGGTGGAGAACTTAAGGCCGCGACGGTGATCGAACTTCTCCACCGCCCGCATGAGACCGATGTTGCCCTCCTGCACGAGGTCGAGAAGGGGCACCCCGCGGTTCGCGAACTTGCGCGCGATCGCCATCACCAGGCGCAGATTGGCCTCCACCATCTCGCCCCTTGCGCGCCGTGCGCGGGCCAGCGCGGCGTGGCCGCAACTTCCGATCGCCTTGAGCTCCCCAAGCGACAGACCGGCCTCGGACTCGAGCTTGGCGAGACACTGCACCGCGTACATGAGGCGTTCGCGGCGAGGCCCCGGTATGGCGCGATCGCCACGATTGGAACCGACCAGCTCGTCTATCCATTCGGGACTCGACTCCCGACCAGCAACATGGCTCGCCAGCCGCTCCGGAGGCACACCGGCCTCGCGGACGCAGATGTCCGCAATCGTGCGTTCCTGCTCTTGCACCGCCTCGATGAGGGCAGCCACGATCTCGCCGAAGTGCTCGAGCTGCGATGGCACGAAGCCCACCGCGACGAAGTGCCGTGCGAGCTCGCGGCGAAGCCGCGCGAGACGGGCAGAACCCGCCGGGTGCGTGGCAAGCGCCGCATCCAAGCGCTGGAGGTGATCGCGAAGCCCGGCCAGCGGACTGGTAGTGCGCCCGGACACGCCGGCTCGCGGGGGCGTCTCGACCTTCTTGCCCGCCGGGCCGGCCGGTCGCGGCCGCAGCATGACGTCGGAGCGGCGCAACTTCCCGGCATCGATCTGGTCGGCCAGCCGCACCGCGGCCACGAGCACGCTGCGGCACGAGGCGAGTGTCTGCGCCGCCTCGCCATAGCCCGCCTCCATGCTCCGGGCGAGGGCGACCTCCTGCTCGCGGGTGAGGAGGTCGACCTCGGTCATGTCGCGAATGTAGGCCTGGGCGGGGTCGGCTCCGACTCCGACCGACGCATCATCGCAACCCGCCGGCTCGAGACAACCGGGGCTGCGAGGCGACATATCGTTTGCACGGCGATCGCTGACCGCCTCGCCGAGGCAAACACGTGCATCGGCCACGCCGATCTCCGGCGCCTCGATGCCGAGCCGATACTGTCCGGCATCAAACGCGCTAGCATCCCCTCCCGACTCGAGGGTCGGCTCCGGTTTGCCCTGCGCGAGCCGTGCCCGCGTTACCTCGTTGCTCACTGCCATGTTCGACGCCCCTCCGCCAAGACGAAATCCACCCAAACAGAGAGACCGTGGAACGGCTGAAAAGTTCACGCAACTTGCTGAATGCACGTGAGAAACTTCCAGCGACGACGAGAATGATTGAAAAATTCACGTGGGCGCTTTCAAATGCCCCTCGCCGCAATTAGGTGTCGGCCAGGACGCGAAACATTGTCCTTCACAATGGCACGGTGAGCACTCATGAGGAGCCGTCTCGATCCCCCCAACCCTGCCGCGCTTGGTGCAGGCGCAACACGGCACCGGTCGTCGACAGGGCCCGCTGGGACTCGAACGGATTCCGCCGGCGCGCCGCTCAGGGCTGATCGAGCTCACCGATGCTAGGACCGCTCGGAGCGCACGGGCGCACCGTGCTGCGCGACCTCGGGGTGGTGCTGCACGTGCCCGGGTTGATGGCGCTCGCGTCGGTGCCGATCTGCTGGGCGCTCGGCGAGGGCTACGCCGTCGCTGCGTTCATTGTCACCGCGGCGGCGGCGTTGGTCCCGGGGCAGGCGTTGTATCGGCGGTTCCGACAGGCCGCGTCGATGGGGCTCCGGCAGGCCATGGTGACCGCGGTGCTCTCGTGGGGCCTGATTCCGCTCATCGGCACGGTACCATTTCTGCTCGTCGCGCAGACTCTGGGAGACAGCGGCGGCCCGGAGAGCGTGCAGGCCCTG
>JBFHLI010000299.1:0-3958 GCA_041594935.1 Gammaproteobacteria bacterium | reverse complement strand
GCCGGACCGGCCTCGCGCTGCTGGAGCGCCATCTCGGCCACGCCCAGTGGCTGGCGGGCGCGGCGCCTACCATCGCCGATCTCGCGAGCTACCCGTACGTGGCGCTCGCGCCCGAGGGTGAGATCTCGCTCACGCCGTACCCGAACGTACTCGCTTGGCTCGGGCGGGTGCAGAGCCTGCCGGGCTACGTCTCGATGGAAGGTATCGAGCCGATCGGCGCTTGAACGGAGCGTTGCGCTCCGAGTCGAGATCGGGAATCGCTTCGCCCGCGTGGCTGGCTTCAGGCCGGGGGCTTGACCGCCGGGCTCGCAGCTTCCCTGGTGTACGATCGTCTCGTACACTGCCGGCGGCGCCGCGGCGCCAACCATCCAAGATACGATTACAGGAGACCCAAATGGCGAACGAGGGCTACCACGAACCCGTCGAGCAGCTGTCGGATGAGACGAAGGACATGCATCGCGCAATCATCTCGCTGATGGAGGAGCTTGAGGCGGTCGATTGGTACAACCAGCGCGTCGACGTCTGCCATGACAAGGAGCTGCGAGCAATCCTGGCCCACAACCGGGACGAGGAGAAGGAGCACGCCGCGATGGTGCTCGAGTGGATCCGGCGCAAGGACCCGCGATTCGCCAAGGAGATGAAGGAATACCTCTTCACCGGTCAGGCGATCGCGCACGAGTAGGTTCGGAAGTAGGAGCGGTGCGCGCCGAGCTGACGAGGCCTGGCTCGGCCGGGGAAGGTCCGGACCTGAAGACGGAGAACTGTCTCCGGCCGGGTCGCCGGCGGTTTGGCGCCGGCGACCCGTGGATTACGCGATGACTAGTCGATTCCTAGAATCTCCATGGCTTCGGCCAGCACCTCCACCGACTCTCCGTGATTGCCGGCCATGTGCAGCGCCTCGCCCTGCTCGCGAAGCTGCTTCACCTCGGTCAGGTCCTCAGGCGAGAGATCGGGGTTCTCCGCGAGCGCGGCATCGATCTTGGCCATATCCGCGGGGCAGTGGAAGGCGAAGACCGGGCTCGCCAGCAGGCCCAAGAGCACAACCGTCACGAATGGCAACTTACGCATCGCAAACCCTCCTCGGGTTGATTGGGGGTCAAAATTGCGCGCCAAGTCTAGCACCAAATCCAGGTCTGCCAAGGGGCGGGCAAGAGAAATTTTGGGCCGTTGAGCTTGCTTGTCCGGGGCGGCATCATGGGTGTTGCGGAAGGTTGTCATCGGCCGCCCGACGCGGCTCGAATAGAGCGGTCGGCCGGAACGGGACCCCGGGGGGAATGTGAGTGCCGATATTGCGTGACCTGACCTTGGCGCAGTTCTGCGGGGCGATCCCCGGGTGAGCGGAGAAGTCCTGATCGTGACCGGTGCGAGCCGGGGCATCGGCGCGGCCACCGCGCGGCTCGGGGGCGAGCGCGGCTATGCGGTGGCAGTGAACTATCTGCACCATCGAGCCGCTGCGCTCGAGGTGGTTAAAGCGATCGAGGCGGTGGGCGGGCAGGCGCTCGCAATCCGGGCGGATGTCTCGGAGGAGGCGGACGTCGTGGCGTTATTCGATCGGGTCGAGGCGGAGCTCGGCCGACCGAGCGCACTGGTGAACAATGCCGGTGTGCTCGAGCGCCAGCGGCGGGTGGAGGACCTCGACGCCGAGCGCATCAATCGAATTCTCAAGGTCAACGTCACGAGCGCGTTCTTGTGCGCGCGCGAGGCGGTCCGACGCATGTCGACGCGCCACGGAGGCAGCGGTGGGGCAATCGTCAACGTGTCCTCGGCCGCGGCGCGGATCGGGGCGCCGGGGGAGTACGTCGACTACGCGGCGTCCAAGGGGGCCATGGACACGTTGACGCTGGGCCTCGCGAGCGAGGTGGCGCAGGATGGGATCCGGGTCAATTCGGTGCGCCCGGGCTTGATTTACACCGACATTCACGCCGACGGCGGCGAGCCCGGCCGGGTGGACCGGGTGAAAGCGGCGGTGCCGATGAAGCGCGGTGGAACCGCCGACGAGGTGGCGCGGGCGGTTCTCTGGCTGCTCTCGGACGAGGCGTCGTATTCCACCGGGACCTTCATTGACGTCGCCGGGGGTCGATAGGCCGGCCAGACGCCGGCGGCGCGCCGATCAGTACCGCGGCACGCTCGAGTCGATGCTCTGCGACCACGCGTCGATGCCACCGACGAGGTTGTGCACGTTGGTGTGGCCGCGCTGGCGAAAGTAATCGGCGGCAGACTGGCTTCGCGGCCCGAAGTGGCAGTAAAACACCAGCAGTTCGTCCTTGGCTAGGGTGTCTATCAGAGCCAGTGCCTCGTCATCGAGAGGCCGGGTCCCCTCGATTCGCGCTTTCTCGCGTTCGCTCTCGTCGCGCACATCGAACACGTGCGCTGCCTTTCCGGAATCCAGCATCTCCTTGAGAGCCTCCGGAGTCAGCGGCTTGACCGGCGGCGGGGCATTGGGGTTGGCGATGCTGAGACCGCGGCCCTCGAGGCTTTCCGTCATGTCGATACGCAGACCCTGAGCGCGCTGGGCCGACATGAGATCCAGCAGGACCTCGATGCCGTTCGACTGCGCCCTGATCTCGTGGCCCTCACTCGGCGCGAGGCTGAATCGATGGTTCCAGCTCGCGTCGATGCTCAGGTGCACCGCCACCCCAGGCTGTTGCTCGAGCGCCTCGCGCATGGCGCTGGCGGCCTCATCACTGATGGTGATCTCGGGCGCGGTGCGCTCCGGGGGCTCCATCCCGAGAACCCGATGGAGCTCGCCGGAGTTGAACATCTGCTTGACGATGTCGCAGCCGCCGAGGAACTCTCTCCCGACATAGAGCTGCGGAATCGTCGGCCAGTTCGAGTAAGCCTTGATGCCGTCGCGCAGACTCGGGTCTGCGAGCACGTTGACGGTCTCGTAGTCCGGCACCAGGGTATCGAGAATGCCGATCACCGCGGCGGAGAAGCCGCACTGCGGTTGCTGCCGGGTGCCCTTCATGAACAGCACCACTCGGTTGGAACCGAGGGTCGCCTCTATCTGGGAGCGTACTTCGTCGCTAAGGGACATCTGCGTACTCCTAAAATTCAAGCCAACTTTGGTGATGCAGTGTAAGGCGATCAAACCCCAGATGAAAGGACTCCCGGACCGGGGGAATCCGACTTGAGAAGCGCGGCGGGAGGCCGGTCTACGCGCCGGGGGATTGCGCTGCGGCTCAGAGCACCTCGCACCGGTTCCGGCCCCCGCCCTTCGCCCGGTAGAGGGCCCGGTCGGCGCGTTCGTAGACCGACTCCGGGTCGTCTCCCGGCCTCAGCTCGGTGAGCCCGCAGGAGATCGTGATCGGTACCCTTTCACCGCGATAGTTGAAGCCCGCCCGCTCCACCCGCATCCGGAGCTTCTCCACCGCGCGACTCGCCGGTTCCAATCCAAGGTCCGGAAACAGGATCACGAATTCCTCCCCGCCCACGCGGGCGAGGAAGTCACTCTCGCGCACGCGGGAGCGGACGAACTGCGCCAGCTTGCGCAGGGCCCGATCGCCGGCACGGTGGCCGTACGAGTCGTTCACGGACTTGAAGTGATCGATGTCCCAGATGACGAACGATAGCGGGCGCTGGTAGCGTTGGGCTCGCCGGCATTCCTCCTCGGCGCGTCGCTCGTACGCGTAGCGACTGTAGACCTGGGTAAGCGGATCGAGCATGAGGCGCGATTGCTGCTGGCGGCAGCGCTCTCGAAGCGCGCCGGTCTCGAATTCGAGATCGTTCACCCGCCGTGCCAGACGGCGGTTTTGTCGTGACGCCTCCTCGACCCGGTTCTCCTCGCGTGCCTTGAAAACCGAGAGCTGCTCGCCGATCCGGTCGAGGCATTCCTGAATCTGCTGCTTTAGAGACTGCACGTCTGCGGTCTCATCGACGCTGTCGCGAACCACCGCGACATGGTCGTTGACCGAGCGCTCGAAGTCCGTGCGGCTGTCTTGCGAGGCTTGCAAGTCGT
>JBFHLI010000298.1:0-4003 GCA_041594935.1 Gammaproteobacteria bacterium | reverse complement strand
TTGTCCACACCCGCGTAGCCGGGGCGCATGCTGCGCTTGACCACGAAGATCTGCCTGGCCCGCGAGACCTCCAGGATCGGCATGCCGTAGATCGAGCTCGAGGGGTCCTCCTTCGCGGCCGGGTTGGTCACATCATTGGCCCCCAGCACCAGGGCCACGTCCGCGCTGCCGAAGTCCGGGTTGATCTCGTCCATCTCGAACACCTGATCGTAGGGGATATCGGCCTCCGCCAGCAGCACGTTCATGTGACCCGGCATGCGCCCCGCCACCGGGTGGATGGCGAACTTCATGCCCACCCCCCGCTGCTCGAGCACCTCCATCAGCTCCTTCACCGCGTGCTGGGCCTGCGCCACCGCCATGCCGTAACCCGGCACCACGATCACGGTCTCGGCTTCGCTCATCCAGTACGCCGCGTCCTCCACCCCCGCGGTATTCACCCCCTTCTCGGCCGCGTCCGCGGTGGCGCTGCCGCCGCCGGCCTCCTCGCCGACCCCGAAGCCCCCCATGATCACGCTCAGGAAGGCACGGTTCATCGCCCGGCACATGATGTAGGAGAGGATCGCGCCCGAGAACCCGACCAGCGCCCCGGTCACGATGAGAAGCTTGTTCTCGAGCGTGAAGCCGGTCGCCGCCGCCGCCCAGCCGGAATAGGAGTTCAGCATCGAGATGACGACCGGCATGTCGGCGCCCCCGATCGGCACGATCAGCAGCACCCCGAGTGCAAACGAGAGCAGGGTGAGGAGCACCAGCGACACGAAGTGATGATTGGCGACGAAGTCAGCCCCGAGGGCGACGATCACCAGCCCGATCAGGAGGTTCAGCCAGTGCTGACCCTTGAAGACGAGCGGCGCGGACCCGATGAGGCCCTGGAGCTTACCGAACGCGACGATCGACCCGGTGAAGGTGATCGCGCCGATGACGGTGCCGACCGCCAGCTCGAACATCAGCAGGGTATTGATGGCGCCAGCCGCCTCGCGATTGAGATAGGTGCCGATCGCGACCAGCACCGCGGCGAGCCCGACGAAGCTGTGCAGCATCGCCACCAGCTGCGGCATCGCGGTCATCTTGATCTTGAGCGCGAGCGGGATCCCGATCGCCGCGCCAATGACGACCGCGACCGCGATCAGGCCGTACGAGGCAATCTCGGGGCTCGCCAGGGTGGCCACGACCGCGATGATCATGCCGAGGATCGCCGCGTAGTTGCCGCGCCGCGCGGTCGCGGGCGACGTGAGTCCCTTCAAGCCGAAGATGAAGAGAACGGCGGAGACGAGGTATGCGAGGGCGAGGGTATCGGCGGACATCGGCGTGCCTTTGCGTTATTTCTTCTTCTTCTTGAACATCGCGAGCATTCGCTGGGTGACCACGAAGCCGCCGAAGATGTTGATCGACGCCAGCAGCACCGCCAGAAACCCGAGGGCGCCGACCGCGCCCGACTTGCTCTCGAAGCCCGCCACCAGCAGTGCGCCGACGAGGATGATCCCCGAGATCGCATTGGTGAGCGAGATGAGCGGGGTGTGAAGCGACGGCGTCACCCCCCAGATCACGAAGTAGCCCACGAAGCAGGCCAGCACGAACACATAGAGCGCGATGATCGGTTCTGACATTGGCTACTCGCCTCGTTGCTGCACCAAGCTCACGCCCCTTCCACGAGCACCTTGCCCCCGCCGGTAACCAGGGCCGCCGCGGTGACCTCATCGGCGGAAAAATCCTTGAGCGAGCCGGGGTGCTCGGGATCGATCATCAGCTTGATCAAATTGAACAGGTTGCGTGCGTAGAAAGCGCTGGCATCCCCCGGCACCATGGCCGGGTAGTTGGTGTGACCGACCAGCGTTACCGCGTGCTTGACGACGACCCGGTCGGCCTCGGTCAGGGGACAGTTGCCCCCGTTCTGGGCGGCCATGTCGACCACCACCGCACCCGCCGCCATACGCTCGAGCGCGTCCTCGGTGATCAGGACCGGGGCCGGCCGGCCGGGGATGAGGGCGGTGGAGATCACCACGTTGGCTTTGCCCAGATACTCGGTGAGCGCGGCCTGCTGGCGTGCCTTGGCGTCATCGGACAGCTCCTTGGCGTAGCCCCCTGCGCCCTCTCCGCTCTCGCCGAGATCGAGCTCGATGAACTTGGCGCCGAGTGATTCCACCTCCTCCTTGACCGCGGGGCGCACATCGAACCCTTCGACCGTCGCGCCGAGACGCCGGGCGGTCGCGATCGCCTGCAGCCCGGCGACCCCCGCCCCGAGCACGATGACCCTGGCCGGGCGGGCCGAGCCCGCGGCGGTCATCATCATCGGAAAGAAGCGCGGATAGTGACTCGCCGCCTCGATGACGGCGCGATAACCGGCGATATTCGCCTGCGACGACAGGGCGTCCATCGACTGGGCCCGGGAGATGCGGGGAATCCGCTCCACCGACAGCGCGTTGACTCCGTGTTCGGCGAGCCGTGGCAGGGTGCCGTCAGACTCGTAGGGCTCGAGGAATGCAACGAGGGTCGCGCCGTGGCCGAGGGCGGCGGTCTCATCCACGGTGGGCTTGCGCACCTTGAGAACGATCTCGCCCGCCAGCGCGCCGGCCCGGTCCACGAGGTTTCCCCCCGCCGCCTCGTACTCGGCATCCGGGAAGCTCGCTCCCACCCCGGCCCCCGCCTCCACCAAGACCTCAAAGCCGAGCCCGGCGAGCTTCTTGACCGTGTCCGGAGTGGCCGCGACCCGGGTCTCGCCCGGCAGAGACTCCTTTGGAACACCAACCTTCATTCGAGCTACCGTATCCAATGGAACGCGCCCGGCCCGCGGCTGCGAGCAATCGTGACGTCGACATCAGAGCGACGGACCCAGACGAGTAGAGCCCGCAGCACCCCCCAGTGGCGCTCATTGTATTTCGATCTCGACACCGCCTGCACGCAAAAATCGGGTTCTGCCCTTCCGCCGCCCGGGTCGGGCCGTCGCATCGTACCGGACCTTCGCGGGCGCGCTCCGGTCAGCTCGACCCTCGGCCAGTGCCGAGATGCCGGGCGAGAAACGCCAGGGTTCGGGTGCGCGCGCGGCTCGCGCTCGCGGCATCATGGTCGGGCCGATCGGGGCAGTTGAAGCCGTGCCCGGCCGGGTAGGAATGAATCTCGACTCCGGGCTGAGCGGCCCGAATCTCCTCGACGTCTGCGCTCGGGATGAGCGCATCGCGCTCGCCGAAATGCAGCAGCACCGGGCAGCCGGGATGCTCATCCTTGAACAGCACGATCTGGCCGCCATAGTAGCCGACCGCGCAGGTCACATCGAGGCGGGTGGCCGCGAGCCAGGCAACCGATCCTCCCCAGCAGTACCCCACCACCCCCACCGCGCCGTCGGCCTTGAGCGTCGCCACCGCCGCCCCGACATCGACGAGGGGGTCGTTCCAGCCGAGCGCGGCGCGAAGCGCCCGCCCCCGCGCGAGACCGGCCTCGTCATAGTCGAGCTCGACCCCGCGCTCGATCCGGTCGAAGAGGGCGGGGGCCACGGCGCGGTAGCCATCCTCGGCGAACTCATCGCACAGCGCGCGGATGTGACGGTTGAGACCGAACACCTCCTGGATGACGACGACGCCGCCGCGGGGTGCACCTTGCGGGTCGGCCCGGTAGGCGCCGAGCACGTGGTCGTCATCGGCGCGTAGTTCGATCGCTTCGCCCATTGTTCACTCCGTCCCCCGTTTTTTTCGAAATCGTATCACGGCAAGAAGATGGCTCTTAACCCGGATATTTCACCAAGGACCCGGGTTAGTGAAAATCGCGCGATGCGGTCTCCAGCTTGCCGAGTAGAAGGGTGTGATCCTCGAGCTTGGCGGCAACCACGTGAATGACGCCCTCGTCGCGCTCGATGACCCCGGTGATCCCGAGCAGCCTCGCGCGCATCATGGGCGTTCGCTGCCGCTCGGCAACCCACGGCCACACGACGACATTGATGAAACCGGTCTCATCTTCGAGGGTCATGAAGATGACTCCCTTGGCGGTGGATGGACGCTGGCGATTGACGACCAGG
>JBFHLI010000297.1:0-4056 GCA_041594935.1 Gammaproteobacteria bacterium | reverse complement strand
TGTCCGCAGCTTCACCCACGAGGTTCAGACCGCGGTCGAGCGTACGATGCGGCGTCTGGTCGAGGGTATCTGCCTTGCGCATGGCGCCACCTTCGACTTTGGCTACACCCACGACTTCGTGCCGACGATCAATACGGAAGCGGAGACGGGCGCGGCGGTGGCGGCCGCCTGCCGGGCGCTCGGCGAGGAGAACGTGATCACCGATATACGCCCGGCGACGACCTCGGAGGATTTTGCGCGCATGCTCCAGGTGAAACCGGGGTGCTATGCGTTGATCGGAAACGGGGGGGTGGGGCCCGGTGGCTGCGGGCTGCACAGTGCGCGCTATGACTTCAATGACGAGATCCTGCCCGTGGGGGCGGCCTTCTGGGTCTCGCTCGTGGAGACCGAGTTTGCGCCCCGGGGTTAGGCTGGCGTATTCAGTTCGCCGTCGACGCGAGTGGCCGGCGTCCGAACGAGGTAGCTCTGCCCGACATTCCCAGGGGTACCGGCGGGATCCGTCTCAGCCAGCCGATGGTGCCCGTCGGGCGCGGGTTAGGCGTCGATAGACGGCCAATCCAACGAACACCAGATTGGCCGCGACCAGGATTGCCGGCAAGCCGGTGAGGTCGCGAAGATCCATCGCTCCGCCGGCAAGCGGTGGCCCGAGCAAGCTCCCGATGCCCCAGAGCACCCCGAAGGCGGCCATCGCGGTCGCGAGCTCCATGCCCCGAAAGCGCTGGCCGGCGATGGCCATCGTCACCGTGTAGATCCCGGTCATCAGTCCGCCCCAGAGGAACAGCATCAGCCAGAGAAAGGGTTGCGCGCCCATCGCCGCCGGCAACAGCAGCGCCCCGAGACCGGAGCCGGCGGCGCAGCCGATCAACACCCAGTGCCGATCGTAGTGATCCGCGAGCCATCCGATTGGGAACTGCAGCAGGATGCCCCCGAGCCCCAGCGCGGTGAGCATCACCGCGGCCGCGTTGCGGTCGAGGCCGCTTCTCACCCCGTACACGGAGAGCAGGGCGGCGCTCGCGGTGTACACGAAGGCGCTCAGCAGGACCGCCCCGGTGATGGTGGGGGCGAGCGGGAAGAATTTCATCACCCCGAAGGAGGACTGCCCTTCGAGCGCGGGGGCACGGTCGCCCGCCCACGCGAGCGGAATGGAGGCGAGCACGATGAACAGGGCGCCGACGAGGAATGGTGTCCACCCCTCGATGCCCGCGACCGGGATCACGAGCGGGCCGAGCGCAAAACATCCGGCGAGGGCCGAGTTGTAGAGCGCCATCACCCGACCTCGGGTTGCCTCGGTCGCGATCTGATTGATCCAGGTTTCGCTCACGATGAACAGACCCGAGATCGTTGCCCCCATCAAAAATCGAATCACGAACCAGGCGAGCAGATCATCAAAGATTGGAAGCGCGAGGAAGAAAGCCAGGTCGCCGAAGATGCAGCCGTAGAGCAGGCGCTTGATGCCGAATCGAGCCACGAGACCCGGGATGAGCGGGGAGACGAGCAGGGTGGAGAGCGCCGGCATCGCCGCGTTCAGGCCGATGAGGGTGGACGGGGTGCCCCGCGCCTCGAGAATGAGCGAGAGGAGGGGCAGCGTCAGCCCGACCGTGATCCCGTAGATCGAGATGCAGGCAATGACCGCGGCGAGGCTGCGGCGGCGTTCGCTCGGGCTGAGGCCGCTCTCGCTCACCGCGAGGGAGTTCAGTCCCAGCGGTCGTCGATTACCTGCACCACCCCATCTTCGACCCGGACCGGAAAGGTGGACACCGGTTCATAGGCGGGCGCGCAGAGCGCCTCGCCGGTCTTGATGTTGAACCGAGCCCCGTGACGCGGGCACGTGATCTCGCAGCCGTTGACGGGGCCGCCGGTGAGGGTCTCGTAGTCGTGGGTGCAGACATCCTCGATGGCGTAGAACGAGCCGTCGATGTTGAACACCGCGATCATCACGTCGTCGACATCGACGATCCGAAACGTTCCCGGCTCGAGCTCCGAGACCGTCGCTACTCGAACCCAGTCTGCCACCCGCAAGGCTCCTTGGAATCGAACTTCATCGCGGCGGACGGGGTCGGGCCCGGGCCGAGGGCCCTCATTCCGTCGAGACCGGGGTGTCGAGCTGCTCTAGCGCCGCCTGCAGAGTGTGCCAGGCGAGCGAGGCGCACTTCACCCGCATCGGGTAGTCGATGACGCCGCCGAGGACCGACAGCTTGCCTAGACCGGGTCCCGGCGTCGCCGTCTCCGGCGATTGGGTAAGGAGATGATGCACCTGCTCGAACAGCTGCTTCGCGTGCGCCTCGTCCTTTCCCTTGATCGCCTCGGTCATGAGCGAGGCGGACGCGGTGGAGATGGCGCAGCCCGCGCCCTCGAAGCCGACATCCTCGATGATCCCGTCTTTGACTTGCAGGTGCAGATGAAAGTCGTCGCCGCACAGCGGATTGAACCCGTGTGCGGAACGATTCGTGCTCGCCGGCCGCTTGGGGTAGTTACGAGGGTTGCGGTTGTGATCGAGGATGACCTCCTCGTAGAGATTGCGCAGGTCCATCATCGGTCAAACAGCTCGCGTGCCTTGTGAAGACCTGCCACCAGCGCGTCGATGTCTTCCTTGGTGTTGTAAAGCCCGAACGATGCCCGCGCGGTGGCGGGGACGCCGAAGCGCTTCATCACCGGCATCGTGCAGTGGTGTCCAGCCCGGATCGCTACCCCCTCGGCGTCGAGGATGGTACCGACGTCGTGCGCGTGAATGCCCTCCATCACGAATCCCACGACCGCGGCCTTGACTCGGGCGGTGCCGATCAGGCGAACCCCCGGGATAGCGGCAACCGCATCGCTCGCCTGCGCGAGAAGCGATTTCTCGTGCTGCTCGATGGCCTCGAGCCCGTGCCCGGAGACGTAGTTCATGGCTGCTCCGAGGCCGATTGCGCCGGCGATGTTGGGCGTTCCCGCCTCGAACTTGTACGGCAGGTCGTTGTAGAGGGTTTCCTCGAAGCTGACCGACTTGATCATGTCCCCGCCGCCTTGATACGGGGTCATCTCGGTGAGGTGCTGTTCCTTTCCGTACAGGATGCCGATCCCGGTCGGACCGTAGACCTTGTGTCCGGAGAAGGCAAAGAAGTCGCAATCGAGCTCCTGCACGTCGACGCGCATGTGCTGAGCGGCCTGCGCACCGTCCAACAGAACCGGTATACCGCGTTCGTGGGCCGCCGTGATCATCTCCCGAACCGGATTGATGGTACCGAGTGAATTGGACTGATAGACGACCGACACGAAGCGGGTGCGCGGCCCGAGGAGCTCGAGGTAGCGCTCGAGCATCAGCTCGGCGTCGTCATTGATAGGCACCACCCGGAGCTTTGCCCCGGTCTGCTCACACACCAGTTGCCAGGGCACGATGTTCGAGTGGTGCTCCATGTGACTGATGATGAGCTCGTCGTCGGGCTCGAGGCGCGGGCGCACATAGCTCTGCGCGACGAGATTGATGGCCTCCGTGGTGCCGCGCACGAAAATCGTCTCGCGGCGATCGCGAGCATTGATGAAATCACGCGCGGTGTCGCGCGCGCCCTCGTAGTCGCGGGTAGCGCGTTCACTCAAGGTGTGCAAGCCTCGGTGCACGTTCGAGTTGTCATGCGTGTAATAGTGATTGATCGCATCGATCACCGTCTTCGGCTTCTGGCTCGTGGCCGCGTTGTCCAGGTAAATGAGCGGCTTGCCGTTCACTTCCTGATCCAGGATCGGGAAATCCCGACGCGCCTTGTACGGGTCGAATACCGCCTGGGTCGACCGGGCAATGTTCACGCGCTCGCGAGGTTGACTCATGTGACGATCTCTTTGACCTGTTCGGGGTTCGGTAGCCAGGCGATGAGCTGCTCCTCGAGCTTCGCCCGCACCGCAGCGAGCGACATGCGCTGGATCACGTCGCTCGCAAATCCGTAGGTGAGCAGACCGCGGGCGGCACTTTCGGTGATCCCGCGCGAGCGCAGGTAGAAGACCATGTCCTCGTCGAGCTGTCCCACCGTCGCCCCGTGGGAGCACTTGACGTCGTCGGCGAAGATCTCGAGCTGGGGTTTGGTGTCG
>JBFHLI010000296.1:0-4060 GCA_041594935.1 Gammaproteobacteria bacterium | reverse complement strand
TGATCACGTCGGTCCGCCATGGCGTTCTCCTCTCAGTTTTCGGTCCCGCCGGCGCCTCGTCGCCTGACGGTCATGCTTCTCCGTCGTGTCACCGCCGGCACGCCGTTTATCGGCGTGAGCGGCTTGGCAAGCGTGCTTCCGGTGGCCCACTATGCAAACCGTTTTCGCCGACACCGGGCCCACCCGAGAATGATCGCATTGTTACCCCCGGAGCTCTCACCCATGGCCGCGCTCGGGCTCGTGATCTTGAGCTACTTCACCTCGGCCCTCACCGCCACCGCCGGGATCGGCGGCGGAATCGCCCTGATCAGCGTCATGGCGACCTTCCTGCCGCCGGCCACCGTGCTGCCGGTGCACGGAGTGGTGCAGCTCGGCTCCAATGTCGGCCGGACCTACCTGATGCGTCACTACATCGACGTGCCGATCACGATCCTGTTCGCATTGGGGGCGCTGGTGGGAGTGGCGGTGGCCGCGCTGATCTTTGTCAGCCTGTCCACCCGCACCCTGCAGCTGCTGCTCGCGGCGTTCATCCTGTTTGCGGTGTGGACACCCCGGCTACGGGCCTCGAGGATTCCGCCCCGGGGGTTTCTCCTGGTGGGTGCGCTTGCCACCTTCTGCACCATGTTCGTGGGGGCCACCGGCCCCTTCGTCGCCGCGTTCATGTCGACCGAGCGACTGCAGAGACACGGGCTGGTGGCCACCACCGCCGCCTGTCTCAGCCTCCAGCATGCTCTCAAGATCATCGCCTTCGGGCTACTGGGATTTGCATTTCTGCCCTGGATACCTCTTGTCACGGCGATGATCGCGATGGGTTTTCTCGGCACCCTCACCGGGCGCCGGCTACTCGATCGAATGCCGGAGCGCGCGTTCGTCATCGTGTTCAAGGCGGTGATGACGGTGCTCGCGCTGCGTCTGCTGTGGTCCGCGCTCGCCGCCTGAACGGCGGTCTCCCTTCAGCGTTCGAGGCGAGCCGCGGAACGCCCTTGGCCAAGACGGGGCCTCACGAGTTCGGCGCCACCATCTCACCAGCGGGCTGCGTGATGCCGCCGCGAACGCGCCCGGCTTCGATCTCGCGCCACAGGACCTCGTGGCCGGGCGGGAGAGGGCGATTGTCCGCGACGCTGAGCCACACCCGATAGAGCAGGCGGCCTCGATTCGGCTTGGCGTCGTTCTCGAACGCGGTGCGGGCGTGGTAGACGACGTGATTGTTGAGCAGCTGGATGTCGCCCGGCTCAAGCCGCATCTCCATGCACAACGCTTGCGCGGTGTCGGCGAGCACATCGAGCGCCTCCCACTGCGCATCACTCATGCGGGGGATCCCGGGGAGCAACTGCGCCGCCTCGATGTAGGTTCTCGAGTAGTGGCTCGTGAACTTGCCCTCGCGCTGCCCGAAGATCGGCAGCGCGTAGGTGAGATGCTCGCCGCTGAGCTCCTCACCGAGCCGTGAGCGGACGTAGGGTTGATAGAGAAGCTCGAGCAGATCGGGCCGGCGGCGCAGCATCTCGTTGTGCACCGCCGGAGAGCTTGCGAGCAGGCTCGATCCCCCGGACCGCGCCTGCCGCACGCACAGCAGTGCGACCACGTCCGCCCGGTCGGTGTGAAAGCGAAGCGGCCCGGTCGAGGCGGTGCGGGCGCGCGACGAAAGAAACGTGCCGTCGGCCGCCTCGAGTGCCCCGTAGCGCTCGCCCACCCCCGACCCCTCATCGCAGATCTTGCGGATCCGCTGACGCTGCGGGTCCTGATAGACGGGGGTGCCGAGGTGGCGGCAGATGCCGCTGAACAGGGTTTCGATTTCGGTCTCGGAGTAACGTCCAACGGGCAAACCGGTTACCCGGATCACCCCGCAGCCTTCCTCCAGCGTGCGGCCCATCTCCCGCAGTCGGGCCCGCGTTGCCTCCGGCAGCGGAAAATCGCGGTCGGAGAGGTCATCACGGCTGAGCCCGAGACGCGCGGCCCGCTCGAGGGCCGCGTCGAAGCCGTCGAGGTCGCTCGCGCGCCATCGTCGCTGCCAGGCGTCGCTGCGCTCGAGCGCAGCGCCCCGCCACACCCACGGGCCCTCTATAGGCACCTGTGGCTGCACGCGGGCTCGCTCCGAGCCGCCGCTCACCCCTGTTACCATCGCGGCATTCTAACCCCGGCCTGTGGTGCCTCCAATCGCGGTTCGCCCCCGCCCGACCCGTCGCCCTCAGGCGAGGCGCTCGGCGGTTTCGCGGATCCGCGCCCAGGCCTGCTCCACATGCCGCCGCTCGGTGTAGGTGCCGCCGACGGCGAGGCGCAGCACCAGCCGGTCGCCGAGACGCGTGTGGGTGAGGTAGAGCTTCCCGGAGGCGTTGAGCGAATCCATCAGCTGCTGGTTGAGCGCATCGCCGGCGCGGTGGCGAAAGCACACCAGGCCGAGGGGCACGGGAGCGCAGAGCTCGAAATCGTCCGAAGCCCGGACCCGGTCGGCGAACTCACGCGCCAGCGCCACGTGGTGGCGAATGTGGCGCTGCAGACCCGCGACCCCGTAGTGACGGATGACGAACCAGAGCTTCAGCGCCCGGAAACGCCGTCCGAGCGGCACCTGCCAGTCGCGGTAATCGAACACCGCACCGGTCTCGGTGGCCCGGTTCTTCAGGTACTCGGGCAACACGCTCAGAGTGTTGATCAGGGCGGCCCGGTCGGCCACGAACAGGCAATCGCAATCGAAGTTGGTGAGGAGCCACTTGTGGGGGTTGAAGCAATAGCTGTCGGCCAGCTCGAGCCCGTCCTGCAGCGCACGAAACTCCGGGCACACCGCCGCGCTCCCGGCATAGGCGGCGTCCACGTGCAGCCACAGCCCCTCGCGCGCGCTTATCTCGCCCACGGCTCTCACCGGGTCGACCGCGCTCGAGGAGGTGCTGCCCACCGTCGCGCAGACGAAGAACGGCAAGTGTCCGGCCGCGCGGTCGGTCGCGATCGCTTGCTCGAGCGCGCGCGGTCGCATCGCGAAGCGCTCGTCGACCTCGATGAGGCGTAGGTTCGAGACGCCGATGCCACCGATCTTCGCCGCCTTCTCGATCGACGAGTGGGCTTCGCCCGAGGCGTACGCGGTCAGGGTCCGACGCAACCCCTGCCGGTTCGAATCGAAGCCGGTGGCGCGCTCCCTTGCCGCGAGCAGCGCACAGAGGGTTGCGCTCGAGGCCGTATCCTGGATGACGCCTCCCCCGGTGCCAATCGACTTGAACCGCCCGGGCAGCTCGAGCAGGTCCACCATCCAGTCGAGCACGTGGGCCTCGAGCTCGGTGCACGCCGGGCTCGTGGCCCACAGCATGCCCTGCACCCCCAGTCCGGCAGAGATGAGGTCGGCGATGATCGCCGGGCCCGAGGCGTTGGCGGGAAAGTACGCGAAGAAGCTCGGGGATTGCCAGTGGGTAATCCCCGGCAGGATGAGCCGGTCGAGATCTGCGAGGATCGTCTCGAACCGCTCGCCGTCAACCGGGGCGGCCGGCGGCAGAAGGGCCCGGATCTCTCCGGGCTCGACCTGCGAGCGCACCGGGCGCGAATCGAGCGACGTCAGGTAGTCCGCTACCCAGTCGACGGCGCGATATCCCCAACTGCGGAACTCGTCGGGGGTCATGTGCGCCGGTGGGCAGTGGGGCGCACCGGCCCCCGGGGCGGGCGGGTTCGTGGACGCAGTCAAAGTTAGTGTCTCCTGTTACCGATATACGGACACCCGGGAGCATACGCGAGAAAGCATGTATCGGACCTGCCCCAAGTGCGGCCACGAGCGCCGCGCCGCCGACTCGGCGCCGCCGGGGGAGTGCCCGGGCTGCGGCCTCGTGTTCGCGAAGTGGCTGCGTCGGCGGCTTCGCCGCGAGGACCCGGTGGACGTGAAGATGCCGCCGCTCGCGGGCTGGTCTCGTCGCCTGCGGCGGCTCGTGCTGCCGGTCGAGCCCCCGGTCTCCGCGCTCGTGTTCTGGGGTCGCCTCGTCACCTGGGTGGCGCTCTCGGTGTGGGGCGGGTGGTTCCTGCAGACCGAGTACGATCGGATCATCGGCGGGTTGCCCGAGATCAACTACTCGTTCCTGCACCGTATCGA
>JBFHLI010000295.1:0-4071 GCA_041594935.1 Gammaproteobacteria bacterium | reverse complement strand
TTCATTCGGATCTGGTTGATGAAGATGACAAGCGAATTGGAGCGCTTGATGTTCGCGGTGAGCTTGCGAAGCGCCTGGGACATCAGACGCGCCTGCAGGCCGACGTGGGAATCTCCCATGTCTCCCTCGAGCTCCGCCTTCGGCGTCAGGGCCGCCACGGAGTCGATCACGATCACGTCAATCGCACCAGATCGCACCAGCATGTCGGCAATCTCGAGCGCCTGCTCGCCGGTATCGGGCTGCGATACCAGCAGCTCGTCGACGTTGACCCCGATCTTTTCCGCGTAGGTGGGATCGAGCGCGTGCTCGGCATCGATGAATGCCGCGGTGCCTCCTTTCTTCTGCGCCTCGGCAACCACCTGCAGCGTGAGAGTGGTCTTACCCGAGGCCTCGGGGCCATAGATCTCGACCACCCGACCGCGCGGTAACCCGCCGATCCCGAGCGCGATATCCAGGCCAAGCGAGCCGGTCGATACGACGTCGACATCGCGGGCCGCCGGAGTGTCGCCCATGCGCATGATTGCGCCCTTGCCGAACTGCCGCTCGATCTGGGTCAATGCAGCGCTCAAGGCGCGTTTCCTGTTGTCGTCCATGTCCTACGTCCTCCTGGGGTCGGTTGTACTGCGACTGGGTCTCGTAGTATCCCAAATTTGCCGCGTACCTCCTAGCCTGGATATTTCGCCAAGGCGCCTCGCCGCTCGTCACTAAGCTTTTGACAGCAATGAGAAAACGAACCGTTCCGGGCGGCCCGAGCGCGGTGCAATTTGTTTCCGCGGCAAGTCTACCCGGGCGCTGGCTCGGCTATGCGTGCCCGATGGGCGGCTCAGCCGGGACGGGCACTGTGTCGCCGTCCCCCCCGGAAAGGTCCTCGGGGCGGGGTTGCAGGCGCCAGGATTGCAGCGGGCGGTATTCGACCCCGGTCTGATGAGTGCGCGATTGCACCAGGGAAAATCGGTCCACCTTCCAAACGATCGCCTTGTGGGATGTTTCGAGGGGCGCGCGCGCGACCTTGCGCGCGAGAGTTACGTGGCCCTGGAAGGGGCGCGCCTTTGCGGTGAATCCGCAATCGCTCAGCTCGCCGGCCAGAGTGGATGCGAGGTCCAAGAGCGCTTGCGGCACGCGGGCCGGGGCGGACCATGCGACCCGCGGCCGCGCGAAATGACCCAAACGGTCCAGCGCCAGCGTGAACTCGACGCCGCGGACCCTCGCGGCCGCCCGCTCCACGCACGCCTGCTGCTCGGGCGGGGTCGAACCCAGGAAGAAGAGGGTCAGATGAAGATTATCCTCGGCCACCAGGCGACCCCGCCCGCGAAGCGCCTTGCGGGCAAGCTTGGCGAGGGCACGGCGCGTCCCCTCGGCGGGCCAGAGCGCAAAGAACAGACGCGGCGGGGTTTCCGATCCCTCGCCCCGGCTCTCCCCCGCCCCCTGTGGCTTCGGCTCATGGGTCATGATCGAGCCGACACCAGAGCTAGAATTCCTTCCAGCGCTGAGCGCACCGAATGGCGACGAATCGTGCCCCGGTCGCCGGCGAAGTGGGCGAGCTCACAGCGAACATCGGCGCCACGCATCGCAAACGCGAGCCAAACCGTTCCGACCGGCTTATCCCGGGTGCCCCCGCCCGGCCCCGCCACCCCGCTCAGCGCAACGCACACCTCCGCGGGGCTGCGCTTGAGCGCGCCCAGCGCCATCTCGCGCACCGTCGCCTCGCTCACGCTGCCGTGCACCCGTAGCGTCACGGGGCTCACTCCGAGCATCTGCTCCTTGGCCGCGCTTGAGTAGGCAACGAAGCCCCGCTCGAACCAGACCGAGCTACCGGGCACCGAGGTGAGCGCCCCCGCGACCGCCCCCCCGGTGCAGGACTCCGCGCTCACCAGGGTGAGGGCGTGGGCGGTGAGCGCCTCCCCGACTTCAGCCACCACGCGTTCGAGCGAGCGCATCTAGCCGGGAAATTTCCTGCGGGGCGCGGGGAGGTACCGACGGACAGGCCGGTTGCTCGTCACGAGGCTCATCGGCCGCGTTCGCCGCGCCGGGTGCGGAAGAAATCACGCAGGCGCTCGCCCGCGATGTCGGCGAGTACTCCTCCCTCACAGCCCACGCGGTGGTTCAATCCGCTCGTGCTCAGCACGTCGAAGACGCTGCCGCCGGCACCGGCCTTGGGCTCGCTCGCGCCAAACACCAGCCGCGACACCCGGGCGTGGACGATGGCGCCCGCGCACATCACGCACGGCTCGAGCGTCACGTAGAGGGTCGTACCGGGCAGCCGATAGTTACCAATGGCAAGGGCCGCCGCCCGCAACGCATTGATCTCGGCATGGGCACTCGGATCATGCGCGGCAATCGGACGGTTCCACCCGCTTCCGAGCTCGGCATCATCGCGCACCAGCACCGCACCAATCGGTACCTCACCCTCGAGCTCGGCTTGCTCCGCGAGTTCCAGCGCGCGCAACATCCATCGGCGGTCGCGCTCGGCGGCGTTCGCGAGCCCGCCCTGAGCGCCCGGGCCCGGCTTCATTCCCACTCGATGGTGGCCGGGGGCTTGCTCGAAATGTCATAGGTCACGCGCGAGATGCCGGCCACCTCATTGATGATCCGATTCGACACTCTCTCCAACAGCTCCCAGGGCAGCCGCGCCGAGCGGGCGGTCATGAAATCGACGGTTTCCACCGCGCGCAGTGCGATCACGTGATCATAGCGCCGGGCATCGCCCATGACCCCGACCGACCGGACCGGAAGAAATACCGCAAAGGCTTGTGCAACCCGATCGTAGTAGCCGCTCTCGCGCAGCTCCTCGATGAAAATCGCATCCGCCCTGCGAAGGGTATCGGCGTGCTCCTTGCTCACCTCCCCGAGGATCCGGACCCCGAGACCGGGACCGGGGAACGGGTGACGGTGAACCATGTCGAAGGGCAGCCCCAGCTCCACGCCGAGCTTCCTGACCTCGTCCTTGAACAGCTCGCGCAACGGCTCGATGAGCGACAGTCTCATGCGCTCGGGCAGACCACCGACGTTGTGGTGCGACTTGATGACGTGCGCCTTACCGGTTCCAGCCCCCGCCGATTCGATCACGTCGGGATAGATCGTGCCCTGCGCAAGCCATTTGATCCCCTCGAGCTTCTTAGCCTCCTCGTCGAAGATCTCGATGAACAGCCCACCGATAATCTTACGCTTGCGCTCCGGATCGCCGACTCCCGCCAGCGCCTCGAGGAAGCGAGCCTCCGCATCGACCCGCACCACCCGTACCCCCATGTGGGCGGCAAACGTGGCCATCACCTGGCTGCCCTCGTCCGCACGCAGGAGACCATGATCGACGAAGATGCAGGTGAGACGGTCTCCGATCGCCTTGTGCAAGAGCGCCGCGACCACCGAGGAGTCCACCCCGCCCGAGAGCGCGAGCAGGACCGGATCGCTACCGACCTGCTCGCGGACCCGCCGCATGCCGTCCTCGATGATGTGCTCCGACGTCCACAGCTCTTCGCAGCCGCAGATTTCGTGCACGAAGCGCTCGATGATCCGTTGACCCTGACGGGTGTGCGTCACTTCCGGATGAAACTGCAGACCGTAGAAACCGCGTGACTCATCGGCCATACCGGCAATAGGAGCGTTTTCGCTCGATGCGATCAGCTTGAAGCCGTCGGGCAGGGTGATCACGCGGTCGCCGTGGCTCATCCATACGTCGAGGAGCCCGTAACCCTCGGAGCTGGTGTGGTCCTCGATGTCGCGCAGCAGCCGCGAGTGGCCGCGAGCGCGAACCTGGGCGTAGCCGAACTCGCGATTGGGCGAGCTCTCTACCTCGCCCCCGAGCTGAGCCGCCATCGTCTGCATCCCGTAGCAGATGCCGAGCACCGGGACTCCGAGGGCCAGCACGGCGGCCGGGGCGCGAACGTCTTCCGAAACCGTGACCGATTCCGGCCCCCCCGAGAGGATCACTCCCTTGGGGGCAAACTCCTCGATGAACTGGTCGGACGCGTCATAGGGGTGGATCTCGCAGTACACGCCCGCTTCTCGCACGCGGCGTGCGATGAGCTGTGTGTACTGCGCTCCAAAATCGACGATCAGAATTCGATCGCGGTG
>JBFHLI010000294.1:0-4092 GCA_041594935.1 Gammaproteobacteria bacterium | reverse complement strand
GATCGCCGGTCTGATGATCACCACCGAGGCCATGGTGGCAGAAGCTCCCAAGGAGGAGAAGGCGGCCCCGGGCGGTCCTCCCGGAATGGGCGACATGGACATGGGCGGCATGATGTAGGCAGCCCGCGCCCTGAACGCGCGCCAACGAAGCCCCGCCCCTGCGGCGGGGCTTTTTTTTGACTCGAACTTATAATCGGAAAGAACCGCAAACTGGACTGATTGAGCCCGACCTTGACGGTTTTCACCGATCTACCGCCCGAGCTTCGGGCGATCGCCGACTCGCGAATCGAAGCGTATCGGCGCGCGACGAATGGCAAGGGGCTCACCGCGAAAGAGCTACCCGCCGAAGCATCGCGGGTGTGGGCCTGCAGCGAGTACGTAGCGCAAAACTGCATCCGTCATCCTCAGCTGCTCCACGACCTCGTCACCTCCGGCGACCTCAGGCGTACCTACGACCCCGGCGAGTACCGCAGCAAGATCGAGCCGCGGCTCGACGAGGTCCGCAGCGATGAAGAGCTCATCGCGGCTCTGCGCCTCGCGAAGCGTCGCGAGATGGTGCGTATTGCGTGGAGGGATCTCTGCGATGAGGCGGACTTTGAAGCCACGGTCGCGGACACCTCCGCGTTCGCCGACGCGGTACTGCAGCTGACACTGAACAGACTTCACGACTGGCAGGTAGAGCGCCTCGGCTGTCCTACGGGCACCGACGAGCTGCCCCAGTCGCTGATCGTGCTCGCCCTCGGCAAGCTCGGGGCCGAGGAGCTGAATTTCTCCTCCGACATCGATCTCATATTCTCGTTCCCACAGAGCGGCCAGGTGATGGGGCGGGCGCGCTCTCTCTCCAACGAGGAGTTCTTCATCCGACTCGCACGGCGATTCATCCAGGTGCTCAGCCAGCAGACCGAAGACGGGTTCGTGTTCAGAGTCGACATGCGGCTGCGGCCCTTCGGCGCGAGCGGACCCCTCGTCGCGAGCGCCAATGCACTCGAAGATTACTATCAGTTTCACGGGCGCGACTGGGAGCGTTACGCCTTGATCCGGGCGCGGCCGGTCGCCGGTGACATCGAGGCGGGCCTAGATTTGCTCGAACACCTGAGACCGTTCGTGTATCGACGCTACCTGGATTTCGGCGCGCTCGAGTCGCTGCGGGACATGAAATCGCTGATCAAAGCCGAGGTCGGGCGAAAGGACATGCAGCACGACATCAAGCTGGGGCCCGGAGGCATCCGAGAGGTCGAATTCATCGGCCAAGCGTTTCAAATGGTGCGCGGCGGCCGTAACCCTGCCCTTCGGGATCGCCAGATCTTGAGGGTGATCACGAAGCTGGGCGAGCTATCCTACCTGCCTCCGTACGCCGTGCGTGAGCTGACCGACGCCTACCGATTCCTGCGCACCAGCGAACACCGGCTGCAGCAGTACGACGATCAGCAGACGCATTCCTTGCCGTCGAAACCCCTCGAGCGGGCCCGGTTGGCAGCGGGGATGGGATTCGACCGATGGCAGGCTTACTTCGACACCCTGTCCAAGCATCGGGCTCGGGTCGAATCCCATTTCGATCAGGTGTTCGGAGCACCCACCGACCCGGCGGCGGCGGAACCCGATGCGCTCAGCGCCTTGTGGGAAGGCACGCTCGCAACCGAGCCATCCATTGAACTCCTCGCACAGACGGGGTTCACCGACGGTGCGGCGGCGCTCGAGCAGATTGAACACCTGCGGCGCGCCTATTCTGTCCGAGCCCTGGGTCAGCGCGGGCGGGGGCGAATCGCCCGACTGATGCCGGTGTTGCTCCGAGCCATCGGTCGCCGTAAGGAGCCTCTCTCGACTCTCGAGCGGGTCGCGCAGGTCATCGAGAGCGTCGCCCGGCGCAGCGCCTATCTCGCACTGCTGATCGAGAGACCGCTCGGGCTATCGCAACTCGTGAGACTGTGCGCGGCGAGCCCGATGATCGCCCGTCAGTTTGCCCGGCACCCGATGCTACTCGACGAACTGCTCGATGCGCGCGCGCTCTACGCGCCCTTAAACCGAGAGGCCCTGGCGCAAGATCTCAAGGCGCGGCTCGAACAAGTTCCGCCCGGCGATACCGAGCACGAGATGGATTGCCTGAGGCACTTCAAGCAATCCAACATCCTGCGGGTCGCGGCGGCGGACGTCTCTAATTCGATCGCGCTCCCTATCGTCAGCGACCATCTGACCGAGATCGCGGAAGTCACGCTCGAGGAGATCCTTGCCATCGCGACCCGGGATCTCGTCGCCCGGCATGGAAATCCCTGCTTCAGGGACGATGGCAAGCGTCAGGTCGCGCCTTTCGCGATCGTCGCCTACGGGAAGTTCGGCGGCCTCGAGCTCGGCTACGGATCCGATCTGGACCTCGTGTTCCTGCATGGAAGCCGCGGGTGCGAGCAGCAAACCGACGGCGCCCGCCCGGTCGACAACTCGGTGTTCTTCGTTCGCCTCGCGCAGCGCATCATCCATTTCCTCAGCACTCGCACTGCGAGTGGATTGCTCTACGAGACCGACGCACGCCTCCGGCCGAGCGGCTCCTCCGGCCTGCTGGTCACCGAGGTCGAGAATTTCTCGCAGTATCAGTTCCAGCAGGCGTGGACTTGGGAGCATCAGGCGCTGGTCCGGGCCCGTCCGGTGGCGGGTGACGCTGGGCTCAGACGGAGGTTTCTGGAAATTCGAACCGCGGTTCTACTCAAGGCGCGCGACGGTGAGTCCCTTCGCCGTGATGTCGTGCAGATGCGCAACCGAATGCGCACCGCACTCGACGGCACGAACGAAGAGCTATTCGACCTCAAGCAGGGGGCGGGAGGTATCGCGGATATTGAATTTATGGTGCAATATGGCGTTCTCCGGTGGGCTGCTAAGCTGCGGAATTATCTACAGTTCACCGACAACGCAAGGCTCCTCAAAGGATTCATCGAGTGCGGGTTGATGGGCAGGCCCGATGGCTCTCGATTGGCGGATGCCTACCGGCGCCTTCGCGAGCGGGTGCACGCGCTAGCACTCGAAGAGCGCGCGGCGTTCGCCCCGGCTCGGGAGTTCGAGGACCTGCGCTCGGGTATCATCGAGTGCTGGAACGGGCTGATGGAGCGCTAGGAACGGGCATGGCATGCACCAATGCGTGCGGCCGGGGTCGAGACCCGGCGCCCCGAGTCGCCGGGCGCCGATTCGGGCTGCGTGACAAGAATCGCAGAGGATGAACTCGATGGACTTTTCTGACCGGGACGGCGTCATCTGGATGGACGGGGAACTCGTTCCATGGCGCGAGGCGAAAGTGCATGTGCTCACCCACACCCTGCACTATGGTCTGGGAGTGTTCGAGGGGGTAAGGGCCTATCGGACCAATGACGGTACCGCCATTTTCAGGCTGCGCGAGCACACCGATCGGCTGTTTCGATCCGCCCACATTCTCGACATGAAGATCCCCTTCGAAAAGGACACCATCAACGAGGCGCAGCGCCTCGTGGTTCGTGAGAACCAGCTGGATACCGCTTACATCCGCCCCATCGCGTTCTACGGCTCGGAGGGCATGGGGCTGCGAGCCGACAATCTTACCGTGCACGTGGCTATCGCAAGCTGGCAGTGGGGATCCTATCTGGGGGCGGAGAACATGGAGAGGGGGATTCGGGTCCGCACCTCGTCATTCACGCGGCACCACGTCAACATCACGATGTGCAAGGCGAAGGCGATCGGGAATTACACCAACTCCATACTGGCTCTGCAGGAAGCGCTGACCTGCGGATACGATGAGGCCTTACTGCTCGACAATGAGGGCTATGTGCAGGAGGGTAGCGGAGAGAACCTGTTTCTGGTGCGCGACGCAAAGCTGTACACGCCCGACCTCACCTCGGCCCTCGACGGCATCACCCGGGACACCATCTTCCGGCTCGCCGAGGAGCTCGAGCTCCCGATCCACGAGAAACGGCTCACCCGTGACGAGGTTTACATCGCGGACGAGGCTTTCTTCACCGGCACCGCCGCCGAGGTGACACCGATCCGTGAAGCGGACAATCGAGTCATCGGCAACGGCGGTCGGGGCCCGGTTACCGAGAAGCTGCAGGCTCTATATTTCGATCAGGTGCATGGCCG
>JBFHLI010000293.1:0-4163 GCA_041594935.1 Gammaproteobacteria bacterium | reverse complement strand
CTGCGAACGATCGACACCCTGGTCGTGGACAAGACCGGAACTCTGACGGAGGGTCGTCCCGAGCTCGTTTCGGTAGAGCCCGAGCCGGGTTTCGACGAGGCTTCCATCTTGAAGCTGGCCGCGAGCCTCGAGCGAGGCAGCGAGCATCCCCTCGCCGAGGCGATCGTGCGCGGGGCAACGTCGCGCGGACTGGAGCTCGCCAAGGCGGGCGGTTTCGACTCGGTGACAGGCAAGGGTGTCACGGGGACCGTCGACGGTCGTCGGGTAGCGCTCGGCAACCTGGAGCTCCTGCACGCTCTGGGCGTCGACGCTGCGCGGCTTGCCGAGCGCGCAAACGTGAATCGGGCGAAAGGCTGGACGGTGATGCTAGCCGCGGTCGACGGTGCACCGGCGGGTCTCATCGGAGTCGCCGACCCGATCAAGCGCACGACACCGGCCGCGATCGAGGCGCTGCACGCGGAGGGCCTGCACATCGTGATGCTCACCGGCGACAGTGAAGCGACCGCGCGGGCGGTCGCGGATAGGCTCGGGCTCGACGATGTCCTCGCGGGGGTGTTGCCGGAGCAGAAGGCGGACAAGGTGAAGCGTCTGCAGGGCGAGGGGAAGATCGTGGCGATGGCCGGTGACGGCATCAACGATGCGCCCGCGCTTGCCCAGGCCCAGGTCGGGATTGCAATGGGAACCGGAACAGACGTCGCGATGCAGAGCGCGGGAGTGACTCTCGTCAAAGGCGATCTGCGCGGTATCGTGCGGGCCCGACGCCTCAGCCGCGCCACCATGCGGAACATCCGCCAGAATCTGTTCTTCGCCTTCGTCTATAACGCCCTCGGCGTGCCCATCGCCGCGGGTGTGCTGTATCCGTTCTTCGGCATTCTTCTGAGCCCGATGATCGCCGCGGCCGCGATGAGCTTAAGCTCCGTATCGGTGATCACCAACGCGCTGCGCTTGAACGGTACCGAGCTGTGAGGTCGTGCGATCCATGTTAACGTGACAACGACCGAAGGAGGAGTGAAATGAAAGTGTCCATTCTTGGATTGGTGGTCGCTTTGGTCCTGGTGATACCGTTCGAGCCGGTGGTCGCCGACAGCGACGAAGGTAGGCTGGAGGCACTCGAGGGTCGTATCGAGACGCTGCTGCGCCGCGTCGAGGCGTTGGAGGCGGCGAGGAGCTTTGCATCGTTCATGCCGAACTTCTCGGAGCGCTTTCACGTGATGCACCGTGCTGGTGAGGCGGGTGACTGGGCGGTGGCTTCCCACGAGCTCGCGGAGATACAGCGCCTTTCGAGGCTCTCTGTCTCGATCAACCCCGAGCGAGGTGAGCTTATGGAGCAGATGATGAGACCGAGCTTCGAGGCTCTCGAGGAGGCGATCGAGCATGGTAACGAGACGAAGTTCCAGGCGGCGCTCGTGCAGACCGTCACCACCTGCAATGCCTGCCACGTCGCCACCGGCAGCGAGTTCATCGAGGTGAAGCTCGATGCCCGGGACTCACTCAGCATTCGTCATCCGCACCGCTTCATGCACCGGGAGATGCCGGGTGGCCACGACCACGGCATGTCATCGGGCATGGGAAGCATGATGCAACCCTCGCACTCGGAAGGGGAGGCACATGGCCACGGCACCGAGTCGGGCGAGCACCAGAACTAGCCTGGATATTTCACCAAGGCGCCTCGCCGCTCGTCATTAGGCCCATGAGAGTGATGAGAAAACCAACCGTTTTGAGCGGCCTGAGCTCGGTGCAATCTGTTTGCGCGGCGAGTCTACCCGGGCGCTGGCTCGGCTATGCGTGCCTGGACTTGGGCTTCGCGCAAGCGATAGCTACGGCTATCCCTTGCGCTCCAGCCCGGCGTCCAGACTCCCCTATCCGTCGCCATCGTCCCGGGTCCTTGTTGAAATATCCAGGCTAGCGACCCGCGAGTCCGTGGCCCGAGCACCCTCCAATGCCCTACGTTGAAACCCCCCGTGACCACCGATTTCCGTGGTACGTGAGGCTTTTCCTTTGGAATCAGAAGCGGCGCTACGGGTCGGTGCTCGAGCCCGCCCGACTGTGGGGCCGCACCCCTAAAGTGTTCGTGGCGCTCGCACTGCTGTACGGGGCGCTCGATCGGCGTTCCTCACCGCTCGAGCCCGCGTTGCGGTCCCTGGTCACGGTTCGGGTATCGCAGATAAACTGGTGTGCATTCTGCGTCGATATCAACTCTGCCACCTTGCTGAAGCGCGGGGTCGAGCAAGCAAAAATCGATGCGCTCGCCGACTTCGAATCCAGTCCGTTCTACACCGAGCGCGAGCGGGCCGCGCTCGCCTACGCCGAGGTGGTCACCGATTCGAGCCGACACCCGGAGGCGCTGCATTTCGAGCGCCTTCGTGCCCATTTCGACGACGCCGCTCTCATCGAGCTCACTGCCCTCGTTGCGTTTCAGAATCTGTCGAGCAAGTTCAATGCCGCGCTCGGGGTACCGCCCCAGGGATTCTGTTCGGTACCGGCTCGCGCGGCGGCACCGGCTGCGGACGATCGCGGTGCGTTATCCGAAGGTCGAGACCGGTGATCGGCGGAGCGGCAGCGTCGAAACGTTTGGCCCTTCGCACGCCCTGCTTGGAAAGATGGCCGGCACGCTTTTCCGTGGTCGCTGATCGCCGGGTTTTCGGGTGTCCCGTATCCGGATCTTTGGCACTGTCGTCAGGCTGAAATCGACGGTTACCAATGCGCTGCGCTTGAATGGTGCCGAGCGGTTCGATCCTGCGATTTGCCACCGGCTCGGCGCGCGCCAATGCAAGGCAAGAAACACCGGTTGCCCCGAATGGCAGCGCCACGGTGTCGTGCATCCTCCACGTTGCATGCCGCGCGAGGTTATGCTTCAGTGCCCGGCACCATGCTGCGTGAGGTTCAGAACGTGCGTCAGATCGGCGGGGATCCGAGTCGCCGCTGGTTTTCCGACCCCGGCATGGATCTCATCGTGTGGATGGAAGCGCGCGACATCGTCGGTTTCCAACTTACCTACGACAAGCCCCACGCGGAGAAAGCCGTGACATGGCGAGCCGGCGCGCCCGAACTGTCTTACACGGGAGTGGATGACGGCGAGGGGCGGATGGGAAAGTACAAGAGCACGCCGATCTTGGTGGCAGACGGCATCCGGGAGGATACCTGGCATCTCTGCGGGCAGTTCTTGCGCCGGTGTTCGGCAGGGTCGGATGTCCCGATCGCGGTGCGTGAGTTCGTGAGCCGCAAGTTAACCGGCGCGAGCGGAAACGTCAGGACGTGACCGGGGGCTCGAGCGGGTATCCAGTATCCGCTTGTTATGGAGGGCCCCGATACGGTGTGTCGAATCCGATCGTCGCTGAGGAATGGCGTGAGTCGTAAGGTCATCCATCAGGGCGAATCGCCGTGGGCTCGGCGAATCGTCTACGTAGGGTCGAGATCGACCGCATGCCGTGATGTCACCGTTTTTCGGAATTGCGAGCGCTGCGAGACCGGTAAAGGAGGAGCATGAGCGAGTTCAAGACACGTCCGGTCACCGAGGCCGACAAGGCTGAGTGGCGGGTCCTTTTCGACCTCTACGCGGACTTCTACGCGGTGCCGATGAACGATACGATTGCCGATCGAGTCTGGAGTTGGCTGCTCGATCCCGATCATGTCCTGGAGGGTCTTCTCACCCGGAACCAGAACGCCCAGCCGGTCGGTCTCGCTCATATCCGGGCCTGTCCCCGCTCCCTGGGCGGGTGCGAAATCGGCTTTCTCGATGACCTGATCATCGTGCCGGAGGCGCGCGGCACTGGTGCCGCGGATGCGCTGTTCGCGGCGCTCAAAGAGCTTGCAGCAGAGCGAGGCTGGCCAACCATCCGGTGGCTCACCCAGCACTTCAATGCGCGCGGGCGCGCGTTCTATGATCGCTATACGGATGGCCCGAGCGATTTCATCCTGTATCAATGGAAGCAGGACTGACCTTCGTCGTCTAGATGCCGTTCGTGTATCAAGCTCGATCGGTGCGTTGAGCCGATCATCGGGCGGGCAGCCCGCGCCGACGAGGCTCTCACCGCGATTCTCGTGGGCCGAGGGCGGATGCGGGCGCGGGCTCTGTGTCATCGACCGGTGCCGCATGAACCGAGAGAGAAAGTCGAGCCAAGCTGATTTCCTCGAGAGACCCGATGTGGGGCGAGGCACCTCGG
>JBFHLI010000292.1:0-4166 GCA_041594935.1 Gammaproteobacteria bacterium | reverse complement strand
GCTCGAAGTCGAGGCGAACTTCGAGGACCTCGCGACCCGCCCCCGCGGCCGGATGCCGGCAATGGCCGGTCTGTCGGGTCGTCTGGAGGCGAACCTGATGGGAGGGCGGCTCACGCTCAACAGCGACTCTCTCCGACTCGAGCTCCCCGGAGTGTTCGAATCCCCGCTCGACTTTCGGGACGGAGTGGGCGCCATCGGCTGGACGCGACGCGGATCGGGATGGTGGTTCGAGACCGAGGGATTGCGCCTCACCAACGAGGATATCTCGGGTGAGCTATCGGGCAAGCTGCACTGGCCCTACGGGAACCAGCTTCCCATCGTCGATCTGAACGTCGCGATCGATTCCGCCGACCTCTCCCACCTCGAGGCGTTCGTGCCCACCGGGGTACTGCCCCCGCGCCTTGCTCGGTGGCTCGGCCAGGCCATCCAAGGCGGAAAACTGCATCACGCCAACGCGCGGTTTCGCGGCTATGCCGGAGACTTCCCTTTCAAAGGCGCTCGCGACAGCTTCCTGGTTCGCGGTGAGGTGAGCGGGGTCGAGCTCGACTACGCCGCCGGCTGGCCACCTCTTACGGACCTCGAGTCGGAGCTCACGATCGCGGGCCCCACCCTCGAGATCCGGGCCACGGCCGGTACCATTTTCGGCGCTGCGATCGATGGTGCCATCGCCACCATCGACGATCTGCGAATCCGGCCCTCCTCTCTCACGGTGCGCGGTGACATCCGCGGAAGCGCCCGCGAGGGGCTGCGCTTCTTGCGCGAGAGCCGACTCAAGCGCCGCTTCGAGCCCCTGGTTCGCCACGCCGACGCGAGCGGCGAGGTTGCCGTCAGCCTCGACCTCGCAATCCCCCTGCCACCCGGGAAAGCGGCCGCTCGCGGCAACATCCGGCTCGCGGGCAATGCCCTCGAGCTCAAGGGCACCGGTCTCGAGTTCGTCGACGTCAACGGCGTGCTCGACTTTTCCCCGACTGGCGTGTCGGTCGAGACTCTCGTCGCCCGATACCTCGGGCAGCCGGTGGCGGTCCGGGTCGCGCGCCACCCCGCCGACCCGACGATCACCCGGGTGGAGGTGAGCGGGGCCGCCACGCCGGAGTTCTTGGCCGAGCAGCTGCGGGCATTCGCCCTGTTCCGAGACCCGGCCGATGCGCCGCGCATCGTATCGATGCTTCACGGAGAGACAACGTGGCGGGCAACCCTGGACCTTCCCGACGCCTGGGGCCGGACCGACACGGTGGCGCCGCTCAGCATCGAGTCAGACCTCGTGGGGCTCGAGCTGAGATTGCCGGCGCCGTTCACGAAGGCCGCGAACGAGCCCGGCCGATTCGCGGTCGAGACCGCGCTCACCGGCACCCCGCAACGCCTGGTGACGATACGCTTCGGGGAGGAGATCGGGAGCCGGCTCGAGCTGCGCCGGGAGGGATCGGAGTATCAGCTGCTGCGCGGGAGCGTCGCCTTCGGGGATCCTAGCCCCGCCCTGCCTTCCGGGCGAGGGCTCCACATCGGCGGCAAAGTCGAGGCGCTTTCCATCGACGACTGGGCGGCGATGCTGCGCGAGGAGACGAGCACCCCGGCCGCCGCCCCGAGCAGCGATCCTCCGCGTGCCAACCCATTCCTCCGCGCCCTCAGTAAGGTCGACGTCCGCACCGATGCCCTCGAGCTCCTCGGGCGTGCCCTGGGCCAGGTTCAGTTGCGCATGATGCGTGGCGAGGTCGAAAGCTGGGTGGTACGCGCGGACGGCGAGGACATCGCCGGGAGCATCACGCTGCCCGCCTCGTTACGCGAAGACCCGCTCACGATCAACCTCGAGCGGCTTCGTTTGAAGGCGGGTGAGTCCTCGCGTGAGACGCCGACCTATGACCCGAGGCGGATTCCCGCCATCGAGCTGATCTGCCGGAATCTGATTTACGAAGACCGTTCGCTCGGCGCGGTGGAGCTCGCGACGAGCCGACAGCCAAACGGGGTCCGGATCGATTCCGCGAGCTTGAAGGGCGATGGATTCTCGGCCAGCGCCGCCGGCAGCTGGAGCCTACGCGACGGACAACCCCGGTCCGAGTTCTCGAGTGAGCTCCGCGCCGACGATCTGGGCAATCTGCTCAGCCTGCTGAGCCAAAGGCAGCCCGACGCTGCCAGCGGGACCACCGAGGTCGCGGCCGATCTCGGCTGGCCCGGGGCGCCCTCGGACTTCGATCTCGAGCACCTCGGCGGCACGCTGCACTTCCGGGCGACCGACGGGCGCCTAGCGGAGATGGACCCGGGGGCGACCGGGCGTGCCTTCGGGTTGATGATGATAACCGCCTTGCCCCGGCGCCTGCGGCTCGACTTCAGCGACCTCTTCGACGAGGGGATCCGCTATGAGCTCATCGAGGGCAGCTTCGCGCTCGAGGGCGGCGACGCTTTTACCAACAACCTCCTGCTGGAGAGTGAGTCGGCGCGCATCGAGTTGTCCGGGCGCACCGGGCTCGTCGACCGCGACTACGACCAGATCATCACGATTACCCCCAAGCTGTCATCGAGTTTACCGCTCGCCCCGATCTGGCTCATCGAGAAGATGCTCAACCGGCAAATGTTCGACAAGGCCTTCGCCTTTCAGTACGCGGTCACCGGCAGCTGGGAGGACCCGGTGGTGGACCGGGTCGCGGTGGAGAGCACCGCCAAGGACCGGGCTCGATAGCCCCTCACAGGGCGGCGATGAGCTCACTCGCGGTCTGGTAGCGCTCCTCGGGGTTCTTGGCCATCAGCCGGTCAACCAGACCCTGGTAGCGTCGCAGGCCACGGGGGAGTCGAGGGATCTCGGCGTGGATGTGCTGAGAAACGATGCCGGCCGGGGAGGCGGCGTGGAACGGCTTGGTGCCGGTGAGCATCTCGTAGAACATGACCCCGAGGCTGTAGAGATCGTTGCGCACGTCCGCGGGCTTTCCCTGACCCTGCTCGGGGCTCATGTAGTGCGGCGTGCCGAGGATGCTGCCCGGCCGGTCCCCCCCGCGCTCCGAGGCGAGACGGGTCGAGACCCCGAAGTCCGCCAGCGCCAGGGTATCGTTGTGGCGAAACATGACATTCGCCGGCTTGAGGTCGCGGTGCACGATGGTCAGGCGATGAATCGCCTCCAGGCCGTATGCGATGTTGGCCAGGCAGTGCACCGCGTCGGCAGGGGTGATGCCGTGCTCGATGCGTTGTTTCAGATCTCCCCGGGGAAAAAACTCCATTGCGATGAAGCCGAAGTCGTCGGTGAATCCCTGCTCATAGATGCGCACGACGTGAGGGCTGTCGAGCTCGGAGATGAGCTCCGCCTCCGCCACGAAGCGCCGCACCTGCGCGTGATTGTTGACGAGGTCGACCGCGATGACCTTGAGCACAATCGTCATCCCATCGCCCTCGCGCTCACCGAGGTACACGCGCGACATCGCACCCTCACCGATCAGGTTCGCGAGCTTGTAACCCTCGATCTGCGGCATCGGCTCGGTCCCGGTGACCGAGACCGAATCGACCGGTCTCTCCATCGGCATCGTGATCGAGCCGTTCCCCTCGAGGAGCGATTCGATGCACTGCGCGAGGCGTCCGGCCAGGAGCTCGCTCTTGCTCACTACGTGATCGGCCCCCAGCCCTCTTGCCGCGCCGGGCGAGAGCGCCAGACCGTGCTCCTGCAGATAGACGGTGGGCGGCAGCGGATTCGGCGCGTCCCGGTTCCGCAGCCACTCGAGCCCGTTCGCCGCGCCGCTCACGCCATCGCCGAGCAACAACACATCGTAGACGGACCAGTCGAACTCGCGGCCCGGCCTGCCCCGTGTGTCGGGGTCATACTCGAACACATCCGCCCGCGGCAGATCGCGCGCCAGGAGCTTTCGCACTAGCGCCCGAAAGGACCGATCTGTATCGAGGATGATCACTCTCACCGGGTGCCGGTTCCCCGATGGCGCAGAAACGCAGGCAGCGCGGAACGCAACCTCGGTCGAGGGCTCAGCGGCGTCCCGGCGAGGCCCCCGAAGCGGGGGAACTGCCCCCGCCCGGCAAAGACTCTGGCGGGGGGCCGACGATCGGCGCATCACTCCGGCGTCCAGTGAATAGCTCGCGAATACGGGACGCGAGGCGCTTGACTCCCCGCCAGATCTTCGGCAACAACCACACCATCAGCCCGATGAACACCGCGAGAAGTCCGAGAAATACCACCG
>JBFHLI010000291.1:0-4201 GCA_041594935.1 Gammaproteobacteria bacterium | reverse complement strand
GGGTGGAGGGCTACGATCGGCTGGCGACCAGGAGGCCAGAAGAGGAATCCGCTCGAAGCTGCGGAAGATGCCCTAGGATGTCATGGAAGCGGCCCGATTGGGCTCAAATTCAGGGTTGCACGTCCGATTCTTGCACGGGTGGCAAGGTTTTTCCGGTTCGATTGATCCGTGTCGTCGGAATTGTTTACACGTCGGGTTTCCGCCTTGCCTCATTCCTAAGTCTATGAAAACATGCAAATCTTTCAGTAGATAGACGTCCTGGCAGGCGAGAAAGTACGTTGCCGGACCTCTGAATACGGCCAAAAACGTCGGCTATCTTTACAGTGCCATCGGGGTGGAAAAGACCTTACCGATCGTAAAATTCTGATAAATATAAGAATTTCCGGTGCTTGCACGATCCTTGCTGTATTTTTGCTGGTTGGGTTAAGCGCCGCGGCGCGATCCGTGCCCGAGGGCGTGCGAACCGAGGTTCAAGAGGAGGCAACCGAGGCGTTATGAACTCGATGATCACCTACCGGCCCCCGGCCGGCGATATTCAGATCCTCAATCAAATTTTTGAGCGGCGGCTGACGAAGACCTACACCGCGTCGCTCGACGATATCAGTGCCTACGATCGGGCGGAGCTCATCGCGAAGTTCGGTGAGCTGCTGCGCCATCTCTCCTCGTTGATGAAGATCACTGATTCCGAGGGGGTGCTCTCGCTCGATATCGTTCTCGCTCGGCTGATGGGCATCATCACCGAGGCGCTCGAGGCCGACCGCAGCACCCTTTTTCTCTACGACCGAGATACCGACGAGCTCTTCTCCCGCATCGCCCAGGGGGACCTCGTCGACGAGATCCGACTCGGGCGTTCCCGCGGCATCGCCGGAACCGTCTATGCCACCGGTCAGTCGGTGATCATCCCCGACGCTTACGCCGACTCGCGCTTCAATCCGGAGGTCGATCTCAGGACCGGATACGAGACGCGTAGCGTGCTGTGCGCGCCGGTCAGAAACTGGGACAACAAGATCATCGGGGTTGCGGAAGTTCTCAACAAGCGGTCCGGTGGGTTCGACGAGGAAGACCTGGCGCTTCTCGAGGCGCTCACCAGCCACGCGTCCGCCGCGCTGGAGAGCAGTCAGCTCTACGAGAGCGTCGAGAAGGCCCTGCGCGACGAGGCGCAGCTCCTTGGGGTCACGGTCGCCCTGTCTTCGGAGCTTCACCTCGACGCTCTGCTCGACAAGATCATGTCGATCACGACCGACGTGCTCGACGCGGATCGAAGCACGCTGTTTCTGCACGATCCGGAGTCCGACGAGCTGTGGTCGAAGGTGGCGGAGGGGCTCGAGCGTCACGAGATCCGGATCCCCGCTGGCGCGGGCATTGCCGGCTCGGTGTTTCGCTCCGGCGAGACCATCAACATCACCGACGCCTACGCGGACCCTCGCTTCAACCCCCGAATCGACCGCGAGACGGGCTACAAGACCCGCAGCATCCTTTGCATGCCGGTGGTCACCAACGAGGGCAGGACGATCGGGGTCACCCAGGTATTGAACAAGGCCGGCGGTCCGTTCGGCCCGCGCGACGAGAAACGCCTCGAGGCGCTGGCTGCTCAAGCCGCGATCGCGCTCGAGAACGCGCGCCTGTTCGAGGACGTGCTCAATGCCCGCAACTACAGCGAGAGCATTCTCAAGAGCCTGAGCAACGGGGTGATCACCCTCGATGCCAGTCACCGCATTCTCAAGGCGAACCAGGCCGCGCTACGGATCCTGGGGGTGACGGCCAACGACCTCCTCAATCACTCGCTCGAGGCGGTGTTCGAGGGTGAGAATGCGTGGATCATCGAGAGCCTCGCCCGAGTCGAGGCGAGCGGTGACTCACATTTCACCATGGATGCTGATCTTGCGGTACGCGAAGGTGACTCGGTTTCGGTCAACCTCAATATCGAGCGCCTTACCGATGTCAAGGATCAACCCATCGGATTCATGCTCGTGTTCGAGGACATCACCTCCGAGAAGCGCGTCAAGACCACCATGGCCCGCTACATGGACCCGGAGCTCGCGGACCGGATCATCGAGGCGGGCGAGTCTCTACTCGGGGGTATGACCCAGGAGGCGACGGTGCTCTTCAGCGACATCCGGAGCTTCATGGGCATGGCGGAGAAGCTCGGAGCGCGCGAGACGGTCTCGGTGCTCAACGAGTATTTTTCGGAGATGGTCGACGTGGTTTACCAACACCACGGAATTCTCGACAAGTATATCGGCGATGCGTTGATGGCGGTCTTCGGCACCCCGTTTCCCCACCCCGGGGACGCGGACCACGCGGTCGAGGCTGCGATCGAGATGATGTCGCGACTGCGTGAATTCAACCGGGCTCGGGCTGCCCAGGCTCTTCGCCCGATCGATATCCGACTCGGAATCAGCACCGGGGAGGTGGTGGCCGGCAACATCGGGTCCCCGAAGCGCATGGATTACACGGTGATCGGCGACAGTGTGAATCTCGCATCCCGCCTCGAGAGCGCGAACAAGTTCTACGGGACTCATGTCCTCCTCAGCGCCGGCACCTACGCGAAGCTGCGGCGGACCTACCCGGTCCGGGAGCTCGACCTGATTCAGGTCAAGGGGCGCCGAGAGCCGGTCGCAATCTACGAGGTCCTGATCGACGGCCCCGGGCGACCCAGCCCCAAGGGCGAGCTTCGAGCCGTTTTCGCCAACGGCCTCGCGGCCTATCGGAGTCGGGACTGGGAAAATGCCATCGGTCATTTCCAGCGTCTGGCGTCACTCGATGAGGGTGACCGCGCGGCCCACATCTTCCTCGAGCGAAGTCAGTACTACTGGGGCCGGCCGCCGCCCGAGGACTGGGACGGGGTGTGGGCGATGACCGAGAAGTAGCCCAGAGCTCGGCCGCGCTCGTGCGCTCCGTGGCGTGTCATCGAAGCGCCGGTCTGGCAGACTTCGCGGGTCATCGCAACGGAGCGAAACCATGGCCGAGGCGAGCAAGTACACCTGGATAGTCAGCCACGGGGCGATCGGGGCCGAGAGCAGCGCATCGGTCGGTCAGATCGGTCCCCGGGGTGGCAAGACGCTGGCACGCTTCGATGTGGTGGTCGAGGAGGGCCGGCCGTTTCGACTCCTCGATGAGGCCGGCGAACCCCGCTACACGGGCTGGATCTGCGGCGAGTATCTCGGCAACGAGCCGCTCGAGGAGTACGGCAGAGACAAAGGATGCGTGGCGATCGAGCTCGAGCGGGACGGCGAGTGGGTCGCGGTCGGCGCCGACTGAGTAACACTCCCAAGGCGACGATCGTAGAACTGCCGCGCAGCGGAAGAGCGAAATCGCGCTTTCCCCGATGCCCGCGAGGTGCTCTCGCGGGCAATTCCAGACGGGTACCGGATCTGACGACCAGCGCACAGAGATTGTCGTCTGCCCGGGCAACACTGTGAGGCTCGTACTCTAGGACGGAGCGCACCTCGGCGCGTCGCCCCGTACTTCGCGTGCATGGATACCCGAAAGCTCGAACACATACAGGCGGCGGTGCGGCTGGTGAATCGCCGGGCCCGCGAGGCGGTCGCGGCAGCTCGCGACAACCGTGACGAGGCCTATCGCCTGCTCGACGCGTGGTCCAGGAGCGATGCGACGCTCGCCGACGCCTTGAGATCCGTCGGTCTGCTGCTGTCTCTGAAAGAAGATTTCGAAAAGAAAGGTCAGGTTCGGCAGGCGTCGTCAATTGAAAGCTTGATCTGCGAGGCGCTGCCGGACGACTAGCCGGCCCGGCGCACGACGCGGTCCACTTTTCTTCCTGCCCTCGATGAGGCAGGCTATCCAGCGATGCGACCCGCGAACCACGACAATGTGCCGTGAGTGACCGACCCGAGACCGTTGCGCTCATCGGCGCCCCTACCGACATCGGGGCTGCCCACCGCGGCGCGTCGATGGGCCCGGAAGCGCTCCGGGTGGCCGGTATCGATCTCGCGTTTCGCGAGCTCGGAATCGCGTGCGCGGATCTCGGTAATCTGACCGGACCGCCGAATCCTAACGCGGCGCCGGTGGATGGCTATCGGCACGTACAAGAGACCGCGCTCTGGTGCGGCGCCATCAAGACCGCGGTACACGATGCCCTCGTCGCAGGGCGGCTCCCGATCTTGATGGGGGGGGACCACTCGCTTGCGATCGGGTCAATTGCGGGCGTCGCGCAGTACTGCGCGGATCAAGAAAAGCCCCT
>JBFHLI010000290.1:0-4201 GCA_041594935.1 Gammaproteobacteria bacterium | reverse complement strand
GCGGCGTACAAGAGCGCCGAGCTGATCCGGCGTCTGCGAGAGAAGGAGTTCGAGGTGCGGGTGGTGATGACCCGCGCCGCCCGAGAGTTCATCACTCCCTTGACGTTGCAGGCCCTGTCCGGTTACCCGGTGCGACACGATCTGTTTGACGAGGCGGCGGAGGCGGCAATGGGCCACATCGAGCTTGCGCGCTGGGCGGACGTCGTCCTCGTCGCACCCGCGAGTGCCGACTTCATCGCGAAGCTTGCTCACGGATTTGCCAACGATCTGCTGTCCACCTTGTGTCTTGCAACCGCGGCGCGGGTGATTGCCGTCCCGGCCATGAATCGACAGATGTGGGCGTCTGGCGCCACCCAGGAGAACTGCTCGACGGTGCTGCGGCGAGGCGTGCTGCTGCTCGGGCCGGCGGAAGGAGACCAGGCATGCGGTGAGGTGGGTCCAGGTCGGATGCTGGACCCCGCCGAGATAGTCTCGCGGCTCGCGCAGCTCACCGGCGGGGGCCCGATGGCGGACCTGTCGGTGCTGGTGACGGCCGGACCAACGCAGGAGGCCATCGATCCGGTTCGCTACGTGAGCAATCACAGCAGCGGCAAGATGGGGTATGCGATCGCGCAGGCGGCGGCCGACGCGGGGGCGTTGGTTACGCTGGTCAGCGGTCCCACCGGGCTCGGCGTACCGAGCGGCGCGCGCAGAATGGACGTCTTATCCGCTGAGGAGATGTATCGAACGGTTATGGCGTTGGCCCCCGAGCAGGACATCTTCATCGGCGCGGCGGCGGTCGCCGACTATCGGCCCGATGATGTGAAGACCCAGAAGATCAAGAAGACGTCGGAAGAGATGGTATTGCGCCTCGCGCGCAACCCCGACATCCTCGCGGCAGTTGCAGCTCTCCCCCATCCGCCCTTCACGGTCGGGTTTGCGGCTGAGACCGAGAATCTCGAGCAACATGCGCGCGAGAAGCTCGAGAAGAAATCCCTGGACCTGATCGCGGCCAATCAGGTCAATGCGCCTGGAATCGGTTTCGGGAGTGAAGACAATGCGCTCCAGCTATACTGGAGGGGCGGCAGCAAGGAGCTGCCACGCTCACCCAAGCCAGCGATTGCCCGCGAGCTCATCCAGGTGGTCTACGATAGGTATCGTGCGAAAAATCCAGCTTAAGGTGTTGGATCGTCGGATCGGAACTCAGTTTCCTCTGCCGACCTACGCCACCGCGGGGGCGGCGGGAATTGACCTCAGGGCTTGTCTGAACGAGGAGATTGCGCTGGCGCCGGGCGAGGCTCACCTCGTTCCGACCGGGATTGCGCTGCACATCGGTGATCCAGAGCTCGCCGCAGTGCTGCTGCCGCGTTCCGGGCTCGGGCACAAGCACGGAATCGTGCTCGGGAATCTCGTCGGTCTGATCGATTCGGACTATCAGGGGCAAGTGCTGGTGTCGTGCTGGAATCGGGGTGGTGAGTCTTTTACCATCCGGCCCGGGGAACGGATCGCACAGATCGTCTTCGTCCCGGTGGTGCGGGCGGAGTTCGAGCTCGTTGCCTCGTTCGAGGGGACAGCTCGGGGGGAGGGTGGCTTTGGCCACTCGGGCCTCTCGTGAGCTGGCGGCTAGCCCTCGCATGGTCGGTATAGTCGATCGAGGTCCCATGCAGGCGACATCCGGGCTTGTCAGATACCGTCGGACGCTCACAAAGCTCTGGCTCAGCGCGCGCGTACCGCTGGTGATCGGAACGGTTGCGGTGGCCGTACTCGCGAGCGTCGGTGTCGGCGTCAGCAAGTTCCAGGGCTGGTCCGCGGAGAAGCGCCAGCAGGAGGTGGAGTCGACCACCGAGCGCGTCGCGAGTGACGTGGGTGCCGCCCTTGCCGGTCTCGAGCAGGCGATACGGGCTGCCGTCAACGAGGAGGAAATCGCGCGGCTCATCGTCGCCGGCGACCGCGCCTCGATCGAGGCCAGGCAGGCGGAGCTCGCCACCGCGGTGGACGGCATCATCGCCGTCCACCTGCTGCCCGCCGGCTTCGATCTAGTCGACTCGCAGGCTCGGCCGCCGCTCGGCTATGCCTTCTTGGACATGTTGCGAAGCTCGGCTTCTCGCGGCAAAGCGCCGGCTCCCGAGGTGCATCTGTTTGGCGACGAGAATCAGCACGTCGCGCTGTTGATGAGGATCTCGGATCCGGCCGGAAATCTCGTTGGTCATGTTCGCTGGGCGGCCGATGTGGGTATCCTCACCCGGCCGATCGAGACCGCCACGGTGCCGGGCGACGAGTACGCAGAGCTGCTGCAGCCACTCGCCAAGGGCCCCCCGCTGGTGCTGGCGTCGCGCGGCAACAAAGGATATCGACAGGGGGTCCAGTCCTATCAGGCCGCGGTACCTGGCAGCGGGTGGAAGGTCGCCTACTGGACTCGCCGCGATCCGAGTGCTCCCGGGCGTTCGCTCGGCGGATGGGTCATGCCGGGCCTGGGCGCGGCGCTCGCCATCGTGCTCGCCGCCGTCGGCTTCATCGTCGTGCGGCGGCGTCGGCAGGAAGTTGCACCAGCGCCGGCGCCGAGCGCCGCGACGGAGGCACCGGTACCCAAGTCCGCGCCGGCCGCCCCGCCGCCCGAGATGCTCGACTCCGGCCCGCTGCCGTTGCCGGAGGTCGAGGAAACGAGCGACGTGGCGTCGCCGCCACCCGAGCCGGCCACCACGGGCGGACTGTCACCGGTCATTTTTCGTGCCTACGACATTCGGGGAATCGTGGGCGAGACGCTGACGCCGGAAATCGTGCGCGATATCGGTCGGGCGATTGGTACCGAGGCCTACGAACGAGGGCAACAGACCATCGTCGCGGGCTGTGACGGCCGCCTCTCGGGCCCCGAGCTGCTCGAGGCGCTGATCGAGGGACTGCGTTCCACCGGTCGTGACGTCATCGATATCGGTCGGGTCCCCACGCCGGTGCTCTACTTTGCCACCCACTATCTCAACACCGGAAGCGGGATCATCGTCACCGGCAGTCACAACCCGCCCGAGTATAACGGGCTCAAGATGATGCTCGGGGGCGATACTCTATTCGGTGACTCGGTGGCGGCGCTGCGAACGAGAATCGAGTCGGGTGAGCTCATGAGCGGTGAGGGGGGACTGCAGAGCATGGATGTGCTGCCGGAGTACATCCGTCGAGTCACCGAGGATATCCCGGTCGCGCTCGGCAATGCATTCCGGGTTGCGATCGATTGTGGCAACGGCATCGCCGGAGAGGTCGCGCCGAAGCTCATTCGCGCGCTCGGTCACGACGTGGTCGAGCTTTTCTGCGAGGTTGACGGCAATTTTCCCAATCACCATCCGGACCCGAGCAATCCTGAGAATCTGCGAGACTTGATTTCGGCCGTGAAGGAGAACGAGGCTGACATTGGATTCGCGTTCGACGGCGACGGGGATCGGCTCGGGGTGGTGGATGGAAAGGGCCGGGTGATCTGGCCGGACTTGCAGATGATGCTCTACGCGCGTGACGTCCTGTCGCGCAATCAGGGAGCTCAGATCGTCTTTGACGTGAAGTGCACGAGCCGTCTCGCTGCCGTCATCACCAAGCTGGGCGGCAAGCCCCTGATGTGTAAAACGGGGCACTCTTTCATCAAGGACAAGATGAAGGAGACCGGTGCCCTGCTCGCGGGCGAGATGAGCGGCCATATCTTCTTCAAGGAGAGGTGGTACGGATTCGACGATGCGTTCTACGCGGCGGCTCGAATGCTCGAGCTCTTGCTTGGCTTCGACAAGACGCCAAGCGAGGTCTTCGCGAAACTCCCGACCGGGATTGCTACCCATGAGCTGAACATCAAGATGCAGGAAGGGGTACCGCCGGTGTTCATGGCCAAGCTCCTGTCGTCGGCGAGCTTCGAGGGTGCGAAGCTGACCACAATCGATGGATTGCGCGCGGACTTCAAGGACGGCTGGGGGCTGGTGCGCGCCTCCAATACCACCCCCTGCCTCGTGCTGAGGTTCGAGGCGGACAACAAGGAGGCGCTCGCCAGAATCCAGGAGCAATTTCGCCGCGCCTTGCTCGCCGAGGACCCCAGCCTATTGCTGCCGTTCTGAGGTGGCGGTGAGCGGCGAATCGATCGACTTGGGGAGCTTTCGGCAAGTCGCGTCACCGCCTCGTTCAAAGGGTCGCCCAGCCTGCTCCGGGTCCGGATGAATTGAAGATGTCGCTTGACTCCGACAAGGCGATGAACATC
>JBFHLI010000289.1:0-4220 GCA_041594935.1 Gammaproteobacteria bacterium | reverse complement strand
GTCCAAGCGATCGCTACGACTATCCCTTGCGGTCCAGCCCGGTGTCCAGACCCGCCTATCCGTCGCCATCGTTCCGGGTCCTTGATGAAATACCCGGTCTAGGCAGATCGAGCCCACCATTATCAGTGCTCGTGTCGAGAGGTAGAGACCCGCCCGGAGAGGGAGTCGGGCGATGACCGATGGGTCGCGAGGCCCGTGCTACCTGCCGCCCGAGGCGCTGGCTTGGTTGGCATCGAAGCCCAACGCCGCGGCGCGACTGCGCGGCGAGGTCGAGGATTTCCAAGTGGTGGAGGACCTGGGCTACCCGCTGGCTGGCGCCGGCCAGCACCTTTGCCTGCAGATTCGAAAACGTTGCATCAATACCGCGGACGTTGCCGCCGGTCTCGCCCGGGCCGTCGCTAGCGGCAGCGCGGGGGTCGGGTTCGGGGGACTCAAGGATCGCAATGCGGTGACCACCCAGTGGTTCAGCGTCGACCTGGCCGGTCGCGACGAGCCCGATTGGGCGGCAGCGCTGCCGTCGGGATGTGAGGTGATCGCCCGGGTGCGCCACGGGCGCAAGCTGCGCCGGGGCGCCTTTGCGCGCAATCGATTCGAGCTCGTGCTGCGCGATTTTAGCGGTGACCCGAGCGAGGTCGCGAATCGCCTCGAGCGGACCGAGCGCCTCGGGGTCCCCAACTACTTTGGCCCGCAGCGCTTCGGTCGCGACGGTGCCAACGTGACCGGTGCCTTCGAGATGCTGTGCCGCGGTCGGAGGATTCGGTCGCGGCATCGCCGCGGTATCCTCCTCTCCACTGCTCGCGCGCTGCTCTTCAACCGCGTGCTCTCGCGACGGGTGGAGGAAGGCACATGGGCTCGGCCGGTGCCCGGTGATGTGATGATGCTCGATCGGCGCCACAGCATTTTCGGGCCGGTCGAGCCCGACGACACGCTGCGCCTGCGCTCGGAGCGCCAGGATATCCATCCAACCGGTCCATTGTGGGGAGCGGGCGAGAGCCCGGCGGGGCCGGCAGTGGCGGAGCTCGAGGCGCAGACCCTGGCGCCTTGTCGCGAGTGGTGCGATGCCCTGGAACGGGTGGGGCTGAAGCAGGAGCGACGTGCGCTCCGGGTCTGCGTGCTCAAGCTCGACTGGCAATTCGAGGGTCGTGACCGGCTACGAATCGCGTTTGGCCTCCCGCCCGGTAGCTACGCGACCACGGTGTTACGCGAGCTCGTCAACGTTTGAGGAGTACGTAGACGGCACCGGTGCCGCCGTCGATCGGGCGCGCGGAGCTGAATGCGACGACCTCGTCGCGCATCCGCAGCCACCGGTCTAGCTTGGCCTTGATGACCGGTCGCCCGTGCCGCGAGCCGAGACCCTTTCCGTGCACGATCCGCACGCAGCGAGCCCGCGAACGCCGGCACTCCTTGAGGAACTCGGCCAGCGCATCGCGCGCGTCGGCCACCGTCATGCCGTGCAGGTCGAGCTCGGCTCCGACGCTGAACTGCCCCCGGCGCAGACGCCGCATCAGTCTTTGTTGGGTGCCTGCGCGTGCAAACCAGAGCTCCTCTCCGGTCTCTAGGTCGCAGTGGTTCGGGTCGTCGCTCAGCATGTCCTTGAGCACCTGCCGCTCGTCTTCGAGGGTCTTACGGGGCACCGGCTCGGGCCGACCGCGCTCGGGTCGGATGCGGTCGTTCTGAAGGGGGGTGACCGGCCCGACCGCGCTGCGAAACAGCTCGACATCATCATCCGACGGTTGCTTCTTGCGTCTCACGCTGATTTCCTCGGCTGCGCAAAGGCGCGGCTCGCCGACTGCCGCGCCGCCACGCCGCAATCGTCGTGCCGGCCAGCGCGCGCTGCCGGCAGCTTTGCCGCCAGCACAAAGCGTATCAGAATCGACGCTCAGGGGCCGGAGCGGACCGCCTCGGTCGAGATGTTCGAGTCTGACCTAGGGGCAGCGGGCGAGTGGGACTTGCGCCGCCCGCGCCCGAGCGGGAGGCGCAGCGCCATCAGAATCGCCAGCACCGCGAGATAGATGAGCGGCTCGCGCAGGTCGGCCTTGACGAGCCAGAGAAAATGCAGGACTCCCCCGCCCGCGGCGAAGTACACGAGTCGATGCAGCCGTTGCCAGCGCTTGCCGCCGAGGCGGCGCACCATGGCGTGGGTCGAGGTGAGCGCGAGGGGGATCAACAAGACGAAAGCGGTGAATCCCACCGTGATGTACGGCCGCTTCACGATGTCGTCGAGAATATCGCGAAGGCTGAAAAACTGATCGAGCCCCACGTAGGTCGCGAAGTGCAGGCAGGCGTAGAAGAAGGCATAGAGGCCCAGCATGCGTCGCACTCGGATCGCGGCGCGCCAGCCCGTCCATCGCCGTAGCGGGGTGACGGCGAGCGTGAGCAGCAGAAAACGCAGCGACCAGTCCCCGGTGGCACGCTGAATCGTCTCTACCGGATTGGCTCCGAGACCGTCATGAAAGGCGTCCCATACGAGGAGTGCGAGCGGCACCAGCGCGAGCACGAACAGCAACGGCTTGACCACCCGCACCGTGAGGTCGGTCTGATTCACCCGCGCCGCGCTCAGTACAGCTTGCGAAGGTCCATGCCGGCATAGAGGCTCGCCACCTCCTCGGCATAGCCGTTGAACATCAGGGTGGGGCGCTTGAGCAGATCCCCGATCCGTCGCTCCTTGCGCTGGCTCCACCGGGGATGGTCGACCTCGGGATTGACGTTCGAGTAGAACCCGTACTCGCCCGGGGTGGCCTGATTCCAGGTCGTCGGCGGCTCGGTCTCGGTGAAGGTGATCGCCACGATCGATTTGATGCTCTTGAAGCCGTATTTCCAGGGCACCACCAGCCGCAACGGCGCGCCGTTCTGATTGGGGAGAACCTCGCCGTACAGACCGACGGCGAAGATCGCGAGGGGGTGCATCGCCTCGTCGATACGAAGCCCTTCGACGTACGGCCAGTCCAGTATCGGGCGGCGTTGCCCCGGCATCTGCCGCGGGTCAAACAGAGTTCTGAATGCCACGTACTTGGCCTTCGAGGTCGGCTGGAAGCGCTCGAGCACCGGCGCAAGCGGGATCCCCACCCAGGGTACGACCATCGACCAGGCTTCGACGCAACGAAGTCGGTAGACCCGGTCCTCCAGGGCGTGGGGCTTGATGAAGTCGGCCAAATCGTACGTGCCGGGCTGCCCGCACTCGCCGAGCACCTTGATCGTCCACGGCTCGGTCTTGAAATCACCGGCGTACTTCGCCGGGTCGGACTTCCCGGTGCCGAACTCGTAGAAGTTGTTGTAGCTGGTGATGTCCTCCAACGGGGTGAGCGTCTCGTCGGTACCGAACGGCCCTTTGACCACGCCCTCGAGCTTGGTACCGGCTGCGGCGGGCGCCGACAACAGCAACGGCGAAGTCGCCGCGATTGCCCCGGCGGCGGCCTCGCGCATGAACTGGCGGCGTCCGATGTACGTTTGGCGGGGGGTGATCTCGGACGGCTTGATGCGTCCGGGGCGCTTGATGAGCATTGACGGCTCCCGTGGATGCCTTTAGGGGATAGCCTAGTCGACCCCGGTGAAGGCAACTAGTTCCCACCGATCGGGGCCTCGAGGTGCCTCGCCGGACCCTTCAACCCACCCAGGACCGGGCGTTCCTGAACATTCGCATCCACGGTCCATCCTCACCCCAGTGGTCCGGATGCCACGAGAACTGGGCGGTCCGGAAGAGTCTCTCGGGGTGCGGCATCAGTACGGTTACGGTGCCGTCGGCGGTGGTGAGCCCCGTGATTCCCAGGGCCGATCCGTTTGGGTTGGCGGGATAACGCTCAGCCGGGGCGCCATCGTTGGCGATGAACCGCAGACTCACGAGGCCGCTCTCGAGCGCATCTTGCGCCCCCTCGGGAGGGCCAAAACTGGCCCGTCCCTCACCGTGCGCCACGACCACCGGCAGCTTCGAGCCGTTCATTCCGGTCATGAACAACGAGGGGGAGGGCAGCACCTCGCACATTACGAGCCGTGCCTCGAATTGCTCGGAGCGATTGGCGAGAAAGCGCGGCCAGTGATTGGTGTCGGGAATGAGCTCGGTCAGCTGCGAGAACATCTGACAGCCGTTGCACACCCCGAGCGCGAACCGGTCGGTACGCTCGAAAAAGGCAGCGAACTGCTCGCGGGCGCGCGAGTTATGGAGGACGCAGCTCGCCCATCCCCCGCCGCCGCCGAGCACGTCGCCGTAGGAGAAGCCGCCGCAG
>JBFHLI010000288.1:0-4241 GCA_041594935.1 Gammaproteobacteria bacterium | reverse complement strand
GCGCGGTGCCGCACGGGCGCGGCGGGGTACGCGCTGCGATCGACTCGCTCACCGCTTCCCTTGCCGGTCCCGGAAGTCTCAGTACTCGCGCTGCCGGCTCACCCGGTTGAGCAAGGGTTTGCCTTCGATGAATCGCTCGAGATTACGACACACCAGGTCGAGAGTCATCGGCGTGTAACGCGCGGCGTCGTCGGAGGAGCAGTGCGGCGTGATGACGAGATTCGGGGTTCGCCACAGGCTCGAGGAAGCCGGCAGCGGCTCGGGGTCGAAGACATCGAGCACCGCACTGACCGCCCCGGACTCGAGCCGGCGCCGAAGTGCCTCGTAATCGACCAGCTGGGCGCGGCTGTAGTTCACGAGCCCGGCACCCGGCTTGAGCCGTCCGAGCTCTGCTTCCCCGATGAGGTGGCGCGTCGCCTGGGTGAGGGGGGCGGTGACCAGCACGAAGTCGGCACGCGGGAGGAGGAGGGGTAGGGCATCCGGGGTGTGCATCTCGTCCACGCACCGGCGTGGCTTGCCGGAGCGCCGGATGCCGAGCACTCGCATTCCGGCGCGCTTGGCCCAGACTGCGACCCCTGCCCCGATGTGCCCGACCCCGATGATGAGAACCGTCTTGCCGGCGATGCTGGAGTTGAAGAGCTGCTGCCACAGCGCGTTTCGTTGGTTATCGATCATGCGTGGGATCCGGTTGTTCAGCATCAGCAGGGCCATGAACGCGTACTCCGTGGCCCGCTGTCCGTGCACTCCGCGGCTATTGGTGAGGACCGCACCCCGAGGCAGCCAGTCGAGCGGCATGAGGTGACTGACGCCCGCGCCGTGAGCATGCACCCAACGAAGATTGGGCGCGCGGCGGCGGAGGTCACGACGATCGAAGCTCCAGGCGAGCACGGCGTCCGCCGTTTCGAGCTCCTTGTCCAGGATATCACCGCCGTACCCGATGCTGACCTTTAGCTTGCCCGTGAGCTGAGGATGTCGGCGCAGGGCCGCATCGAGCCGCTCGGGGGTCACGTCGAAGACTTCGTTGACATCGCCGGAGTTCTCGACGTGCAAATGAATCACTCGCGAGTAGGCGGTGGGTCTGCGAGCCATGAAACTTTCCTGGTGGAAGGAACTCGGGAAGCTTGCCAAACCGTAGCGCCGATGTCGCGCCAAGCGTGCCTTGCACTCGGCAGTTACCTGGGGCATTCTCCTCGCCCCTTCTTGATAATCGAGCGGGAGAGCGATGTCGGAGCGCGTCGACCTTCTGGTTTTGCATGCCCATCTATTCAGCATGCAAGGCAATGGCGTGGGCTACATCGGCGACGGTGCGCTCGCGACCCGGGGGGCCGTGATCGTCGACGTCGGGTCGAGCACGGAGCTGGCGGCGCGCTACGAAGGCGAGGTTCAGATCGACGCTCGGGGACACGCGGTGCTCCCGGGTCTGATCGATGGCCACATGCACACTCGCTACGCGATCGTGCGTGGCGTTGCGCAGGACGTTGCGCACTGGATGCAGCGCGCGCTTGCCCCATTCGGAAAGCACCTCACTGCAGAAGCGGCCCGTGCGGGCACCCGTCTGAACATCATTGAGGCGATGCTGGCCGGCACGACGACCATGGGTGATTTCATCGAACCCTATCCCGGTTGGGCGGAAAACTTCGTCGAGGCCGGGGTACGGGCGCAGCTGACCCCCACCATCAATGCGTTCCCGCCCGGCGGGATGGCCGGCTGGGCCTTAGGCGCACTCTATCCGCTTGACGAGGAAGCGGGCCGCAGATCCATCGAAGGCGCGGTTGACTTCTGCGAGCGCTGGAATGGGCGAGAGAGTGGGCGCATCACGACGATGCTCGGACCGCAAGGCCCTGACATGCTCTCTTCGGATCAGCTGCTCGAAGTCAGGCGGCTTTCCGAGGAGCACGACTTGCGAGTACATATGCACGTCGCGCAGGGGGATCGAGAGATTGAACAGGTCCTGATGCGCTATTCGATGCGCAGTCCCGCTCTGTTGTACGAGCTGGGACTCTTGAACGAGCGCCTGCTCGCGGTTCACCTCACCGAGGCGACGGATGAGGAAACCGACCTGATCGCCTCATGCGGCGCCGGAATGGTGCTGTGCTCGGGGAGTATTGGAATCATCGATGGCATCGTTCCTCCGGCCCACCGTTACCGACAGGCGGGCGGTCGGGTGGCCTTGGGCTCGGACCAGGCAAGCGGGAACAACTGCAGCAGTATCTTCAACGAGATGAAGCTCACCGCGCTGTTCAACAAGATTCGATTCCGCGACCCGCAGGTCATGCCCGCGTGGCAAGTGCTGCGCATGGCGACGATCGAGGGGGCCCAGGCAATCGGCCTCAGCCATGACATCGGTTCTCTGGAGAAGGGCAAGCAGGCCGACATGATCATCGTCGATCTCAAGCAGCCCAATCTGACTCCCGTGATCGAGGCCCCGGTGCGCAACATCGTTCCCAATCTCGTTTATGCGGCCACCGGCAAAGAGGTGCGCACGGTCATTGTTGCCGGCCAGACGGTGGTGAAGGATCGGAGAGTGACGAGTCTGCCCGAAGACGAGGTCCGGGAGGACGCCCAGACTCATGCCACTCAGCTTGCGGCCGCGGTTGCCGCGGATCCGATGCACGAAGGCCTTGCGCTGATGGGCGCGATGCACGAGGGAAACCTCTGACGAGAGCTTGACTCTCGCCTTGCCCGAATGATTGCCTGCCGGCAGGGATATTTCCGCCGCACCGCCGAGGACCTTGCCGTTTGCGGTCTTGCGGGTGGACATTGTGGACGAGTGCGATCCCGACTCACGGCGGGGCGCTGGGAAGATGGCACTCTGCGTTCCAGGAGCTCGCTTTCAGGCCCCAGTCGCCTCGCTCCGGCCACGCCCCGCCATCCAGACTGAAATAGACGTAGAGCTCGGATCCGACGGGGCTGTACTTCGAGACGCAAAGCTTCTGGATGGCGGAGAATTCGCGCCGGACCCGCACCTGGTCTCCACTCCGCACCCCTTCCAGGAAACCACCTTTCGGACAACGTAGACACTGAAAGGCGCCGATTCGGTGACTGCTCAGGGAATAGCTCTCAGGGGCGAAGCCCTGCCCCGAGGCGCCCGTCGACAGCAGAGCCGCGCCCGTGAGGAGAACCATGCCGACGAGGTGAGGCGAATTCATCGGGTCGGAGCGGCTAGCTCGGCAGCATCGCGACGCGCTGAGCCGGGAAGAGCGCGAGCAGCGCCCGCCTCAGCCCGTCGGCGATTACGGGCAGGAGACTTTGCCCTAGCCGAGAATCTGGCTCAGGAACAGCTTGCTCCGGTCTACCCGAGGATTCTCGAAAAAGATATGCGGTGAGTTCTCTTCCACGATCTCACCGAAGTCCATGAAGATGACCCGATCTGCGATCTTCTTGGCAAATCCCATCTCGTGGGTGACACAGAGCATGGTCATGCCGCTCTCGGCCAGCTCCACCATGACGTCGAGCACCTCCGAGATCATTTCCGGGTCAAGCGCCGACGTCGGCTCGTCAAAGAGCATGATGTGCGGGTTCATGCACAGCGATCGAGCGATCGCAACCCTCTGCTGCTGCCCACCCGAGAGCTGACCGGGGTACTTGTTCACTTGCTCCGGGATTTTCACGCGCTCGAGGTACTTGAGCGCGGTTGCCTGAGCTTCGTGCTGAGGCGTCTTCTTGACCCACATCGGGGCCAAGATGCAGTTTTCCATGACGGTGAGGTGGGGGAACAGATTGAAGCCCTGAAACACCATTCCGACGTCGCTGCGAATGGCGTCGATGTTCTTCATGTTGCTATCAAGGGTCATCCCGTTGACGATGATGTCCCCGCCCTGGTGCTCCTCGAGCCGGTTGATGCACCGGATCAGTGTCGATTTCCCCGAGCCCGAGGGCCCGCAGATGATGATTCGCTCCCCCTGCCGGACCGTGAGATTGACGTCCTTCAGCACGTGGAACGCCCCGTACCACTTGTTCACGTTCTTCAGCTCGATGACGACCTCCTCGGAGATCGCGGACTCGACCTGGGGCGGGGAGGGGGCGGATTTGCTTTCGCTCATGCGGCGGTCTCGCTCGTGAAAGTCGGCTCAGCGGGATTCCCCGGCCCCCAGCGTGCGTTCCAGCCGCTGGCTGTACTGCGACATCGCAAAGCACAGGATGAAGTAGATGACAGCGCCGAAGAATAAGGTCTCCTTGTGCAGACCAATCCACTGGGGATTCTGCCCCGCCGCGCGAAGCATCAGCAGCATGTCGTAGAG
>JBFHLI010000287.1:0-4267 GCA_041594935.1 Gammaproteobacteria bacterium | reverse complement strand
CGCGAGCGAGCTCGTGCGATGCACCGAACGCGATCGACGCCTCGCCTTGAGCCACCGAGATCCGGACCTCGACAGCGCCCAGGCTTGGAGGATTGAGCCGCAGGGAGGCAACCTGAGTGCCGTCCTTCACGAGCCACGATACGCGCTGCGCGAACGCGTCCGACCACTCGCGATGATGGAGCGGGGTGGTCAGCTGGGAACTGGCAACGCCCGAGACCGCAGATCCGCTTGCCTCGAAGGGTGAAGCCGACGATGACGACACCGCGAAACTCGGAGCCGCGATCTCCGCTCCCGCTCGCGGCAAGGCCGGCGGGGGCTCGGCCGCTGGCAGCACCGGCGCGAGGCTCGCCTGAACGCGTGCCTCGGGCACCTCACCGGGGGTTGCTATCGGGGGGGCCGCGGGCGGCGCTCCCCCGCGCAGCACCAGGGCCGGCACCTCGGTCGATACGGCGGGCGGCGGTGAGTCCACCCGTTGCGCTGGGACTGCCCTTGGGGTTGGCGACGCCCCGAGCGAGACGGCCGACAGGATAACACCTTCGGTGACCGGCTCCGTCGGCAGCTCATCCGGATTCTCGGGACCGGCTGCGAGCGTGACCGGCAAGAACTTGCCGGCAAGGGCGGTCAATGCCTCTCCCTCCGCCGGGTCCGTGGAGCCGCTGAGATTGACCTCCAACGCTTGGGTCGGTGTCTCGTGCAACGGCACACCAAACTTCGACCCGGCATCCAAGGTCTCGGCGAGGACAATGGAAAAGCTATTGAGATCAGCACCCTGCACGACTATCAGCGGCTGGCTGCTCGGATCGGCATGGGCCGAGTCAGCCCCATCCGGGCCTAGCTTGTTGAGAGCCGACAGGACATGAGTGGGGAGCATCGTTCGATTACCTCGCTAGTGTCCCCCACTCACCAGCAGATTGCGTGCCAACTTCAATCTCCGCCGTCGGCGGGCACGGTTACGGTCACGGCTTCGAATCGGAGCCACGGGGTCGTCGGGGCTTGTTCTTACTCGGGTGCTCGTCGAGCTGGACCTGCTCGCGTTGACGCTGCGCCCGTTGCTCGGTCTGCGTATAGCGCGAGATGGCCTTCTCGATCGCCCGCGAGCGCGCGTGGGCGGCCACCCAGGTCTCCAGATTGCGGGCGCAAGCGCCCTGGACTTTGACCATCTGTCCCTTCGCCCGATGAGCGGCGTGTTCGAGCTGTTCTATGAAACCCTGCAGGTGCTTGAGCTGCCGAGCGCTCATCGTTCCCTCGGCGGCCTCGTTTTGCTGGCGGGCGTACTCTCGACGATAGCTATCGAGCTGCGCCCAGGAAGTCTCGGCATCCGCAAGCACCTTTCGGCTCTCGCGCAGGACATTGGCTGCTTGCTCCTGGCGCTGACTGGCGACTTTCGCGATCGGCTTTAGCCGCTTGGACTTGGTCATTCAGACTCCTGCCCCATCGGGTTTGAATCGGCGTCGGTCGCATCTTCCAGGACCCGCTCGAGCTGTTGACAGCTGTCTGTGAGGGAGACCGACTCATCCATGTCCTGGCGCAGGAAGTCCATGATTCGAGGATGCATGGCGATTGCTTGGTCGATCAGCGGGTCGCTGCCCGGCGTGTAGGCCCCGACATTGATGATGTCGAAGTTCTGATTGTAGCTCGCATGAATGCGTCGAAGACGCTGTGCGCGTCGCCGATGCCCGGGGTCGGTGATTACGGTCATCGCCCGGCTGACCGAGGCCTCGATATCGACCGCGGGGAAATGCCCCTGCTCGGCGAGGCCGCGGCTCAGCACGATGTGGCCATCGAGTATCGCGCGGGCCGCATCCGCCACCGGATCATGCTGTTCGTCGCCTTCGGTGAGCACGGTGTAGATCGCGGTGATGCCCCCGCTGCCTTCGGTCCCGTTGCCCGCACGCTCCACCAACTGAGGCAGATGAGCAAAGACCGAGGGTGGATACCCCCGAGTCGCGGGCGGCTCCCCCACCGCGAGCGCAATCTCTCTTTGGGCTTGCGCGAACCGGGTCAACGAATCCATCAGTAGCAAGACCTGTCGGCCCTGGTCGCGGAAGTGCTCGGCGATGCTGGTAGCGAGCTGTGCCCCGTGTAGACGCATCAGCGGCGGGTCGTCCGCCGGACAAGCCACCACCACCGCGCGCTGCATCGCTCCGCGGCCCAAGATATCGGTAATGAACTCGTTCACCTCCCGTCCGCGCTCACCGACCAGTCCCACCACCGTGACGTCCGCGCTGGTGAAGCGGGTCATCATCCCGAGCAGGACGCTCTTGCCGGCCCCGCTCGGCGCGAACAGTCCCAGGCGCTGGCCCTGCCCGACAGTGAGGAGACTGTTGATGGCTCGGATCCCGACGTCCAAGGGAGTGCGAATCGGATCCCTCGACAGCGGATTGATAGGTCTCCCGTTGCGAGGCATGCGCTGCTGCGTGGTGGGCATCGGCCGATTGTCGAGCGGGCGGCCGAGCCCATCGAGAACTCGACCGAGAAGAGCATCGCCGACACTGACCATCGCCGAGTGACCGGTAGGAATGACGCGAGCGTTTGGTGCAAGCCCACGCACGTCGTTGATTGGCATCAGCAGCAGCTTATCGCCCGAGAAGCCCACTACTTCCGCGTCCACATCACTCGCTCCGGAGCGCACGATCCGACAGCGTTCTCCGACTGCGGCCTGGCATCCCACTGCTTCCAGCGTCATGCCCACCATTCTCGACAGGCGTCCTTCGACGGCCAACCGCAGCGGCCGCTGGGCGCGCTTGATGTACGGTGAGAGCCGCCGAGCCCATTTCGCGCTCGTCTCGGCCTTGAAGTCCGGCGCTTCACCGGATGGCGCAGTCGACGGGTCGGTGACTTGCGATCGAGCTTCAATCGGCAAGGGTCACGAGGCCTCGTCGTCATCGCGCTCGCCGCCGAGCACATTCGCGATTGCGGTGGTCATGCGATTCTCGACGCTTGCGTCGACGCTCGAGTCTCCCGCCTCCACCCGGCACCCTCCTCGGGTGATCAGCGGGTCCTCGATCACTCGCCAGGAGGACTCGGCGCCGTCGATGGCAAGAGCCTCGCGGACCAGGGAAGCATCGTCCGGGTGCAGGCGCAGGCGCACGTCTCGATGCGCGATTGGCAGCGCCGCCATCGCCTCGCGCACCGCGGCGACGATCTCACCGGGGTCCGCCTTGAGCTCGCGACGCACGAGCTGGCGGGCGACGCTGAGTGACAGCGTCACCAAGCAAGCCTCCACCGTCTCGTTGACCGCGCTGAGCGGCTCGGCGAGATGGTCGATCAGGGTTCGCAGTCTCGCAAGCGTTTCCTCGACCGCCTGCCTGGCCGCAGTCTCGCCCTCGCCCAAGCCGCGCTCGAAGCCAGCCTGGTAGCCGTCTGCGGCCGCTTCCTCATAGGCCTGCGCCTGCATCGCCTCGATCTGAGCCGCGGTCAATGGACCGCTCGGGATCTTCTGGGTGGCGCCCACCACGGGACCGACATTGGGCAACTCCCACCGTTCGTAGGCGGTGGTCTTCTCGGGGTCGACGCTCATCTCACACGGCCTGCCAATGCTTGAATCAAGGCAACCGGCCGCCGAACGATCCGCTCCGTTCGAGCGAGCGCCGCCAAGGGATCAGACAAACTGCTCGGCACCTCGACCACCGAGCGCGATCTGGCCTTCGTCCGACATGCGCCGGGCGATCCCGATGATCTCTTTCTGCGCCATTTCCACCTCACTCAGTCGAACCGGGCCTTTGGCCTCTAGGTCGTCGCGCATCATCTCGGCCGCCCGCTTCGACATGTTTCCGAAGAACTTGTCCCGCATTCTCTCATCCGCGCCCTTGAGAGCGACGAGCAAACTTTCGGAGGACACCTCTCGCAGCAGGGCTTGCACCGCGGTGTCTTCGACCTCCAGCAGATTCTCGAATACGAACATCAAGTCTTGGATTTGCTCGCCGAGGTCGGCATCGCTTGCCCGGATTGCTTCCAGGATCGCGCCCTCGGTCTGACTATCCATGAAATTAAGGATGTCGGCAGCCGCCTTGACCCCGCCGACACTCGCGCTTTGCGAATTCCGGTTTCCCGATACCTGCTCCTGTAGAAGCGAATCGAGCTCTTTCCGAGCCGCGGGCTGGATCGAGTCAGGGCTCGCTATTCGCATCAACACGTCGGCCCGCATCGCTTCGGGCAGTAGTGACAGAATTGCCGCCGACTGATCTTTTTCGAGGAAAGACAGCACGATCGCTACTACCTGCGGGTGCTCTTGGCCCACAATCTCGGCGATGCTTTTCGGCTCCAT
>JBFHLI010000286.1:0-4270 GCA_041594935.1 Gammaproteobacteria bacterium | reverse complement strand
TTGATGGTGACCAGGAACTGCACCGCCTCCCGCCCGTCGACGATGCGGTGGTCGTAGGAAAGCGCGAGATACATCATGGGGCGCACCACGATTTCACCGTCTTCCACCATCGGGCGGGGCTGGGTCTTGTGCATACCTAGAATTGCGCTCTGCGGGGGGTTGAGAATCGGGGTCGAGAGCAGTGACCCGAATACGCCGCCGTTCGAGATGGTGAACGTGCCTCCGGTGAGCTCGTTGATACTGAGCCCGCCCGACTGTGCGCGGGTCGCGAAGTCGTTGATGCCTTGCTCGATCTCAGCGAACGAGAGCTTGTTCACGTCGCGAAGCACGGGGACCACGAGCCCTCGCGGGGACCCTACCGCGATCCCGATGTCGTAGTAGTCGTGGTACACGATCTCGGTCCCTTCGATGAACGCGTTGACCTCGGGGAATTTCCTCAGGGCGCGAACCGCAGCCTTGGCGAAGAAAGACATGAACCCCAGTCTGACGCCATGAGTCTTCTCGAACGTCTCCTTGTACCGGCTGCGGAGGTCCATCACCGGCTGCATGTTGAGCTCGTTGAAGGTGGTGAGGATCGCGGCGGTCTGCTGCGATTGAACCAGGCGCTCCGCGATTCGCTGGCGCAGGCGCGACATCGGCTGACGCCGCTCGGTCCGCTCCCCGGTCGCGGGCGGCTTCGCGCTCGGCGGGGGCTTCGCGCTCGGGCCGGGCGCAGGTGCCGGCTCCTCACCGGCCGGGGTTGCCTCGGCCTGCTTCTCGACAAATTCGAGCACGTCGGATTTCACGATGCGACCGCCGCGTCCGGTCCCCTTGATCTTGCTCGGATCCAGCCGGTGCTCGGCCACGAGCTTTCTCACCGCCGGACTCAGGTCTGAATCCTGGGTCGCCGGCTCGCGCGCCTCGCGAGCCGACGGCTCCGGCTCGGATTTGCGCTTCTCCTTCGGTTTCGATTCGGCCTCCTTCGCAGGTTTGTCCTTTGCGGCGGACTCGGCTTGGGCCTTCTCCGCCGCCGGCTTTGCGACCGCACCGTTCTCGTCGATCTTGGCGATGAGCTCGGCGCTCACCACCGTCTCACCGTTGCCTTTCACGATCTCTTTTAAGACCCCGGCCTTCGGCGCCAGCACCTCCAGGACCACCTTGTCGGTCTCCACCTCGATCAGCAGCTCGTCCTGATCGACCGCGTCGCCGGGCTGCTTTTTCCACTCGAGAAGGGTTGCGTCCGGAATCGATTCGGCCAGCACGGGTACCTTGACGTCGATCACGATGGAATCCTCGGGTCAGTTTGGCAGCGGGGCGGGCTCATGGGCAGAGCGCTCATGCCGATTTCTGCTTCTTCTCTTGCGCGGCTCCGCGCCCGAGGGCAATGTCGACCAGGGCGCGCTGCTGTTCCAGGTGTACGTTGAGGTACCCCGAAGCGGGCGATGCGGAGTAGTCGCGTCCGGAGTAGACCAGGCTGTGGTGCGGCTTGATGCAGCCGGCGAGATGACGACGGCTCAGCATGAAGAACCAGATGCCCTGGTTTCGGGGCTCCTCCTGCGTCCAGCAGATGACCTTCGCCCTTGAGTACTTCTCCAGCACGGCTTCGATCTGCTCCTGCGGAAACGGGTAGAGCTGCTCCACCCGCACGATCGCCACGTGCTCAAGCTGGTGCTCCCGGCGCTTCTCGAGCAAGTCGTAGTAGACCTTGCCGCTGCACAGCACCAGCCGAGTCACCTTCTTGGCGTCAATCGGATCGATATCGTCGATGAGGACCTGGAACCCGCCGTCCGTCAATTCCTCGCGGGTAGAGGTCGCGAGTCGGTGCCGAAGCAGGCTCTTCGGGCTCATGATGACCAGCGGCTTGCGATAGGGCCGCTTCACCTGGCGTCGCAGCAGGTGAAAGATCTGAGCCGGGGTGCTCGGCACGCATACCTGCATGTTCTCCTCCGCGCACAGCTGCAGGAAGCGCTCGAGCCGCGCCGAGGAGTGCTCCGGCCCCTGGCCGTCGTAGCCGTGGGGCAGCAGCAGGACGAGGCCGCACATCCGGCCCCACTTTGCTTCCGATGAGCTCAAGAACTGGTCGATCACGACCTGCGCGCCGTTCACGAAGTCGCCGAATTGGGCCTCCCAGACCACGAGGCATTCGGGCTCGGCCGTGCTGTAGCCGAACTCGAAGGCGAGCACCGCTTCCTCGCTCAGGAGCGAGTTGATGATTCGAAAACGCGGCTGACCGTCGAACAGGTGGCGCAGGGGGGTATGGGTGCCGCGCTTGTTCTGATTGTGAAGCACCGCGTGACGATGAAAAAAGGTTCCCCGCTCGCTGTCTTGTCCCGAGATGCGAACCGCATAGCCGTCTTCGAGCAGGGTCGCGTACGCGAGGCTCTCGGCAAAGCCCCAGTCCATTGCACGCTCGCCCTTTGCCATCTTGCGCCGCGCGTCGACGATCTTCTGCACGCTGCGGTGGAGCTCAAAGTCCTCGGGATGCTCAGTCATTTTCAGCCCGAGCTCCTCGACCGACTTCAGCGGCACTGCCGTCTCCCCGGGGTCCGTCCAGTGCCGGTTGAGGTAGGGCGACCAGTCGACGAGAAAATCCATCTGGTGGTCGGTGCTGATCGGGCGAGACACTTCCTTGTCGCCCTCCAGCGCCGCGAGGTAATCGGTCGCCATCTTCTCGGGCTCGCCCGCGGCGAGGACGCCCTCGGCTACCAGCTGATCCGCGTAGACGCGCCGGGGGCCCATTTGCTTCCGGATCTTCTTGTACATCATGGGCTGGGTCGCCAGCGGCTCGTCCGCCTCGTTGTGGCCGTAGCGGCGGAAACACACCATATCGATGACCACGTCTTGCTTGAAGCGCATCCGGAAATCGAGCGCGATCTCGGTCACGAACACCACCGCCTCCGCGTCGTTGCCGTTCACGTGGAAGATCGGAGCCTGAACCATCTTCGCAACATCGGTGCAGTACAGGGTGGAGCGAGAATCGAGCGGATCGCTGGTAGTGAAACCGATCTGGTTATTGACGACGACGTGCACGGTGCCGCCGGTCGCATAGCCCCGGGTCTCCGAGAGATTCAGGGTCTCCATCACCACCCCCTGCCCGGCGAAGGCGGCGTCGCCGTGGATGAGCACCGGCAGCACCTGATTGGCTTCCTGGTCGCGGCGGCGCTCCTGGCGCGCGCGCACCGAGCCTTCCACCACGGGGTTGATAATTTCGAGGTGCGAGGGGTTGAAGGCGAGCACGAGGTGGACGCTGCCGCCAGGGGTTTCCACCTCCGACGAGAAGCCCATGTGATACTTGACATCGCCCGATCCGGTGCCGACGTCGATCTTGCCCTCGAACTCCCCGAACAGGACCTTGGGATGTTTACCGAGGATGTTCACGAGAACGTTGAGCCGTCCTCGATGGGCCATGCCGATGATCACCTCCTTGGTGGTCATACCGCCCGAGCGCTGAATGAGCTCGTCGACCAGCGGAATCAGATTCTCAGCGCCCTCGAGGGAGAATCGCTTCTGGCCGACGTACTTGCGGTGCAGATAGTCCTCGAGCTTGCGGGCCGCGGTGGTCCAGCGCAGGATGTCGATCTTCTTCTCCCGGGAGAAGCTCGGCCGTCCCCGCTGACCTTCCAGGCGCTCTTGGACCCATCGCTTCTGCTGGGTCGACGTCAGGTACATGTACTCGGCACCGATCGTGCGGCAGTAGGTATCGCGCAGCGTCTGCACGATGTCGCGCAGCGGCTGCTCGGTGTCGCCGACCAGGGAGCCTACGTGGAACACGCGGTCCATGTCCTCCTCCGTGAGGCCGTGATAGCCCGGATCGAGATCGGGCACGGCGGGACGCTCGAAGAGGTGGAGGGGGTCCAAATCGGCCTGCCGGTGACCCCGGAATCGATATGCGTTGATCAGCTGGAGCACGGCGACCTGCTTCTCGGCCGCTGCGGGTGGACCCTCTCTCTTCGGTCGGTTCGGCAGACTGGCGACGGTCGGACCGCGCGCCTTTAGCCCTTCGAAGTAGCTTCGCCACCCGGGGTCGATGGAATCCGGATCTTCGAGGTAATCCTCATACAGGGCATCCAGGTACGCTGCATTGGCAGCGCTCAGGAGAGAAAGGTCCGTCATCTTCGTCGTTTTTCGAGTCGCCAGAGGTGTTCGATCGGCGTTGACCCAACTGCCACACTATTGTCTCAACTTCGGGTCGCTCTGCGCTGACCCTAGCATTGGGCACTAACCCAAATCTTGGTCGCGCTAAGTTTAGCCGATAACCACATAGACTGGGTACTCGTCCGATTCGGCTACA
>JBFHLI010000285.1:0-4286 GCA_041594935.1 Gammaproteobacteria bacterium | reverse complement strand
GCCGGCGCCGGCTTGCCGCCTCGGGCACCAACGGCGCCCTCGCGGTGTTTCTCCTGGCCTTTGCGGCCGTCGTCGCAAGCTTCACCCTAAACCTGCACACCTACCGGCGACTCACCCACGAGCAAGAGGTCGCGATACTCCGATTCGACCAGCTGGCGCCGCAGTACTTCCGGGTCACGGTCCGCTATCCGGGCGATGGCGGCACCGAGACACTTGACCTTCGCGGCGACGAGTGGCAGCTCGACGCGAGGGTCCTCAAGTGGCACGGCGCGGCCACGGTACTCGGGCTGGACGCGCGGTACCGTCTCGAGCGGCTGAGCGGGCGCTACCGAAGCGCGGCCGAGGAGCAGTCGCGGCCGAGAAGCGTGCACCCGCTCGCCGAGGACCGCGGACTCGACCTGTGGTCCATCGCCCAGCGACACCGTTTACCCTGGGTCGACGCCGTCTACGGCAGCGCCACCTATCTGCCGATGCGCGATCGGGCCCAGTTCGAAGTACGACTCGCCCCGACCGGGCTGGTGGCCCGGCCCGCCAATGCACCTGCTACGGCGGCGGTGAGGGGCTGGGAATGAAGCCCCGGCGGGAGAAAACTGCCTACGCGGGAGAGCGTCGCTCAGGCCCGGCCCCGCCGGTCCCGATCCAGGCTTACCTCGGGGATGCGAACGAAGCGAACCGGCGCATCGAAGCCCTTGAGCGCAACCTGCTCTTCCCGTGGGTCAAGGCTCGATACGCGGGCGGCGATCGCGGGGTCAGCCGCAAACTCCGGTGACATGACGATGTCACCGCCCTCGCTCTGTCCCTGCAGTCGAGCCGCCTTGTTGGCGGCGGTTCCGTAGTAATCGAGCCGGTTGTTCAAAGTGACCGACAGACAGCGCCCGACGTGCAGCCCCACCTTGATGATGGCCGGCTCGCGCGCGGACGTGCGGTTGAAGGCATCGAAATCATCCTGGATCTCGAGCGCGCACTCGAAGGCATCGAGCGGATTGTCGAACGAGGCCATGATCGCGTCGCCGATTGTCTTCACGATGGCGCCGTTGTGCTGCCGCACCGCTTTTCCGAGGATTGCGAAATGCTCGCGAACCAGGGCGTAGGCTTGCGGGTCGCCGACCCGCTCGTAGAGCGCAGTCGAGCCTTTGAGATCCGTGAACATGATCGAGACGTGATCGACCTCCACGTGATCACCCGGGCGAAGCACGTCCTCGTCGAACAGGTCCCGGAACGCCTGCAGACTGAACACTCGCTTGGCGGTGAGCGCGTCTCGCGCCCAGGCGCGCTCCTCCACGATCACGGTGAGCGACGTTTGCGTATGATTTTCTAGCCTCACCATGCCCGCCTCGTCGGGGGGGCCAATGGCGACCTCCCCGTCCTCCACACTCACGCGCGGGAAGCCCTCGCCCCGCCACTCGAAAGACTGCTCCGGCCCCGGCTCCAGGGTCCGCGCCCGATACAGGCCCGGCGCGAGCTCCACCTCGAGCGCCCGGCTTTGCTGCGGCGCAAGGGTCAGCTGGAGCTTGATGTGGGGGGTGCTGATCGGCCCGAACAGGCAGTACTCACCGCTTTCGATGGCCCGAATCGCGTGGGCCGGATGGAACGCGAGCTCGACGTTGTCGGAGTACTCGCGGGTGTAGTCGATGTTACAGGTTGGACAATGGGCGCCGCTCGGAAGCTGATCGAGGGCGAGCGCAGATGCCTTTGCCACCTGGCAGCGGGGGCAGAGCAGGTCCCAGCGCAGGCCGAGCAGACCCTCCTTGACCGCCTGCAGGCAAAGCTCGATCGCGTGGCGCTCGGGGACCCGCCATTGGCGGGCGAGCGCGAGCGGGCGGATCGACCAAAGGTCCACTTCCTGACGCTCGAGCACGTAGTCGCCGAGCGCGGCCGCGAGCCCGTGGCCATGGGGTGTCGCCTCTATCTTCTCCGCCAGCTCGCCCACTCGGGCGCGGGCCCCCGGGGCCAACCGGGGCGGCTTGCAGTCGAAAGGCGTATCGCGTCGACCGAGCGCACAGTCGCCCGCGCTCTTGGCGAGCGGCGCAAACGTGCGCCCCACCTGGCTGAGAAATCCAGCCCGGAGCATGGTGCGGCCGAGCCAGTTCCGCGGGCTCACCTCCGCGGTGTACTCGCAGCGACAGCCCGCGCCCTCGGGCATCAGTCTGAGGCGCGCACAGAGATACTCGAAGGGACTGCCTTCGAAATACCGGCAGTGCTCGAACCACTGCGCGTGCACCCAGTTTACCGGTTTTTCCTCCCAGCGCAGGGTGAACGGTCCGAGTCGCGCCCGGGCTCGGTAGACCACCGAGCCGTCCGACCGCGGGGTCTCGTCGATATCCTGCTTGGGCAGCTCGGCCGCCTCGTTGAATCTCGCGGTATCGGCGAGGATACGCCAGATGGATTCGGGTGGCGTATCGAAACGCCAGACCCACGTCCGACTCGTCGGCTCGCTCATCGGTACGGTGCGCTCTTCCCTCGCGGTCGTGAGAGGGCTCGATGCAGGGCTCTCGCTCTGGGCCTCGGTTGTTGGCGCCGATGCCTCCCTCTAACATCGACAATGGTACCCCGGTTCGGGCGTTCGGATTCGCCCGCCACTGCGCAGAGGACGGGATGAAAGCGATCGTTGCAGGGTTAGCGTTCCTGGTCGCCGTGTATGCGGCCTGGCCCTATGTCTACGTCTATCGGCTCGACCGCGCCCTCGCCGAGGACGATCGTGCGACCTTGAATCGACTGGTGGACCTATCGGCGATTCGGGCCGAGCTCAAGCGCGGCCTCGACCGCGAGGTAGCCGATACGCTTGGCCAAGAGCCCGGCAAGCTGCTCAGCTGGGTCAAGGAGCAGGTCACCGAGCTTGGCGACCGCACCGTCGATCAGCTGGTCGATCTGGACTGGACCCGACGCGCCCTCACGCGAGACGGCCCCTTCATGAGCCAAGTGAGCTACGCCTTCTTCGAGTCCTGGGACCGCTTTCTGGTGCGCATCGGCGAGCTGGGGGAGGATCCGACCCACGTTCGCATGTCACTCGTGCACGGTAACTGGCGCGTCACCGCCATCTACGAGTAGGCATACCCCGCTCCGTTAGGTCCGGCGAATGACCGCGGTCAAGCGCCGAGGTGAGACTCGGTTGGGGCCGACACCCGGTCGAGCAGCCGACCGTCTCCGTTCGCGATGAGCGAGTCGACGAACTCCGGGATCTGGCCTCGGTCCAGCCCGAGGTCACGGAGGTGGTTATCGTCGAGCTGCGCGAGCTCGATGATCGCGGCCTGGCGCCGACGGCGGAGCACGACGGCGCGCACCAGCGCAATGACCGGTTTCTCCAGCCAGGCGAGACCCCGCTTCGCAGGCCTCGAAGGGGCGCGTGCGGGGTACTCGAGGACGCGAACGGCGGTCTGATCTTTCAAGGACATCTCTCCACGGTAGTGTTATTTGCTAGCAGGATGCGTACGTCGTTGCGGGCACATGCCTCGCCCCGCCCGAAGGCACTCGTCGCCGGCGGATTGCGGTTTATAGTGACGCTGCGATACCCGGTCAAGGCACGACTCCCGAACTGTGACGAGGTTCAAAGTCCTTCCCGTCGGGGACGGTCCTCCGGCCGCGAAAACATAGCCAGCGACCGCGCCGCGCGATATTCTAGGGCTGCGTTCTCGTGAGGAGATCGACCCATGACCGGACCGAGCGTATCGCGCTCACTGCAGGTCTTTCCGGCTGGGTCCAACGGGGAGTTCAACCTTCCCCCCGAGCTCAGCATCGTCATCAGCCGGGGCCGGGGAGCCGAGCTGTGGGACTCCACCGGCAAGCGCTACATCGATTTCTCAATGGGCTGGGGCACGGTGCTGGTCGGGCACGCGCATCCCAAGGTGGTGGCGGCAGTGGTGAGCCAGGCCGAGCGCGGCTCGAATTTCGCCTACATCAACGAGCATGCCCTCACGCTCGCCGAGGAGCTGTGCCGGCTGAGTCCCGCCTGCGAGCAGGTCCGCTTCTGCGCCTCGGGTACCGAGGCAACCATGTACTGCCAGCGCCTCGCCCGGGCGTTCACCGGACGCGACAAGACCCTCAAGTTCGAAGGCGCCTATCACGGCGCTAATGAGGTCGGGGTCACCAGCTTGTTCCCGCAGCGCCTGCGAGATTTCCCCACCCCGGAGCCCTCTAGCGCCGGTCTGACCGACGAGACCGTAGGACAGATCCTGGTGGCGCCGTTCAACGACCTGGCACTGACCACGCACCTCATCGAGACGCACGCCCCCGAACTCGCCGCGGTGATCGTCGAGCCCTTGCAGCGCTGCACCCCGCCGCGGCGGCGT
>JBFHLI010000284.1:0-4288 GCA_041594935.1 Gammaproteobacteria bacterium | reverse complement strand
CCTCTATCTCTTCAATCTTGTAGTTCATATCTCGTCTCTCGAATGGTTCGGCTAGTTGCCGGTTAGAATTTCTTGCGGTCACGCGAAGGTGCCGTGAGTCGTCCGGGGTCTGCCAGGCTCCCAGACCGAGCCGGCCGAGGTGCCCTTGAGCGCACAGCGGGTGGACCGAGATCGCGACCTGAGCCCCGACCGGTTAGCCCTGAAAACGTTCCGAGCACGGCATCGACTGGCCTTCGTGGATCACCGCGCTCGTCCCGGCCCTCGCCGAGAAGCTACCCCCGGGCGGGATTGTACTGCCTTCCGTGGATGAGTGCCCCTTCGCCTGACATCGGCATCGACGCGACCTTTCGCCGGCGCGTCTTTCAGCCGCACGGGCGAAGTGAAGCTCAACCGTTGGTGATTCCGGGGAACAGGGTTGTGCCACGACGCCGCTCCGGTCATCCGGCGCGGTGGCCGGAAAGGAGCGCCCGCACTGCGAGCAGTGCGGGCGCTGGTTTCCTTCTGGAGAGCGCCTAGTTAGACGCGACCACCCCGAGTGAGCGCAAGGTCTGCATCGTGAGCTCGCCTCGCGGCAGGCCCTTGGCACGCTGGTAGGCCTGGACCGCTTCCATCGTACGATCGCCGAGGATGCCGTCCACCATGCCCGGGTTGTACCCGGCTTTGCGCAGCGCGCGCTGCAGTGAGGTCACGACGTCCGGAGTCGTGTTGGTCTCACACAAAATTGAGCGCCACTGCAGTTTCCCGCCGGAGACGAGCTTCTGCTCGGTAACCGTCTCGTAGCTCGCAGGAATGGCAATGCGTTGCTCCTTGGCAGGGGTCACCAGCTTCTTCACGCGCACCGTGCGGTACTCCGCCGGGATTTCCACCGTCACCGTCTTCGGTGGCTCGGCCATGACCCGCTTCTTCACCGTCCTGTACTCGGCTGGGATCGTCACCTTGCGGGTGGTGGCAGGCTTTACCAGCACGCGCTTGGTGATCGTCTTGTACTCGGCCGGCACCTCCACCAGGCACATGATCTCGCCGGTGGTGTCGTCGATCTTCTCGATCGGACCCCGGCCCTTCTTCCAGGTGGTGTAGGCCGGGCGCACGAGCAGCTTCTCGACCTCGTTCGCGTAGACGGCAGGCTCGCTCACCAGCTCTTCCGACGCCTCCTTCACCAGAACCCGCTCCTCCACTGTGTTGTACTTGGCGGGGATCACCTCGAGCCGCGTCGACGCCTCCTTGACCAGCACCTGCTCCTCGGCCCACCGATACTGTGCCGGCACCACCTCCACCCTCTCATCCGCTGCTTGCTTGAGCACCTGCTTGGCGACGGTCTCGTACTTCGGCGGAGTGAACACCCGCGCATAGCACTCACCGGGCTTGGCGTTGGGCGGCAGGTTGGGCTCGCCGGTCTGGGTCTCCGCCATGCGCAGGCGCTGCTCGTACTCGCTAAGCTTCATCTGCTCCGCACTCAAAGCCTGGTCGCGGGTCATGAGATCCGTCTCCAGCTTGCTCACGCTCGCCTGGAGCTCGGCATTCTTCGCCGCCAAGTCGTCCATCGGCTCCATCGTGGTGCAGCCGCCGAGGGCGACCGCCAGCACTCCGGTGTTAAAGATGATGATTGAACGCTTCATTTTCCATTGACTCCTGTAGGTTTCTAATTTTCGAGGCTGTCGTTCGAAGGGCCCGGCTCAGGCCACGGTCGCGGTGCAGTGCGCGCAGCGCGTCGCCTTTATCGGGATTTCCGACAGGCACTCTGGACACTCCTTGGTGGTCGGCTCCTTCGGCGGCTCCTCCGCCTCCTTCTCCTTGAGCTTGTTCATCCCCTTGATGACCATGAAGATCGCGAATGCGACGATGACGAAATCGAGCACCGTGTTGATGAACACGCCGTAGTTGATGGTGGGCGCGCCCGCTTCCTTGGCGGCCGCCAGGGAGGCGTAGGCCTCACCGCTCAGATTGATGAACAGACTGGAGAAGTCGACATTTCCCATCAGCAGCCCGATCGGCGGCATGATCACATCGCTCACGAAGGAGCTCACGATCTTGCCGAATGCGGCCCCGATGATGATGCCGACCGCCATATCTACGACGTTGCCACGCATCGCAAACTTCTTGAATTCGTCCAGCATGCCCTGCTCTCCTCCACCCAATTTCGAACTGCTCGCTCAGGTTCCGATCACCGACGACTGACGGCCCCGCTACGGTTCCCGGTTCCGACCGACCTCGGTCAGGGGGGCGGAGTGTATGGACCGGCACCGGGGCCTTCAACCCCTGCGCGCGTGCCGGTGCGATGAAGTAGAACCTCTAGGATGAGAAAAATCTCAGGAAAATAAGACTCTTGAGGGAAAATCAGCCCGTCCCCGGGGGCCGGACGATTTACTAAAGTTCACATTCTCGGCATGGGCGTCCGGCGGAGTCAGGGTGTCCCCGAGCGCGATCCGGGCGCTCATCTTGGTGCGGCATCCACCGGAGATCGAATCGCGAGGGTAATCAGAAGGGCACCGACCACGGTGTACCCGGCGAACAGCAGGCACACACGCTCGATCGGCATCCCGAGATCCATGAGGGCGCCCATCGTGACCGGGCCGAGAGCGGAGGCGAATACGCCGAGCGCGGTGACCAGGGCCTTGATGGCACCGAGGTTGCCGACCCCGTAGACCTCCGCCCACATCGCCGAGACCGCGGTATGCGCGAATCCGGTGTTGAGGCCGGCCAGGGCGAGATACGGCCAGGCAGAGAAAGCGGAGTCGAACACGGCCACCACCAACAGCGCCAGGGTGAGCGGGCTCAGCATCACGGGCACCAGTCTCAACGCGCCCACGCGGTCGATGAGGGGGCCGACGCTCAACGAGGTCACGACCGTGGTGACGGCATAGATGACGTAGCTTGCGGTGATCCAGGCGTGGGTCCACCCCTTCGCATCGGCCAGATTGAGCTGGTGAAAGAACATGGCAGTGAGCACCATCGGCGGTGCGAGAATTCCCGGCAGGAGCAGATAAAAGCGCGAGTCCCGCAGCACCTCGGCGCGCGACCAGGAACGGCGCACGGGCTCACCTCGCGCCGCGTGCTCGGCCAGGCGCTCGAGGTGCGCCCGATGCCGGGCATCGTGGCCCTTGAGAAGGCGCATGACCCCTGGTACGAGGACGACCGCGACGATCAGGGCGATCGATGCATACGACCAACGCCAGCCGATCCAACCGATCGCAAGCACCGCAACGAACGGCAGCAGCGCCTCTCCGGCGGCGAAACCCAGGGTGGCGACCGCGATCGCTCTACCCCGATGGGCATCGAAGTAACGTACCATGCTCGTGAGCGCCACGTGGCTCATCAGCCCCTGCCCTGACTGTCGCAGCAGGAAGATGGCCAGCGTGAGGCTCAGTGCGCCCGCCACGAGCGAGGTGACGAGGCATGCCGCGACCAGCAGGAAACACACCATGAGGGCATAGTCGCGCAGGTGGAGGCGGTCGATCTGCTTGCCGCTCCAGGGAAGCAGGGCGGCGCTCGCGAGGGTGCCAAGCATGTAGATCGTTCCCCACGCGGTATGGCTCAGGCCGAACTCGCGCTGGATCTCGGGGCCGAAAATCCCGATGAAGAAGGTCTGGCCAAAGCTCGAACCGAACGCCATCACGAAGCCGAAGGCAATGAGGGCTCGGTTGGCGGCGGCGAGCTCGAGATAGGCGGCAAACGGCATCAGCGCTCGCTGGATCGGGGGACCTCGGTGGGTGCGGACGATAAACCATCCGGTGGGGCCGGTCGATGGCCGCGCCGATGAAGCCGCAGGAGTGCGCATGCGTGATGGATGATGAGGACATCGCCGCCCTTAGAGGGCGGCTTCTCGAGCGGCGAGCCGCGCTCGCGGGCGTGGCCGAGAGCGCCAAGGACGCGTCGCGGCCGGTGGAGCTCGACCAGGCCAGGGTGGGGAGGTTGTCCCGCATGGATGCCATGCAGCACCAGGAGATGGCGCGCGAATCCGATCGCCGTCGTGAGCGCGAGCTGCAGCGGATCGGGACCGCGCTGGCGCGGATGGATTCCGGGGACTACGGGTATTGTCTCGCCTGCGATGACCCCATCGGCATCGAGCGATTGCGCGTGGACCCCGCCGCTACCCAGTGCCTGCCCTGTGCAACGCGGGCCGAAAGGGGCGACGGTTAACCCGGATATTTCACCAAGGCGCCTCGCCGCTCGTGACTAAGCTTCTGAGAGCGATGAGAAAACGAACCGATTTGGGCGGTCCGGGCGCGGTGCAATTTGTTTCCGCGGCAAGTCTACCCGGTCGCTGGCTCGGCTACGCGTGCCCGGACTT
>JBFHLI010000283.1:0-4357 GCA_041594935.1 Gammaproteobacteria bacterium | reverse complement strand
ATGCTGCTCCTGGGCGGCGCCGGCATCGTGCTCGGCCTGGCGACCCTGGGCTATCCCGTGATGAGGACGATCGGCTCGAGGATCACCGAGCTCACCCCGAGCCGCGGCTTCTGCGCCACGCTGGCCGCCGCCGCCACCGTGGTGCTCGCCTCTCGCACCGGCCTGCCGGTATCCACCACCCACATCGCGGTTGGCGCCGTGATCGGGGTCGGGCTCGCACGCGGAGTCGGAGCCATCGACCTTCGAGTCATCGGCGGCATCGTGGTTTCCTGGCTGGTGACCCTGCCGATCGGAGGGGTTCTCTCGGCGCTGATCTTCTTCATGTTGAAGGGAATGTTCAGCTAACCGGCCGGCGGCGCACGCGGGGTACAATTAGAATGCTCGGCGCCGGCGATCCTGCCGGCGTCGGGCATTCGTATTGGCTATCGTAGGGCATTCGATGTCACTCGATACCGAGGAGATCGCCGAGGTCAGGCTGGAGCGGGGAATCGCAGTTCCTGCGGCGGTTCGCTTTCGGCAGCTCATCGTCACCGGACCTCCCGGCAGCGGTAAGAGCGCCCTGGTGAGCAAGCTCGGTGGGTGGCCGGAGGAAGGTTTCCTGGACCTGGCGTCGGACTGGTGGCACGACCGGATGCTCACCTTCAGACCGCGCGAGGTCCACCTCGGAATCCCCTTCGTGGGCCACCCGACCAGCCAATCGGTTTTCGACAAGGCGTGGCTCGAGGCGCCCACCGAGGTCGCGGTGCAAAGCATCCGGATACCCCCGAGCAAGCAGGGGTTCTTCAGCCTCGACTGGCGGGGACGGTACGTGTTCGACTTCCAGCTCCTGCCCCCGGAAGAGGTCTACCTGATCTGCAGGGCAAGAGCGCGCGAAGGCACTCATCCGGTCGACGTCGGTCTGACACTCGCCCAGGTCGTGGCCCAGGTGCGCGCCTACGAGACGGTCGCGCTGCGACTGCATCGCGGCGGCGTCGAGGTAATCGTGCGCAAGTCGTTCCAGGGGCCGCCCAGACGCATTGTCGACCCGAAGGCGAATTTCTCCGCTGAGGGTCCCGAGCTCGATTCGAAGCCACCGCCAAGCGTTGGATCCTGGCTCACGCGCGTGTCCCGCCACCTTGTGAAGGAGCCGGAGCGAGTCGAGTTAGGCGCATCGAGCAGCACTCGTCTCTCCCGGCGCGGAATTGAACTGACACTTTCGGGTCGGGCCTATCGAATCGAGGTCGGGGCGGAGACGCTCGACCTTCAGCCCGATCTTCCAATGCACGAAGATCGTGCAGCGAGCCCGCCCCACGATCTTCTCCTCCTCAACGAGAAGCGATACTACGAGGGGATAGGCGACTTCGCGAGAATCACGCCCGGAAGCAAGCTTCGGATCGACGGGCACAACGAGCGCTGGGGTACTCTCCTGGGCGGGCAGATGAGCGGCTCGCACCGTGGGCTCGCGATCAGTTATCAGGACCAAAGCGTGGTGTTGCGGGGGCTGGCCGCAGACGCGAAAGCGAACGCCAAGGTCTCGTTGGTGGACTCGCGCGTTGCCGACCAGTTCTTGGAGCGCCGCCGCCGCGCGCTGCGCCGCGTCGTCGAGATCTTTGGGGGTCCGCTGAGGCCGCTGCCAGCGGCCGATGCGCTGAGCCTGCTGGCGGAGGTCAGTCGGTTGCAGGAGCGCGAGCCCAACCGGCCCGCAGATTCCGATGGAGCGCCGGGCGCGGCGGTCGAGCTTGCCGCGGCGGTCATCCCAGTCCTGGTCGGAGACCTCCACGGCAAGGTCGACAATCTCGTCACCCTGCTCAGCCACAATGGATTCATCGACTCAATCGAGCGAGGTAGCGCCGCGCTCGTCATTCTCGGCGATGCGGTGCACTCCGACGATCCGGACGCACTCGAGGAGATGGACGGCTCGGTGCTGCTAATGGACCTCATCTTCAAGCTGAAGCTCAGATTTCCGAGCGGCGTGTTCTTCCTCACCGGCAACCACGACAGCTTTTCCCCCACCGTCACCAAGCGCGGGACGCCCCAGGGCTTGCTGTGGGCGAAGCACCTCGTCGAGCTGAGAAGTGAGGAGTACCGCCAACAAATGGAATCGTTCTACGAGCGATGCCCGCTCGTCGCGTTCTCGCCGCGTTTCTGCGCGTGCCACGCCGGCCCGCCCCAGAGCAAGGTCAGCATGGACATGATCGTGAACGCCCGCCGTTCCCCGCACCTCGTTCACGAGCTCACCTGGACCCGGCAACGCACCCCGGGCTACCCTGGCGGCTACGCCGGAGGCGACGTGCGCCGATTCCGCAAGGCACTCGGCTTGGGAACCGGCGTGCCGTTCGTCGTAGGACACTATCCGCGCTCCGACGACGCGAGCTTTTGGCTCGATGCCGGCCGGGTTGCCGGTCATCACGTGGTGTACAGCTCGCGAGCGGAGGAAGTGGCCGTGTTCACTGGGATTGGGGAGCGCATGGTGCCGCAGCTCTACCGTACTGAGCCCCTGGTAGAATGGGCGAATCGGGAGGGTAATCTCAGCGGGAAGTAGCGCCCCCCCGGGCCTCAGCGGCGTCGCAAGGAAATTCGGTAGCGCGCTGTCTCGATTCGTCAGAACGACCGGGCCGTGTCAAGACGGCCGGGCGATTGTTAATTTTTGGTTACGGGCAAGCCAGGCCTCGATTGTTGCCCCCAAATCGATCAAACTCCCGCAACCGGTGATAGGTCGCGACAGAAAGTCATCTATCGACGCGCAGGTCCGGGAAAACCCTCGAGCAACGCGATACGTTCCATGGCCAAGATCCTAGTCATCGACTCCGAGCAGCAAACCACGATTCCCTTTCTGCGGGGTATTCTCACTCGTTCCCTCCAGGATTCGGGCGTGCCGTTCGATGAGGCCTACCGGCTCGCCTCGGAGGTGCGGGACGAACTCGGGGACGAGCGCGGGGACGAGACGACCATCACCACCCGCAAGCTGCGCGCGACCGTCATCCGCCATCTGCGCCGATCCGGAAACCGAAGCGTGGCCGAGCGCTACCAGACACCGCGACAGTCGCTCACGCCGGTCCTCGTTGAGTACGAGGACGGCCGCCGGCTGCCATTTTCCCGCACCCGCCACCAGCGAGCACTCGAGTGCTCGGGGCTACCCTCCACCGATGCGGGGGAGGTCACCCAGGCGCTTTATGCCCACCTCATCGATAGGCAAAGATTCGTCATCCAATCTCATCACCTTGACGGCTTGACCTACGAGTGCCTGAAGCACGAGATGGCGCCGGAGGCGGCCCATCGCTATCTGGTGTGGACCGAATTCGCCCACAGCGGACGGCCTCTGATCCTGCTGATCGGAGGCACCGCCGGCTGCGGCAAGAGCACCACGGCTACCGCGGTCGCCAACCGACTGGACATCGTCCGCACCCAGTCGACCGACATGCTGCGTGAGGTGATGCGGATGATGATCCCGGAACGCCTGCTACCGGTCTTGCACCAGTCGTCATTCGAGGCGTGGCGAGCCCTGCCGGGCGCCAGCGATAGCGAGGACCACCTCGCGGATGGCTACTATGCGCAGGCCGAGCTCCTCGCCGTCGCGTGCGAAGCGGTGTTGAATCGAGCGCTGCGTGAGCGGGTGTCGCTCATCCTCGAGGGTGTGCACATTCAAGCCTCACTTGTCGACACGGTGCCGGAGGGCACCGATGCGGTGGTGGTCCCGGTCATGCTCGCAGTGCTCAACCCGGAGCAGCTGCGAAGCCAGATACGAGGTCGGGGGAGCGAAGTGCCGCATCGGCGAGCAAAACGTTATCTCAAGAACTTCGAACACCTGTGGCAGCTCCAGACCATCCTGCTCTCGGATGCGGACCGGGCCCACATACCGATCATCGAGAATCAGAGCAAGGAGAAGGTCTATCTCGACATCATGCGGGTGATCAACGATACGCTTGCTGAGAAATTTTCCGCCACCCCACGACAGATTTTCGGTCGCAACCGCCGTCGCCGCCCCCGCCGCACGACCCACGTCGATCAAAGCTGACCCGGAGACGGCCGGCCAAACTCCCGCACGGGCTGCGCCCGCGCGCTTGCGCCTCGATTGATGCCTGCGCCAACCTCACGTTGGCGCCCGCTCACCAGCGCAGTCTCACCTTCTGGATCGCCTGCGGGGTGGCCCGCTTGACGGCGAAAGTGACGCCGTCCGACTCGATGACCGCCCCGACCCCCGGTACCTCGCGCGCCTTGCCGAGAAGATACCCGGCGAGGGTCGTGTAGTTACCCTTCGTGAGCTGCAATCCCAACCGCTCTTCCAGTCGATTGAGCTCGATGCGGGCACTCACCAAGTACTCTCGCTCGGAGATCTTGCACACCCACGGCGACGGTTCGCCCCCGGCGTCTTACTCTT
>JBFHLI010000282.1:0-4358 GCA_041594935.1 Gammaproteobacteria bacterium | reverse complement strand
CCGTCTCCTCAATCACCACGGCGAATCGGAATTCAACGGCTATATCTACGGCACGTACGCCGGGCGCGAGCCGCTCGATGAGTACGGACGGGAATTCGGTTGCGTCGAAATCGAGTATGAACGCAACGGGGTATGGGTGGGGCTGGACGGCTCGACTCATGCGTCTCGATGAGCCGCGCAGGATTCGATCCGGACCTGCTCGAGAGAGTTACCGACGGTGACCGGGCACTCGCGGACGAGCTGGTTAGGATGCTCACGTCCGAGCTTCCCCAGCACCGGCGCGATATCGTGGCAGCAGTCGCCGAAGCGGATCTGGCGCGCGTAGCCCGATTGGCGCACAAGCTCTCGGGCGGAGCTGCTTACTGCGGCGCCACCGGGCTCAAAGCTGCAAGCGACGCGCTCGATGTGGCCGCCAGCAACGACGACGTTGAGTCGGTCCTCCGCCGGTCCGAGCAACTGCGCAAAGAGATTGACCGGCTGCTCGCCGGGCCGACGAGCACCTCATGAGGGGCAAAGCTCGGTTGCCAGAATGAGCGCATCTTCCCGCCCGCCGGCCCTAGGGTAATAGGCGCGGCGCACCCCGACCTCGTTGAACCCCATGTCCTGGTAGAGTCGCAGCGCCGGCTCATTGGAAGGTCGAACCTCGAGCATGGCGGTGAGCGCATGGTGACTCCGGGCCACCCCCAGCAGATGCGACAGCAGAGTCCTCCCGAGACCCTGCCGCTGTGACTGCGGGCGAATGCACAGGTTGAGAATATGACACTCGCCCGCTCCTACCGACATGATCCCGTAGCCTTGCGGCGCGGCGGTGGTCTCGATCACCCAACAGCAATACCCTACTCGTAGGCAGTCCCGGAATATGCCCTGCGACCAGGGGAACGGATACGCGCCTCGCTCGATCGCGAGAACTACGGCCAGGTCGGACTCTCTCATCGGCCGCATCTCGGCCGCCGAGACCACAGAAAGTGAGCCCGTAGGGCGGCGAACGGCGCGTAACTTGGTGCCTAGCCAGTTCGACACGCTCTCAACCGTCGAGAATGTCACGCAGCATCCTCAGGTCCTCCCAGGATTTGCGCTTTTGCAGCGGCGACCGCAATAGATAGGCGGGATGATAGGTTACCACCACCGGGATGCCGAGGGTCGGATGAACATGCCGAGCCCCGCGAAGCCGACCGATCGGCGTGTCGCTTCGAAGAATATTTTGCGCGGCGATACGCCCGGCCGCGAGGATGACTCGAGGTTGAAGCAACTCGATCTGCCGCAGCAGATAGGGTTCACAGCACTGAACCTCCTCCGGACGGGGGTCACGATTACGAGGCGGTCGACACTTGAGGATGTTGGCGATGTACACCTGCTCGCGCCGCAATCCAACCGCGTAAAGCATAGCATCGAGCAACTGGCCCGCCCGGCCCACAAACGGCTCTCCGCGCCGGTCTTCCTCCGCCCCGGGCGCCTCCCCTACCACCAGACACTCCGCCTGCCGGTCCCCCACCCCGAAGACGGTCTGGGTTCGCGTGCCGTGCAGCGGGCAGAGCTCGCAGCCGGCAACCCTCGCCGATAGCTCCGGCCACTCCAGCGCACTGACCGAACCGGCGTCGGATGGCGATTCCACGCGCGAAACGGGCCCGGGCCCCGCGCCACGCGGCACCCAGGGAACGATCCCCATCGCAAGCAGGTAACGTCGGCGCTGCTCTATCTGACTCACCGACCTACACCTGAGGATGGGTCCGGGTCTCCGGGACGAGCATGCGGTTCAGCGCGTGGACATACGCTTTGGCGGATGCGATTACGATGTCGGTGTCCGCGCCCTGGCCGTTCACGATACGACCATCCTTAGCAACGCGCACCGTCACCTCGCCCTGCGCATCGGTGCCGCCCGTGATCGCGGTCACCGAGTAAAGCTGCAGCTCGCAACCACTTCGCACCACAGTATCGATCGCCTTGAAGGCCGCGTCGACCGGCCCGTCGCCCTGCGCGGTTCCGTGCTTCTCCACGCCGTCCTCGCTCACCGTCACGCGCGCTTGCGGCGTCTCACCCGTCTCCGAACAGACCCGCAGCGAAACCAGGCGGTAACGCTCGTGCTCCATTGTGATCGCGGCGTCGGTCACCAGAGCCTGAAGGTCATCATCGTAAATCTCGTGCTTCTTGTCGGCGAGATCCTTGAACCGTCGGAACGCGGCGTTGAGCTCTTCCTCCGAGCCGAAATAGACCCCGAGCTCCTCGAGACGCGACCGAAAGGCATTACGCCCTGAGTGTTTCCCAAGAACCATGCGATTGGCCTGCCAGCCCACATCTTGCGCGCGCATGATCTCATAGGTCTCCCGGCTCTTTATGACGCCGTCCTGGTGAATTCCGGACTCATGCGCGAAAGCGTTTGCCCCCACGATCGCCTTGTTGGGCTGTACCGGGAATCCGGTGATATTGGACACCAGCCGGGAGGCGGGGACGATGTGAGTGGTATCGATGCCGGTATCGCAGGTGAACTCGTCCTGCCGGGTGCGTACGGCCATCACCACCTCCTCCAACGACGCGTTTCCGGCTCTCTCCCCTAGCCCATTAATCGTGCACTCGACTTGGCGCGCACCGTGCATGACGGCCGAGAGCGAGTTGGCGACGGCCAACCCCAGGTCATTGTGACAGTGGACGGAGAAGACCGCTTGGTCCGAGTTAGGAACCCGTTCAATGAGCTCCCCGATGAGCTCGCCGAAGCGATGTGGCAACGTGTATCCAACCGTGTCCGGAATGTTGACGGTTCTCGCCCCTGCCTCGATCACCGCCTCGATCACCCGGCACAAGAAGTCAGGCTCCGAACGCCCCGCGTCCTCGGGAGAGAATTCGACATCGTCCGTGTAGTTTCGCGCACGCTTGACCGCCCGAACCGCTTCTTCGAGCACTTGCTCGGGTGCCATGCGCAGCTTCTTCTGCATGTGGATGGGTGAGGTCGCAATGAACGTGTGAATCCGGGGGGAGGACGCACCGCGAAGTGCTTCGGCCGCCCGGTCGATGTCCTTATCTAGAGTCCGGGCGAGACCGCACACGGTGCTGCTCTTGACCAGATTCGCAACCGCTCGCACTGCCTCGAAGTCGCCGTTGCTGGCAACCGGGAAGCCCGCCTCGATGACGTCCACCCGCATGCGCTCGAGCAACGCGGCGATTCGAACCTTCTCCTCTCGGGTCATCGAAGCGCCAGGGCTCTGCTCACCATCTCTGAGAGTCGTGTCGAAAATGATCAACTTATCGGTCATGATCTGGCTCCTTGCGCGCAATCGTGTCGGCACCGACACAATACGCTTTACGCCGGTCGGGGCTCCCCAGGGGGGCCTCGTTTAGAATCGTTTGGTCCGGGACGGACGATGTGGGTCGATTTTGGCTGCCCTAAGGCAGCAGTCGAAGCGACAGGAGAAGTGCTAGAGACGCTGGCACGGGGCGACAGAGAATCGGCCCGATTCTGCAAGGAGCATTAAATCTCAAAAAATCGCGGCGCATCACCATGCGAGCAGCCGTTCTTACCACTGTGGGCGTTAATAATAGCGAGGATTGTGCACGTTTCCAAGACCCCTCACCGACCCTTGCTGATGCCATCGGCCGCACTGCTTGCAGCCTTGCGTTCCGCGCGCCGGCGGCGAATTTGGAAGAGCGTCAGAAGGGGACCGGAGACCGCGTAGAACAAGGCGACTGAAAATAGCACGAGCGGTGGGTCACTCGACACGAACACGAACACCACAACGATGGCAAGCAGCGCCATGAAAGGAATGCGGCCCCGCAGGTCCACCTCCTTGAAGCTATGGAAACGGATGTTGCTCACCATCAGCACGCCGGTTCCCACCGTCAGCGCGAAAGTGACCCCGACCAGGTCGGTGCCGCTGAACCCTCTCGCCGTCGCGAACCAGAACAAGCCTGCCATTACCGCAGCGGCCATCGGGCAGGGCAGCCCCTGAAAGTAGCGCTTGTCCGCCGTCCCGTGCTGGGTGTTGAAGCGCGCAAGGCGCAGCGCGGTCGCAGCCGCATAAAAAAACGCGGCCAGCCAACCGATCTTGCCGAGCAGCGACAGGGACCACTGATGCGCCACCAGAGCCGGGGCGAGACCGAAAGAAATGACGTCGGCGAGGCTGTCGTACTCGGCGCCGAACGCACTTTGGGTGTTCGTAAGACGTGCGATGCGACCGTCGGCCCCATCGAGAATCATGGCCACAAAAATTGCGACCGCCGCCGCCTCGAAGCGGCCCGACATCCCCGCGACGATTGCGTAGAAACCCGCAAACAAGGCGCCCGTAGTGAACAAGTTGGGCAATAGATAGATGCCCCGGCGCTGCTTTTTCCGATCGTCTGAAGCTTGCATGGCTCGATTCCCGAGCATT
>JBFHLI010000281.1:0-4361 GCA_041594935.1 Gammaproteobacteria bacterium | reverse complement strand
GCACGCGGCCACTGGATCTCGAAGACGCGTCTCGTGCAGCCGCACGTCGAATTCGTGGACGAAGACCAGTGCCTCAATCTCCTGCTCGTGTCGGAGGTAGGTGTAGTAGGAGTCGACACCGGCGGTGAAGATTGAACCTGCTCTTGACCGCCCCCTGCACCGGCGCCATTGGTCCGGTATCCGTCTTCACGTCGATGTGCGACAGGTGGGGATCCCAGGCACGGTAGAGGCCCAGGATCCGAGGCAGATTCGCGAGCAGTCGAGGCGAAGCGACGCCCTCGAGGCGGATGTCTTCGCCGCGTTGCGAAGCAGTGCGTAAGCCCGCGAGCAGGAGGACATCTCCGGGGGTCGGGCATGCGGGACCGGGCCAGCGGAACCAGACCCGCTCGGCTCGCCGACCCACCCCGGATTCGCCCCGAGAGGTAGCCCCAGCCTTCGTTCGATGCCGACTCGATCTCATCAATCACGATCATCCGCCCGCCCCACCACCTCGCGAATGCCCAAGCCGTGCACTCCGGCGCCTGGGTTGCCCGTATCCTGTCCGCCGTTCCGTGCCCGTACCCTCACTGATGCTCGAACTAGAGCAGATGCGACGAGAGATGATTGGACACCGCCTGCGCCGCAACGCGGTTTCCCAACGGAGTCCAGTGGGTATCGAGCCAGTAATAAAGCCGCTGTCCGCTGCTCTCGGCGACACGGCGCAGGTCCTCGTGGATGTCCACGCACGGCGAGCGATGCTGGTTGAGGTAAGCGCAGAAGTCGCGGTTGTATCCGACCAGCTCTTCGACATTCCACACGCCGTCGTTCTTCCAGCGGCGCTCGTCCTCCCGGTGGATGCCGTACGCGGGCGGAAACGAGACCACCAGGAGGCGCGCGCCACTGTCCTCGGTGGCGCGACGGAGATCCTCGAAGAAGGCGATGGTCTCTGCGACTTGGGGATGCTTCGGATCGAAACGGCGGTTCGCGGGCGTTCCCACGTCGGCGGTGCGGACCGAGCCTGGGCGTCCCGCTTCGCGGCCGGTCGATCCCAACCGCCCCCGCAGCTCGGTGTAGATGCTCCACGAATAGAACACGAGCCCGAGACGCTTGGCGCTTTGACGGATTCGCCCGAGACGAGAGACCTGCGCGGGCAGGAGATATCCAGCGGCGTCGACCCGATGAGTGTTTCTCACGCGATTGTAGGCCAGCATCGAGCCGTGCATCAGCTGGATGACCAGGTCCGGGCGGTACTCACGCCCGACGCGTTTATACCAGTTCAGATTGTTGGCGGGCGGCAGCGAGGGCACACCGGCATTGATAATCTCGACATCGCGCCCGCGGGCAAGACCGACCGACTCGAGGGTTTCTTCGAGACGGGCGGCAAAGGAGTCCTCGAAATCTGCCGCCCAGCCGAAGGCGAAAGAGGGCCCCAGGAGCACAATGCGGTAGCGGGATGGATCCTTGTCGAGAGAGAATTCCTCGCGCTTTTCCGAGACCCGGAATCCCTCGCGGTTAGTATAAAGACGAGCCGAGAACTCATTGGTGATGTGCGTATAAGCCAATCCTGGTTTCACCCCCCAGCCGCGGTGCGGATCGGCGACGAATATCGGCAGCGCTATCCGCTCGAACAGAAATGCCCCGTGATTGAACCGGTAGAACCCTTGCAACGCCAGCTCGGCGCATACGACCAGGAACAACAAGTAACCCAGTCGCTTGGTCCAGCGGATGGGCCAAGCCGTCGGCGGTGGAATGGCCGTGGCCGTCACGAACGTCGAGGTGCCATTTGGCTGGCAAGGCGCAGTTGCGTACCCGTTGCAAAGGACGCGGGCGCCGGCGCCGCGGAGAAAAGATCTCGCACGGCTAGGCTGAGTGGCACGGCCCGAATCGTGGCGAAGGCTGGTCGCGGCCGACCTTCACCCCGAGCGGATTCACCGCGCCGAGGCAGCTGCACTCGAGCAACGACTCGGATAGCCTCAGGCGGCATCTGCCCCTAATCCGCGGCACTCGTGATCGCATCCCAGCTCGAGGTCGGGTGCCAGCCGAGCCGCCTGCGCGCCCGCGCGGCATCGACCATGGACGCTCGCGGGCGGCGCTCGAAGAGCGCGCGGTCGCGAACCTCGGGCAGGCGGCCGAACAAGCGGCGCGCGCGCTCGAGGGTCGGCTCCGGCGAGCACGAATCCTCCGCCGCCAGATACAGAACTTCAAACCGGGTGTCCGTATAGTCGAGGGTGCGGCTAACCGCCTCGGCGGTGTCCTCGGGCGAGATGTAGGCCGCAAGCCAGCGGTGGGCCGGATTGCGGCTGCGCTCGATCATCGTCGGCACATGCGCCGCGAACGCGATGACGACCGGCCGAAGGCACACGACCGTCATGTTCCCCCGTCGTGCAAAGCTCTGCGCCACCTCCTCCATCACCCGCTTGCTGACGGCATACGGGTGCACCGGCTTCGCGGGGTGAGTCTCGTCGAACGGCAGGTACTCGGGTACGAAATCGGGGCGCAGCTCACTCAGCCCGCTCGCGGCCACGCTGGAGACGAGCACCGCCTTATCGATGCCGGCCTCGTGCGCAGCCTGAAGGACGTTCCAGGTGCCCATGACGTTCACCCCGAAGTACTGCTCGGGCTCAGCCGGCACTCCGAGGTCGATGGCGGCGAGGTGAACGAGCGCCTCCTGACCGCGCAAGGCTTTGCGCACGACCCCGATGTCGAGCACATCGCCGCGGACGTACGGGACATCCTGCGCCGGGGGATTGAGGTCAAGAACGGTGGGCTCATGATGCGCGCCGAGCTTGGCTACGACGTGCCAGCCGAGGCCACCGCTCCCCCCGGTGACCAGCACCTTGCGATAGTTCATGGGCCGATGTCCTCGGACGTCGGCGGGCGTCGATTCGCCTCGCTCAGCGGCGCGCGGCTGGCGCGGGCTTTGTCGGTGGTGACGACGGCGGTCGCGCTCGGTGAGATGGCAAGCTCCTTGCCCAAGGAGACGGGTTAGTACGCTTCTTCCTGCTGGTGACTCTGGACGCGCCAAGCACGTTACGCGTCCCCGGCCTCGCGCGGTACGCCGAACGAGCACACTGACCTAGAGACACCCTAGCCCATATTGCACCGCGATTTCCAGGGAGCTTGCTGAGCCGGCTGAATCCTCGCGAATCTGCCCGATTGACCTCACGTCACGTCCGAGCCGGCGATTAGCGCTCGCCTTCCCGAGCGCGAGCGTCAGACGGCAAAGGGGATAAGATGAGAGCGAACGGGCGCCAAATGCGGAGGAACGGATGAGACTGGAAGACAAGGTTGCGGTCGTGACCGGCGGGGGGTCCGGGATCGGGCGGGCGATTGCGCGGCGTTTTGCCGCCGAAGGGGCGCAAGTAGTGGTTATGGACCTCGGCGAAACGCCGCTCGAAGGGGGCGAGCCCACGGTGGCGCTCATCAAGGCGTCGGGGGGCGAGGCAGTGCTCGAGGTGGCCGACGTCTCGAGCTGGGACGACCTCGACCGGGTGATCTCTGCGACGGTGAATCGCTACGGGGCGCTGGACGTGATGGTGAACAACGCGGCCATCTACACCGGCACCGAGTTGCTCGAGACGAGCGAGTCCGACTGGGATCGGGTAATGGCGGTCAATCTCAAGGGCGTGTTCCTCGGCTGCAAGCGCGCGGTGGCGCAGATGGTCGCCCAGGAGCGCCGCGGCGATGCCCGCGGGCGCATCATCAATCTCTCCTCGCAACACGGCATGATCGCGTGCCCGGGAGACATCGCCTACGGTGTGAGCAAGGCCGGGGTCGCGTACATCACCCGTCAGATTGCCGCCGACTACGCGGCGCGAGGAATCGTCTGCAATGCCCTCGCACCGGGCAAGATCCTCACCGGGCGCGGGGGGGACGCAGTGCACCCCGAGGCACTTGCCTACTCGAGAAGCCGCACCCCGATGCCCCGTCTTGGCGAACCGCTCGATGTTGCCAATGCCGCCGTGTTTCTCGCGAGCGACGATTGCACATACATGACGGGCATCAATCTGATGGTCGACGGCGGCTGGATGGCGGCCTGAGCCGGACGCTGACGAACGCGCGACGCTGTCCGGGCCGACGCGGGCTTCACGTGACTCGTTGACCCGGATATTTCACCAAGGACCCGGGACGATGGCGACGGATAGGCGAGTCTGGACGCCGGGCTGGAGCGCAAGGGATAGCCGTAGCTATCGCTTGAGTGAAGCCCAAGTCCGGGAACGCGTAGCCGGGCCAGCGACCGGGTAGACTTGCCGCGCAAACAAATTGCACCGCGCCCGGGCCGCCCAAATCGGTTCGTTTTCTCATCGCTCTCAGAAGCTTAGTCACGAGCGGCGAGGCGCCTTGGTGAAATATCCGGGTTAAGGGCTTTGACCCGCTCGCCG
>JBFHLI010000280.1:0-4364 GCA_041594935.1 Gammaproteobacteria bacterium | reverse complement strand
GGCCATGCGCGCCTGGACTTGGGCTTCGGCCAAGCGATAGCTACGCTATCCTTTGCGCTCCAGCCCGGCGTCAAGACTCGCCTCTCCGTCGCCATCGTCCCGGGTCCTTGATGAAGTATCCAGGCTAGGAAATTGGCCGCGACTCGAATCGAGTATCATCCCCATACGCGGCATGCGCGGTCTCACAGGACCAGCCTGCACCGTTGAACAAAGCCACCTGGAGGCGTGAGCCGCGGTTCGGAAAACAGCCATGAAGGGGGGAAGCCCGGTGAGACGAGAACCGATGGAGCGCGAGCCCGCACCGGCCCAAGAAGCGATCGCGGTGGTCTTCGACTTCGAGCGCAAGTTAGAGCACCGCGCGTCGCCAGCGGAGGCAAAGGCCGCGGTCACGGCCGGGCAATTTGTCTGGCTGGACATCGATCGTCAGGATTCCGCCACGCTGCCCCCGGTTCTGGACGAGCTCGACCTGCTCGATCGCGAGGCACGCGATGACCTGCGCACGGGCAGCGCGGCGGCCCGCTACGCCCGATATCCCAACTCATTGCGAATCGTGCTCACGGGATGCCGGGTGGATCGCGCCGGTTTTCGACCCGAGCCAGTCGAGGTGATCATCGGGCCAGGATACCTCCTAACCGTCCACCGGGGAGGAGTGTCGTTTCTCGAGAAGATGCGCCGCGAGTACCGCGAAGATTTCCTCCAGCACGCCGAGACACCGAGCTTTCTCGTCTACGAGCTCTGGGACCACCTCGTCGAGAACTACGTCGGGGTCCAGGCAGCGCTCGAGGAGCGAGTCGAGCTACTCCAGCACCAGCTCACGAAAAAGGTGGACGAAGAGGTGTTTGCGAGGCTGGGCGATCTCGCCGCCGAGCTGATGCATTTTCGTAAGATTCTGGTGCCGGCCCGGGCGGTCCTCGGAGAGCTTGCGACCCGCAAGAGCCGCTTCATCAGCGAAGCCTCACAGCCGTTCCTAGCCAACATCTCCGCCACTCTGGAGCGTGTCCTCCAAGACCTTCTAACCGACCGCGAGATTCTATCCGAGACGCTGAACCTGAACATGTCAATGATGGCCCACCGAACGAATGAGGTGGTGCGACGACTGACGCTTGTGAATTTCATCTTTCTGCCCCTGGCGTTCTTGACCGGGGTGTACGGCATGAACTTCCGGTTCATCCCCGGACTGAACTGGGCATGGGGATTTCCCGCCTTCTGGATCGCGGTCCTCGCAATCGTGATCGCACTCGTCTTGCTCCTGCGAAAGATCAGGCTCCTCTGAACGGCTCCGGCTCTCTCGACCGACGGATGCGCAACCCCACGCCTTGCCGGGAGCTCGGGCGCCTGCGATTGACGAGCCCTGAGGAGTCGCGTTGGCGGCGTAGAGCTCAGATACCGACCTCCTCCAGCTCGTCGAAGCGATGACCCTCGCCGAGCTCCTCGATGCGGATCTGGTTGGCGAAGACCGAGAACGCCAGGTAGCCCGCAAGACCGTTGGTTCGGGTCATCCAGGTCGGCAAGTACCGGGGCTCGCTCAGCGTCCCGTCACAAAAGTATGGCTCCAGTCGCAAGGTGTCCCCGATCGTCATGCGGCCGGAGAAGAAATGTCGGCACAGCTCGAGCCGTTGATGCGCAAGCGCCCACCGAAAGAAGGTGTGCACCTCCATCAGGCTGTGCAGATAAACCGTGTCCTTGGTGAACGCAGCGCCCCCGGTCAGCGGCATCCCGCGAAAAACCCGCATCGCAGAATTAAAGCTCTCCAGCTCAGTCTGCGCCGTCTCGAGGAAGAAGCGGAACACATCAATGAAGTCTGCTCCGTCTAGGGCCATGTCAACCGCCATGATGCGCAGGGCGATGCGCTCCATGCGCGCGATATCTATCGCACCGGTGACCAGCTCCGCGAAGGTCGCGAGACCTTCCTGGGCTCCGGTGGTACGCGGTGCACCCAGGCCGAGGCAGCGCAGCAATCGCTGCTCGCGACCGTTGAGCGCCGTGAGCGAATGCACGAAGACCTCGTGCTGCAGGAGCTGTTCCAGATCGTATTCGCTGAAGCAAGTGCCCGCTCGCAGACGCACCCGGGTCGCGCCGGCCGCCGCCTTGGACACGAGATTGGCGTCGACGACTACCGCGACATCGTGTCCATCGATGACCTCCCGAATCCGTCTCGTCATCTCCTGCTGCACGAAGCTTGCGGGAAGGCAGAAGTCAGACTCGCGCAATGCGGCTTGCGCGTGGTACTGCGCGCTTACGTCAAGAAAATGCCGGGCCGCATCGATATTGTGGACTCGCCCCCCGGAAAGGGAATCACCCGGCCGCCCGTATAGACTGCAGGAAATATCCGAGGCTTGCTGGGTCCCGGCACAGTCGAGAAGCCGGCAGACCTCCATGTAGCTGAGCGCCGTCGCTCGGAGAAACGCTTCGAGCGGGTCATTCGGATCGAGCGCCGTCGCGATGTCCTCCAGGGCGCGGGCCGACCCGGCGAGAGATTCGCCCTGATACGATATCTCGGGCAGCCATGGGTCCTGCCGGTGCCAACGTTCAAGAAAGATACTTTGACACTCACTCGGCCAGCTCAGTCGCGAAAGGACCTTGATGTCCTTGGCGATCTTCACGATCTGCGCGTCGATCCTCGCGAGGCGCTCCTCCGCTGATTTATCCAGGCCCATCTTGAAGACCCTCCGCGGCAAAGTGAGAAGACGGCGTCGCTCGAACGGCGCGCCGGCACCTCGACCCGGGCGCGGCCGCCGCAAGATACGCGCGCGGGCACGAAGCACGATTCAGCATGGCTCGTTGCCAAACGCGAGCCTGGCCGCTGACGACGGATGATAGCGGTAACCGGGGGCGGTGGTAACTGGGCAGTGACCCCGCTTGGGCCGCCGCGCGGGGTCGAGAAACCGGGTTTGATCCGCACCCGGCACCGCCGCGCCGGGGAGCGGCTCGGGCGGCCAGGATCGCCAGCAACTCGCGGCGGCGTGCCAAGTTCGCCGGGCGTGGCGTAAGATACCGTCACCAACGGGGAGCAACCTATGCGCAATTACAAGATCAAGCGAGGTGATGACGGCACTTTTCGGATAGAGGTGCCCTATCGCGGGCGGGATGTGCTCGCATTCCCGGCGCTCAACAAGGGTACGGTTTTCACCGCCCAGGAGCGTGCCGCGCTGGGGCTCGAAGGCCTGTTGCCGAGCCGGGTGTCGAGCTTTCGATCCCAGGTCCGACGCGCTTACGAGAACATTGCCCGAAAGAGCGACCCGCTCGAGCGCTACATCGGCATGGTGTCACTGCAGGATCGCAACGAGGTCCTATTCTATCGGGTCCTACTCGAGCACCTCGAGGAGTTTCTGCCGGTGGTCTACACCCCGACCGTCGGGACCGCCTGCAGCATGTTCAGTCGTATCTTTCGCCGACCCCGCGGTCTTTGGATCACGCCCGAGCACCGCGGGCGCATTCGCGACATTCTCGGCAACGCCGACCCCGACATGCGCTTGATCGTGGTGACTGATAACGAACGAATTCTCGGGCTCGGTGATCAGGGCGCCGGCGGGATGGGCATTCCGATCGGCAAGCTGGCCCTGTACACGACGGCCGCGGGTATCCACCCTTCGCAGTGTCTACCCATCAGTCTCGATGTCGGCACCGACAATCAAGAGCTGCTCGACGACGAGCTGTATGTGGGCTACCCGCATCGACGCCTGCGGGGTCAGGCCTACGACGAGCTCCTCGAGGAGTTCGTCAGCGCGGTCAAGGAGCAGTTTCCCGCCGCGCTACTGCAGTGGGAGGATTTCAAGAAGAACAATGCCATCAACTTGCTCGAGCGTTATCAAAGGGTGCTCCCGTCTTTCAACGACGACATTCAGGGCACTGCCGCCGTCGGCTTAGCGGGCGTGCTCGCAGCCGCGCGGGCCATGGGCGAGCCGCTCGCCCGGCAGCGCATCGCGATCCTTGGCGCAGGAGCCGCCGGGGTAGGAATCGGCCATCAAATTCGCAGCGCCCTCGCTCGCGAGGGGGTCGCGGGCGATGCGCTCATCCGCGCGACGGCGATACTCGATAGCGGCGGGCTGATTGCGGACAACAGAGAGCTACGGGACGAATACAAGAAACCGTTCGCGTGGCCGGTGGAGCTGGTGCGGTCGAACGGCATGAACCCGGATCGACCCATCGATCTTCTGGCGGTCGTCAACGCGCTCAAGCCAACCGTATTGATAGGGACCTCCGGCCAACCGGGCGCATTCACCGAGGAGGTCATTCGCGCGATGTCGCGTTATGTGGAGCACCCCGCCGTCTTTCCGTTGTCCAACCCAACCAGCAAGTGCGAGGCGACGCCCGCGGACTTGATTCGCTGGACGGACGGTAGGGCATTCGTTGCCACCGGCAGC
>JBFHLI010000279.1:0-4394 GCA_041594935.1 Gammaproteobacteria bacterium | reverse complement strand
GCAACATCACCGGGGCCTTCGGCACCCGCCGACGACGGCGAGCTCGGTGAACCGGAGATCGGCCACCGAAGTCATGACGCCAACCGCCGGGCCGGATTCATACAAGCTTGGTGCGAAGGGAGGCGGATACAGCGACAGCTCGCGGATTCTTGTCCCACCCGGGGACCATCGATCGACCCAAAGACCGCCGTCGACGTTACTAGCCGGTCGGCGAACGTTACTGGCGGAAGAGGGTGGGAGTCGAACCCACCAGGGACGTTGAACGCCCCTCACCGGATTTGAAGTCCGAGCGCCCCACCGGGGTGCGATCCTCTTCCTCGGGTACCTGCTTCGCCGCCTCACCGAAGACCTGGCTGGCCGTTCGACGAAGGCGGCGGCGATCGCCGATTCGCTGCGTGAATCCGCTGCGATCAAAGAACTCGAGCAGCTCGATGGCAAAGTTCCGCCCGACCGCGGCCGCGTCGCGAAACTCCGCCGCGCTGAACTCGCCCGCCGGCGAGTCTTGCGCCAACCGCTCGGCTTGGTCGGCGAATCGCGCGACCAGGGGCAGGGTAATGAAGCGGTTCTTGGTCACCGGCACAACGAATCCCACCCCGGTCGCTCGCTGCAGCAGCCCGAGCAGCGCGGCCGGCTCCAGCTCGAGGACCTCGGCCGCCGGCCGGAGGCTCGGCGGGCTGCCGTCCGCCGGTTCGAGCACCGCACGGATCTCCGGCCACCGGCGCGCGTCGTGGTCTTCGAGCCGGACGCGATGTCCCGGGCGATGTGTGATGAGGCCGCTTCGGGTGACCTCACCGATCGAGGTCAACTCCCCGAGCACATGGTCGACGAGATCGGCCGGGGGTCGGTCGGGAAGCGCAGCTTGAAGCTCGCCTGGGTTCGGCCCGAGAGCTTGCGGCCTTTCGGCATGCCACCGGTCAATCACCGCGAGGACTGCATCTCCCAGCGTTCGAAGCGACTTCGCTCCGATCAGCACGCCGCCCTCGACCCGACCTACTAGCTGGACCGCGCCCGCTTCGAGGACAGCGTCAAGCTCGGCATCCGTCAGGTTCCGGGCTTGCTGAAATCTCTTCACGCCGATCCCCGCCGGCGACACCGCAAGCACACGCTCGAGCGCGTCACGCGGCTGCGGCGCCGACATCGCTTCCAACCAGGCGAGCCGAGCCGGCCGCGCGCGCCCACGCTTGGGCGCGCGCGGATCGATGACCTGCCCACCGCCGATCGTTCGGGTGGCGGACTGGTCCCGCAGCACCAGGCGGTCACCGTGGGTGAGCGCGGCGTCATCATCGAGCACGAGCTGGGCCAACCCGACGTCCCCGGGCGCGATCGAGCCGCCGCCGAGCACCGCCACCCGGCCGGTCACATGCGACGCACCGGCGTGCACGTGCACCGGAGTCCAGTGCTTGAGCGCGCGGGTCTCGGCGGCGAGCACGCGGACCTCGGCGTCGAGCCGGCGGGTCGGTGCGTGCATCCTCGGGTCCAGTACCCAATCACCGCGCCGAATCGCGGCGCCCCTCACCTCTCGGCCCACCAGGTTCAGGGCGCACCGTTGCCCGGCCACCGCCCACGACGATTCCTGATTCTGAGCGTGAATGCTCCGGACCCGGACCTCTTTTCCGGACGGGGAGACCACCAATCGTTCTCCGACGCTCGCCGCACCCGAAAAAACGGTACCGGTCACGACCACGCCGATGCCGTGGAGGCTGAAGCAGCGGTCGACCGCAAGACGGAAATGACCCCGTGCGAGGCGCGCCGGCCGGGCCGCAGCGCGTGCGCGCAGCACCTCGCGTAGCGCATCGATACCGTCGCCGCGCGGCGCACACACACGATACACGGCGGCCCCAGCCATCGCGCTGGGTGCCAGGAGCTCCGACACTTGCCATTCGACCTCGGCCACTCGGGATTCACTCACCCGATCCACCTTGGTGATGACCACCACGCACTCCTTGATCCCGAGCAGGTCCAAGATGGCGGTGTGCTCGCGGGTCTGGGGCATCACGCCGTCATCGGCGGCGACCACGAGCAGACCCAGCTCGATGCCGCCGACCCCGGCCAGCATGTTGCGGATGAACTTCTCGTGACCCGGCACATCGACGAAGCCGAGCACCGTGCCGTCAGCGAGCGGTTGATATGCGAAGCCGAGCTCGATCGATAACCCGCGGCGCTTCTCTTCGGGCAGCCGGTCAGTGTCGGTGCCGGTGAGCGCTTTGATCAGCTCGGTCTTTCCATGGTCGACGTGACCGGCGGTGGCAATGATCATGGCATCAGCTGCCCGAGCTGGCGAACGAAGATGGTCTCGTCCTCGAGACATCTCAAGTCGAGCAGCAGCGCGTCTTCGTGAATGCGGCCAATGACCGGGACCTCGAGCGCCCGAAACGCCGCCGCCAGCTGCTTCAACCTTCGACCCCGTCCTCGCTTCGTGGAGACGGGATTCACCCTTAGCGCGAAGCTCGGCAGGCGACCGACCGGCAGCGCCCCGCTGCCCACCTGAGAGTGGCAGGGAACCACCTCGACGGTTGCCGATTCGCCGAGACGGCCGGCGACCGCGGGCGCGAGACGGCGTGCGAGCGCTTCGATCTCGCCCGGCGCACGCGCCATCAGGCGAAGGGCGGGAAGACGGTCGGGAAGACGCTCGGGATCGGCGTAGAGCCGGAGCACGGCTCCGAGCGCGGCCAGGGTGACCTTGTCGGGGCGCAGGGCCCGCAGCAGCGGATTGCGCCGGATTCGCGCGACGAGCGAGGCGCGACCCGAGATGATTCCTGCCTGCGGTCCTCCGAGCAGCTTGTCGCCGCTGTACGTAACGAGGTCCACGCCCCGTGTGAGCATCGAGCCGACCGTCGGCTCGGGGGGCAGACCGTAGCGGGCGAGGTCGATCAACGTTCCGCTGCCGAGGTCCACCACCAACGGGAGCGCGCGCTCCCGGGCAAGACCGGCTAGCTCGGTCTCGCCAACGCTCGCGGTGAAACCCTCGACCCAGTAGTTGCTCGTGTGCACCTTCATGAGGATCGCGGTTCTCGAGTCGATTGCACGCTCGTAGTCCGCGAGGTGGGTGCGATTGGTAGTGCCGACCTCCACCAGCTTGCAACCCGCCCGCGCCATGATGTCCGGCAGCCGGAACGAGCCGCCGATCTCGATGAGCTCGCCGCGCGAAACCGGAACCTTCTTTCGCAGCGCAAGCGTGTTCAGAACCAGCAACACCGCGGCCGCGTTGTTGTTGACCACCAGCGAGGATTCCGCCCCGGTCAGGCGACAGAGCCAACCCTCCACGTGCTGGTTACGTTCCCCGCGGCGACCCGGCCCGAGGTCATACTCGAGATTGCTCGCCCCCACCGCCACCTCGCGCATGGCCGCAACCGCCGCCTCGGGAAGCGGCGCACGGCCGAGGTTGGTATGCAGCACGGTGCCGGTGAGATTGAACACCGCCTTCAGGCTTGGTGAGAGAAGCGCACGAACATCCGCTCCCAGACGCTCTGCCATCACCGCCGGCGCCGGAAGCGCGCACTCGCTTGCGTCGGCCCCCGCCCACGCCTCTCGAGTCGCTTGCAGCCGTTCTCGAATCGCATCGGTCACCAGCGGACGACCAAATTCGGCGACCAGCCCCTTCACCTCGGGCCAACCGAGCACCTCGTCAACCGAGGGCAGCTCTCGCAGGGATGGGGACGGTGACAGCGGTGTAGTCATTGTCAGATCGCACGGACCGACGAGCCTCAAGCGTCCATTCTCGCGCTTCGCGTCCTCCGGGCCAAGCCGGGGTCGCTCCGTTCGCGACGAGCCGGCACGCCCGGCTCACAAACGATGTGCGGTCCATCGTGGCGACGTTATACTTGGACACCCCCATGACTTGGAGGTATGCCCATGACATTGCTGCATGAGAATGACCCGGCGCCCGATTTCTCGCTGCCGAATCAGGATGGCACGAAGGTATCGCTCGCCCAGTTTCGGGGCCAGCACGTGATTCTTTGGTGGTATCCGAAGGCCGATACCCCTGGCTGAACGGTCGAAGGCAAAGGGTTCCGTGATCGAATCCAAGACTTCAAAGCCAGGAATGCGGTCATCCTGGGGGTGAGCTTCGACCCTCCGGGCGAAAATCTCGCCTTTCGGGAGAAGTTCAATTTCCCGTTCGAGCTGCTGAGCGACGAGGATCGAACGGCGGGGCTCGCCTACGGCGCCGCCAGCGACCCCGGGGCGGAGTATCCAGCGCGCATCAGCTACCTGATCGGCCCCGACGGGCGGGTCGCAAAGGTTTACCCCAAGGTGACGCCGGCGACTCACCCCGATGAGGTGCTACGAGACCTCCCCTAGACACTATGGCCTACCCATAGATTGAGGTAGGTCGCACTTGAGTAGGAGAAGAAGCGGTCTGCCTCCGCTATCGTGGGTTGCGCGCCATCGCGCGT
>JBFHLI010000278.1:0-4405 GCA_041594935.1 Gammaproteobacteria bacterium | reverse complement strand
CTGGGAGGTCAGCGTCGCGTTGTTACCTTGCAACGCGAGCTCCCGCACGCGCTGGAGCACATTGGTGACATTGTCGAGCACCGTGTCTTCGAGACTCAGGCGACTGGTCGCCGCGCTCGCGTTGGTCTGGAACTGGCGGGTGATCTCGACCGCTTCTCTCAATCCCAGAATTCGGCTCGCGCCGGCCGGGTCGTCGGAAGCAGCGGAGATCTTCTTCCCGTTCGCAATTTGAATCTGGGTCTTGGTGAGCTCCGCTTGCTGGTCGAGGATCGCGTTCAATCCCTGGGAGAACATCTGTGAGGTGGCGATGCGCATGCTCAGCCGCCCACCGCGCCAATGAGGAAATCGAAGATCTCATCGGCCACCGCGAGAACCCGGGCATTTGCCTGATAGGCCTGCTGCAAGCGGAGCAAATTCGCCGCCTCCTCATCCAGGTTCACGCCCGATACCGCGTCTCGCGCATCGACGGCCTGGCGCAGCAAGACCTCCTGGGCGACTCTCGAGGTCTCGGCTCGCTGGGTCACGGTGCCGACCTCGGCCACAAGCTGGCCGTAGGCATCGCCAAAGCTGGCACCGTGATTCTCGAGCGTATCGGCCGTCTGCAGGGCCGCAATCGACAAGGCGTTGCGATTGTCGCCCACGCCGTTGGTATTGGGCTCGACGGTGAAGACATCGCCGGCGGCAGGAACGCCGCTGATACTGATCGTCCAGCCGTTGAAGCTCACCGGAGAGCCACTCGAGTAGGCCACGCCGGCGCTGGGGCTGCCGGTCGTTGCCCCGCCCACGGTGAAGGTGGTCGGCGGATCGTCGAAGGTGATCGTCACCGGATCGGTGAGGTTCGGGTCCGGGGCGGATACGCTTGCCGTGCTAACGACCCCGGTGCCGGTGTTCCCCGCGCCCGCACCGGTGATCGTGTGGTCGACGGCAAATGTGTCTCCCGCGGCGGGAACTCCCGTCACGTTCACCGTCCACCCATTGAATCGGATCGGCGCGCCCGCAGCATAGCTCACGCCGCTCGCCAAGGCGGCTCCCGTGGTGTTGTCCACCACATCGAAGGTGGTGGCGGTCGTGAAGTTGATACTTACCAGGTTGTCGGGCGAGTTAACCGCACCGATGGAAACGCTCGCACCGCCGGTGTTTCCCAGCGCAGCCGCGGTACGTATCGGCGCCGCGGCCGCGACTCCGGCCGGGTCCGTAAGCGCGAGGCCGAGACCGCGGGCGGCGCTGCGCGTCGGTTGAATCAGAAAGCTGTCGCCATCGGCGATGTTTCCCGCACCGAGCGCAAACGTCATGCCGTCAACCGTCTCCGGCCCGCCCGGAAAGACACTCAGGTTGAAGCTCGTATTGTCGCTGAGGCGAGTCAGGCTATAGAGCCCCCCGGTTCGGTCCAGGCGATAGTCACTGGTGCTCAGCGCTCCGACATCGCTAAGGGAGACCGTGATGTCGGCCGGCGGGGCGCCGGTATTGTCCGAGGCGGGGCGAACTTCCGGATCGAGCTGGCCGATGGGGGTAAAGAAATCACGGCCTAGCTGGCCATTCAGGTCCGCACCGAGCCGGTGCTGAGCGTTGACCTCGCTCGCCACCCCGAGCGCGATTCTTCCGAGCGCGTTCTGAGCCGGATCGAGTACCTGCTCGCGAAATGCAAGAACACCGCCGAGCTCACCGCCGCGGATCGCATCGGAGATGAGCGAGGTCACGCCGGCGACGGTGTAGCCAACCTCGCTGCGGGTCGCGTCATAGGGGTTGCCGAGAACGCTGAGACTCGCCACCGTCGAACCCACCACCAGGGCCTGGCCGGCGCCGGTGGTGATGTTTATCCCCGCCCCGTCCTGCTCGAAGGCAATGATGTCCACCCGTTCGGCCAGCTGTCGCACCAGCTCGTCGCGTTGATCCCGCAGGTCGTTCGCGGGCTGACCGCCCGCGCTGCCCTCGGCCACCACAATCTGGCGATTGAGCTCACCGATGCGCTCGGTGATCGAGTTCACCTCGCCGACCACCGCCCCGAGCTCCTGATTGACCGCGCTGCGCGCGTCACGCAGTCGTTGGTCCAGCAGCTGAAAGCGATTGACCAGGGTCTGCGCCTCCCCCAGCACCACCTGACGGGCCGGGATCGACGCGGGGTCGTCGGCCAGATCGTGCAAGGCGGAGAAGAACCCCTGGAGGGCCGGTGTCAAATTGCCGTTCGGGTCGGGAAGCAGAGTATCGAGCTGACTCGAGAAGTCGTGGAAGCGCTCGAGATAACCGGCGCTGGTGGTATTGGTGCGGACTTGGTCCACGAGAAAGCCATCGAACACCCGGCGCACGGTGGAGACCTGGGCACCGGTTCCGATAAACCCCGAGCCAAAAGCCTGGGCGGGCCGCGTGACCACCTCGGCCCGCTGGCGGGTATAGCCTTCGGTGTTGACGTTGGCAATGTTATGCCCGGTGGTGGACAGCCCGCGCTGAGCCACCAGCAGGCCTGACACGCCAATGCCGAAGAGATCACCCGTTGCCATCGAAGTCCGACTCCTGTGATTCGGATACCTCGGCGGCTGCGAGCGGGATCTTTAGCGTGGACTGGTCCATGAGCCTGAGAATTTTTTCGGCATAGGCGGGGTCGGTCGCGTAGCCGGCCGCCTGGAGCGCGCGGATGTAGGCCTCGGAATCGCCTGCGGCTTGTACCGCCGCCGCGTACCGCGGCTGACCGCGAACGAAATCGACGTAGTCCGCGAAGCTCTCCGCGATTGAGCCGTAGGCACGGAACGGAGCGCGTGTTCTAACCAGCACCCCATCGACGTGCTCAAGGGTTGAGACCTCGACCCGGGACCCGGACCAGCGGCTGTCCGCCTTGATTCCGAACAGGTTGTGACTCGGGCGCCCGCGCCCCGCACCTGGCACCGCCTGACCCCACCCGGTTTCGAGCGCCGCTTGGGCCACCAGCAAGCGCGGGTCCACCCCGAGATCGCGAGCGGCACGCTCGGCGTGCGGCCAGACCTTCTGCACGAACTGCTGTGGCGTGCTCGGGATGGACTCCGTGGCCGGACGAAGCGTCGCGCCCGGGGGAGGCGCGGCGCGAAACCATTGCGGCGGCGGCATCAGGGCCGCGGGAGACGGCGCCGATGCGAGTGCCTGGACGCTCGCTGCGGGCACTGTCTTCCCGGTCAGCTGACCAGCGAGCAGCTCTGCAATTCCCAGACCTTTTCCCCGTCCGAATTCGAGGGCTATCTGCTGATCGAGCAGGTCAGTGTACAGCTCACCGCCACTCCCGAGCAGGGGGTCACCACCGGTGGTCGCGCGCATGCTCTTTAACATCATCTGCAAGAACAGCGCCTCGAACTGCCGGGCCACCGCGTCGAGCGTCTCGGGCGCATGGCTCTTGGCACCCGCGCGCAGGGTGGCAAGCCCCCCGAAATCGGTATACACCCCCCCCGCGTTATGCGTGGCCGACATCTTGGCGGCCCGGCTGCCATCCTCCGCGGACGGCGCGTTCACTGTTTAACTTGAAGAACATTCTTTAGATCACTGTTTTATATAAATTTACAACTGCATTATGAAGGCTCAAATCACAACGAGCTCGGCTCGCAGCGCGCCCGCCTCCTTGAGCGCCTGCAAGATGGAAACTAGATCACTGGGGGAGGCGCCCACCTGATTGATGGCCCGCACCAGCTCATCCAGAGATACGCCGGGGTCGAAGACGAACATGCGCTGATTTTCTTCGATCACCTCGATTGCCGAACTTGGCACCGTCACGGTCTCCCCGCCGGATAACGGCGGTGGCTGACTGATGATCGGAGCATTGCTGATGGTGACCGACAGGCTGCCGTGGGCCACCGCGGCGGTATCCACCCGCACCTCGCGACCGATGACCACGGTGCCGGTGCGCGAATTGACGATGACCTTCGCCGCGCCTTGCCCGGGGACGAGCTCCACGTTCTCGATGAGGGATACGAAACCGACCCGTCGCCCGGGATCGGGAGGAGCGTCGACGCGGATCGAGGCACCGTCGATCGGGCGTGCGCTCAGCGCTCCCAGCGCCTCGTTAATCGCGTCAGCGACCCGGTTGGCGGTGGTGAAATCCGGTCGATGCAGGTTCAGCACGAGGTTATCGGCAGATCCGAACTGGGTGGGAGCCGGACGCTCGATGATGGCCCCATTCGGGACCCGTCCCACCGTCGGCACGTTCACCGTGACGCTGTTACCGTCCTCCGCGGCGATCCCGAATCCGCCGACGACGAGATTGCCTTGCGCGAGCGCGTAGACTTTGCCGTCGACCCCCTTGAGGGTGGAGAGCAATAGGGACCCTCCGTGTAGGCTCTTGGCGTTTCCAATGGCGGACACGGTGACATCGATGCTCTGACCCGGCTTGGCAAACGGGGGCAGCGTCGTGTGCAGGGAGACGGCGGCAACATTCTTAAGCTGCGGATTG
>JBFHLI010000277.1:0-4421 GCA_041594935.1 Gammaproteobacteria bacterium | reverse complement strand
GTGATCGCCGCCGCGGTGCTGTCGATGCTCGCGGTGTTCGCGGTCTCGAGCCTGCTGGCCCGCTACGGCCCGGCCAAGCTGGTGCCGGGCGCATTCGGCATCAGCGCCGGGCTGTTCATGGGCGAGTGGATTCTGTTCGCACACGCCCCCAGGCTGGTCGCAATTCTGCTGTATCTGCACATGGCCATCTTCGGCGCGATCCTCATCAGCACCTTCTGGTCAGCGATCAACGAGCGTTTCGACCCGCATGCCGCGAAGGGCACGATCGCGCGAGTGGCCGCGGCCGCAACCCTCGGAGGAGTGCTCGGGGGAGTGGTCGCTCAACGCGTCGCAACCCTCATCGATCTGCAGGCAATGTTGCTGGTGCTCAGCGTTCTTCACGTTGCCTGCCTGGTGGGCGTGCGCGAGCTAGTGGGTGAGTCTCGGCCCCGAACCGCAAGAGGTGATGTTCGCTCGGGCCTGCACATCATCGCCCGCACCCGTTATCTGCAGCTGATGGGCGCGCTCATGATTCTGATCGCGCTCATCGCGGCCCTGGTCGATTATGCCTTCAAGGCCCAGGCGTCCAGGACTTTTGCCAGCGAAGAGTCTCTGATCACGTTCTTCGCCAGCTTCTACGCCACGATCGGGGTGCTTACGTTTGCGCTTCAGACGCTCCTCGGGCCCAGGATGCTGCAACGCTTCGGCATCGCCACGACCCTCGCGGTGCTGCCTGCGGCGGTCGCCCTCGGCGGGGTCCTCAGCGCCGCGGTGACCCACCTCTGGACGCTGGTCGCGTTACGGGGCAGCCAGGCGGTGCTTGCCAACTCGTTTCATCGCTCGGCGTTCGAGCTGCTCTATGCCCCGCTGCCACCTCCGCGCAAGCGCCCCACGAAGACGATCATCGACGTCGCGACCGACCGGATCGGCGACTTGCTGGGGGGCGGGTTGCTGCTGCTGCTGCTTGCCCTGATGACCGAGGTTCACCCGTCGGTGGTGATCTCGGTCGCAGTAATCGCCGCCGGGCTCGCGCTCTACCTCATCACTCGGCTGCACCACGGCTACGTCGAGCAGCTCGCCCGCAACTTGCGCACCGGCTCGGTCTCGATGACCGAAGACGAGGTGCGCGACGCGACCACCGAGCACGTTCTCGCCGAAATGAATGCGTTCACCGAACGGCAGCTGCTGATGGCGCGCATCAAGGAGCACCGCTCGGCAAGACATTTCGGTGTCGATCCGGACCCTCCGGAGACTACGCTCGGCGAGCTCACGGTGGAGGACGTGAGGTCCATCCAGTCGACGCTGCCGGGAGTGATCCCGCAGCCCGCTCGCGATTCGAGCGAAGCCTCCCGGCTCGCGCGCGCGGTCGCCGATCTCACCTCCGAGGACCCTGCCCTGATTCGCCGCGCCCTGCGCGGAGACTTCATGGACGTTCGGCTCACGCCGTACCTGATTCCCCTGCTCAGGAACGAGGAGGTCGCAGAAGACGCGCGCATGGAGCTGCGGTGGCTGGTGCCGCGGATCATCGGTCAGCTCACCGACGCGCTGCTCGATCCGGACCTGCCGCTGCTCGCGCGCCAACGTCTTCCGGGCGTGCTCGAGGCGTGTCATAACCCGCGCTCGGTCGACGGCCTCCTGCAGGGACTTGCGGACCAGGAGTTCAACGTGCGTTACAGCTGCGCGCGCGCGCTCGCCCGGATGCGAGCGCGAAACCCAGAGCTCGTTATCGCGCCGGAGCTGGTGTTCGCCGCGGTGGAGCGTGAGGTTGCGGTCGCACCCCGGGTCTGGTCGAGCCGCACCCTCACCATCGACACCACCCTATCTACCGACGGCGCCGGCTCGCCGAAGTTACCGCGCACCAACCGGAGCCTCGAGCACGTTTTCACGGTGCTGAGCCTCACCCTCGACCGGGAAGCGCTCGGACTCGCCCTGCGCGCGCTCGACAGCACCGATCGAAACCTGCGCGGCACGGCGCTGGAGTATCTCGAGAATGTCTTGCCCGAAGAGCTCCGCCATCGTCTGTGGCGACACATCGGCGTGACCCGGCGACCCGCCGCGGCCAAACGATCGAACCAGGACATCGTCGGTGATCTCGAGCGCGCGGCCGGGACGAACCGCTCGCAGCAGCCGACCTGATGTGGCCGTCCCGAGCGTTCCGCGCTTGGTCCGTCGATGCTCGAGCGATCGCGCTGGCCCTCGTCGCGACTGCGATCTTCTCCAGCATGCACGCTCTCGTGCGGTACGTGAGTGCCGAGCTGCACCCGTTCGAGATTGCCTTCTTCCGGTCCCTGTTCGCACTCGCCGCGGTAACGCCGCTCCTGTTGCGCGCCGGACCCGCCGTGCTTCTGACCCAGAACCCCGGGCTGCTCGCGCTGCGAGGACTCACCGGCGCGCTCTCGCTCCTCACCTGGTTCTACGGGTTGAGCGTGGTTCCGATCGCGGTCGCGACCGCGCTCAGCTTCACGAGCGCCATCTTCGCCGCGATCGGCGCGACAATATTCTTGCGCGAGCGGATGCGGGCTCGACGATGGTGCGCGGTGGCACTCGGCTTTGCGGGAACCCTGGTGATCCTTCGCCCCGGCCTGACGACGGTCGAAGTCGGCTCCCTGCTCGTGCTCGTCTCGGCGTTGTTGTGGGGCGCGGGAACCGTGCTGACCAAGCAGCTGCTGCGCACCGACGGGACCTTGACCATCGTCACCTGGATCGCGATCTCGTTCACCGTCGCCACCGCGATACCCGCGTTTCTGGTTTGGCGCTGGCCCACTCCGGCCGAGCTTGGGTGGCTGACCCTAATCGGCGGACTCGCCACCCTCGGGACCTTCGCGTGGACAAATGCCCTCAAGCTCACCGAGGCCTCGCTCATCATTCCGGTCGACTTCACGCGGCTGGTCTGGGCGAGCGTAATCGGATTCTTCGCTTTCTCCGAGGTGCCCGATGGTTGGACCTGGTCGGGCGGCGGATTGATTGTCCTCAGCACCGCATACATCAGCCTGCGCGAGATACGGCTCGCTCGCGAGCGGGGATCTGGCCATCGAGACCGGTGACGATTGGCACCGGGGGCCGCTTCGAGTTAGGCTCAACGTCGGCCCGCCTCGCTATTGTGCTCATGCCCTTCCTCCCCGAACACGGCGACTCGGACGATAGCTCGCCGCAAGGGCTCTCGTCGCAGCCAGACCGGTTCCCGCCCCCACTGCCCTCCACCCGCGGATGCCTGCGGGCCACGATGGCCGGGAGGAGAAGCTCGCGCTCGCGCGCCCGAGGAACGCTTAAGGATGCCTCCCCGGGGCGCTCGATACGGCGTCTCGCGCGGCTCGAATCCGGCGAAATCGAGATGAAGTCGTGCGTCTGACGTTTTGCGGCGGCGCGGAGGAGGTGACCGGGTCCTGCCATCTCGTCGAGGTGCGCGGCAAACGTCTGCTCCTCGATTGCGGGCTGATCCAGGGCAGCCGCGAGGACGAGGCCCGGAACCGCGAGCCGTTCCCGTTCGCACCCGGGGACATCGACGCCGTGGTGCTCAGTCACGCCCACATCGACCACTCGGGGCGCATCCCGTTACTGGTCAAGAGCGGCTTTCGCGGCCCCATCTACACCCAGGCCGCGACCCGCGACCTGTGCCGCATCATGCTCAAGGACGCGGGGCACCTCAACGAGAAGGAGGCCGAGTGGAGCAATCGCAAGCGCGAGCGCAAAGGTCTCTCGCGCGTAAACCCCCTCTACACCCTCAAGGAGGCTCAGCAAAGCCTTCGGCGGTTCAAGCCTCTGCCCTACCATCAGCGCACCGAGGTCTTGCCGGGCGCCGAGGTGCGCCTGCTAGACGCCGGACATATCCTCGGCTCGGCCATCGTGGAGCTCTGGCTGAGCGAGGACGGGGTGACCCGCAAGCTGGTCTTCAGCGGCGATCTGGGCCATCCCGACGCCCCCATCCTGCGCAATCCCACTGCGGTCGAGCAGGCGGACGTGGTGCTGCTCGAGAGCACCTACGGGGACCGCCTCCATCGCCCGCGCGAGGAAACTCAGGCCGAGATCGCCGCGGTCGTGGAAGCCGCGCGCCACGCCCGGGGCAACATCCTCATTCCCGCCTTCGCGGTGGGCCGCACTCAGGAAATTCTCTACGTCCTCGGTCAGAACTTCGACCGCTGGGGGCTTGCCGAGTGGGAGGTGTTCCTCGACAGCCCGATGGCGATCGAGGCGACCGAGGTGTACACGCGCCACAGCGATCTCTACGACGACGATGCGAGCACATTCTGGGACACGGCGCGCCGGCAGGCGCTGCTGCCCAATCTTCATCTCACCCACACCACCCACCAGTCCATGAAGCTCAACCAGATCCGCTCCGGTGCGATCATCATCGCCGCCTCCGGCATGTGCACCGGGGGGCGCATCCGGCATCACCTGAAGAACAACGTGTGGCGCAAGGGCTGTCACCTGGTGATCGTCGGCTT
>JBFHLI010000276.1:0-4532 GCA_041594935.1 Gammaproteobacteria bacterium | reverse complement strand
GGCCTGGCCGATGATCACCACCAGCGGCGCCCGATCCATGTTTGCATCAGCGATACCGGTGACGAGATTGGTCGCCCCCGGACCAAGCGTGGCCAGACAGACGCCGGCCTTGCCGGTCAGGCGCCCGTACGCATCCGCCATGAAGGCGGCCCCCTGCTCGTGGCGGCAAAGCACGAACTCGATCTTGCTATCCAGGAGCGACATCATCATATCGGCGTTCTCCTCGCCGGGGACACCGAAGATGCGCTCAACTCCCTCCATCTCCAGGCAGCGAACGAACAGATCTGAAGCTTTCATGGACGTGTTTCCCCCCCGAGCTGTGGCGAAGCGCGAACGATCGCGCAGGCCCGAGGAGTATTGCCCTGCCATCCCCCCCGGTCAAGCGAGGCGCCGACGAGGCGGCCGAGCCGCCCCCATCGACCTTCGTTGCGGGCCGAGCTCTTGGAACCCGAGCCGCGGCCCTCCTGCGGAATCTTCGCACTCGAGCACCCGAGCGGAGTATCATGCCGGCTCGACTTTTCATCGTGGATCACTGACCGCGGGGGCAGACAACGATGCTGCGCGAGACTTACCCTTACTATCTGGCCAACCGGCCACACCAGCCGAACTCCGATCTGAGCGTGGTCGACAAGTACAGCGGGAAAGTAGCGACCCGAGTAGCGATGGCGGAGCCCGCCGCGATCGACGAAGCGATCGCCAAGGCGGTCGATGCCACCGAGCCCCTGCAGCAGATGCCCGCCTACGAGCGCCAGCGAGTCCTCAATCACTGCGTCAAGCGGTTCGAGGAGCGCTCCGAGGAGCTCGCGATGAGCCTGTGCATCGAGGCCGGCAAGCCCATCCGGGATTCTCGCGGCGAGGTGACCCGCCTCGTCGACACCTTTCGAATCGCGGCCGAGGAGTCGGTTCGCATGGTGGGAGAGGTCATGCCGCTCGACATCAGCCCGCGCGCCAAGGGTTACCGCGGCATGTGGAAGCGCGTGCCGATCGGCCCCTGCTCGTTCATATCACCGTTCAACTTCCCCCTCAACCTGGCCGCTCACAAGGTCGCGCCCGCCCTCGCGGTGGGTTGCCCGTTCGTGCTCAAGCCGGCGAGCCTCACTCCGATCGGAGCCCTGATCATCGGGGAAGTGCTCGCCGAGACGGATCTGCCCGAAGGTGCATTCTCGGTGCTACCGTGCCGGCGCGATGGCGCTGACCTGTTCACCACCGATGAGCGGCTCAAGCTCCTCAGCTTCACCGGCTCCCCCGGGGTCGGGTGGGATCTGAAGGGCAAGGCGGGCAAGAAGAAGGTCGTCCTGGAGCTCGGCGGGAACGCGGCGGTGATCATCGACGAGGATGCCGACCTGGACGACGCCATCGATCGCATCGTCTTCGGCGCCTTCTATCAGTCCGGGCAGAGCTGCATCAGCGTGCAGCGCATCATCGCCCACGAGAGCTTGTATGACGACGTGCGCAAGCGACTGACAGCGGCGATCGGGAAGCTGACGAGCGGGGACCCCAAGGACGAAAAAACGTTCATCGGCCCGATGATCAGTGAGAAGGAGGCGACTCGGCTCGATGGCTGGATCCAGGCCGCCGCCGCGAGCGGGGCGAAGGTCCTGTGCGGAGGTCGGCGTGAGGGCGCGATGCTCGAGGCCACCCTGCTCGAGGACGTTTCGAGCGAGCAGGATGTGGCCTGCCGCGAGGCGTTCGGGCCGGTTGCGGTGCTGACGCGGTTCCGCGATTTCGACGATGCGCTGAAGATGGTGAACGACAGCGATTTCGGCCTGCAAGCAGGCATCTTCACCCGCGACCTCTACAAGGCACAGAAGGCGTGGGATACGCTCGAGGTCGGCGGGGTGGTGATCGGCGATGTGCCTTCGTGGCGGGTCGATCACATGCCCTACGGCGGGGTCAAGGACTCCGGGCTCGGACGCGAGGGCGTGCGCTTCGCGATGGAGGACATGACCGAGATCCGTCTACTGGTCGTCCGCACGCCTTGAGCGACGCGGGGCGGCGGGCGGCGCCGCTCAGGGAATGAACTGCTCGTTGAGAATTCGTTCCTCCAGATTGTGATGGGCATCGAACAGCAGCCGTAGCTCGGTGTCGCGGTCTTCTTCCACCGTGACCTCGACGACATTGCGTACCTCGGTCGCGTCTGCCACCGCGCTCACCGGCCGCTTGTAGTTGTCGAGGACCTCGAACGTTACCTTGGCGGTGTGGGGGAGCACTGCCCCGCGCCAACGGCGCGGCCGGAACGCGCTGATCGGGGTGAGGGCAAGGACCTGCGAGCCAATCGGCAGAATCGGACCGTGGGCCGAAAGATTGTACGCGGTGCTGCCGGCCGGGGTGGCGAGCAGACAGCCGTCACAGATCAGTTTCTCGATTCGAACCCGATCGTCGATCTTGACGCACAGATTCGCCGCCTGCCGCGTCTGGCGCAGGAGGGAGACCTCGTTGATCGCGTGACCCGTCTGCTCGCTGCCCGAATCAGAAATCGCACGCATCTTCAGGGGATGCAGCACCGCGAAGTGTGCTTTCTTCAAGCGCTCGATGAGCTCGTCCTCCTCGTACTGGTTGAGCATGAAACCCACCGTCCCGCGATTCATTCCATAGATCGGCGTGCAGTGCTGCATGTGCCGGTGCATCGTCTCGAGCATGAATCCATCCCCCCCGAGGGCGATGATCACATCCGCCTCTGAGGGATCCACGTGTTCGTACTTTTTCTCCAGCGCCTCCTTTGCCTCCTGGGAGTTGGGGCTACGACTCGCCACGAATGCAATTTTTTCGAAGTTCATTCTTACCGCTCCATTCCCGAAGAGTGCCTTGATGGCGGCCGGTAGGAGAACCGTGCCGTCGGATACCATGACATGCACGTGATGACCGTGCAAACCGGGTGCGGACCGTCAACCTGAATGAGACGCAACCCCGCTCACGGCCCCGGCGCCACAAGCCACCGAGTCGGCCGCAGCCTTTCCGCCGCCCCGCCCCGCAACCTTACCCTCGCCACCGGGGGTGACGCCCCCTAACCGGCTCGCCGCACCGCCGCCGGGCGCCCGTTCAGCCCGGGCGTACGCGTCGCTCGGAGCCGATCTGCATGCGGTGCTCCTCGGTGAGGACATGCGCATGCAGCCGGGCAAGCCAGGCTCGACCGCGCCCGGTGTGGCGCAGCAAAGCCATTCCATCCCCGATCTGCGGATGCAGCATGCTCCAGAACAGCTTCGGGTACCCTACTTTGAGATCGGCGACGTCCTGGAAGCCGAGCTTTGCCGCTATCCCGGACTCATCGAGCTCCAGCAGGAGCGATTTTGCCTTGGTCAGGAAGTCCGGGTCGGCGACGGCACCGATGATGTGCGCGGCCCGCAGCAAGCCGGGGTCCGTGTCGGTTTCGAGGTTACGGTCCTCGGGCGGCGGAAAACGTGAGTACTCGATACTTCGCGCCATCGCCTCCGCGTCGAGCACCGGGTGGTCACGGAAGTACTGCCGCACAAACATTTTTCCCCGATCGGTGAAATACGGCCACAGGAACCCGTCGGTGGCGCCCCGCGGAATCGGCACCGTGGTCCCCGTCTCGTCGGTCACGACCAAGCTACCCCGATCGCCGGGGCAGAGATCCCGAACAAAGCCGATCGCAAAACACAGCAGCGATGCCACGAACTGCGTCCACCGGGTGGAATCCACGTCCCCGTTGCGAACGATCCGTCCCCGAAGCATGTCCTGTCCGACCAGGGTGACGACGATCGTGTGGTTGATGTCGTGGTAGGGGGCGTTGGAGGTCGCAATGCGCGACAGGCTCATCCTCGCGACGTCGGCGAGGGTGCTGGCGTGCTCGGGATGGCCCTCCCGGAATAGGGTGCGATGGTCCTCGAGCAGGCGGTCGACGAACGCATCGATGATGATCTCGGACGGCCGTAGCACCTCGTTCCGCTCCTGTCAGAGTGAGTGACGGTGCTCTTCGGAGAACACGTGCGAATAGAGCTCGGCCTCCCACTGCCGCCCTTCCTGGGTCACCCGCAGATACTCCAGCCCGCCGGCGATGTGCTCGCTCACCATCTGCCAGAAGAAATTCGGATAACCCTCGCGCACGTCGTCGATGGTGTGGTAACCCATCTTCTCGTTGACCCCGGTCTCCTTGAACTCGTGAAACAGCGCCGCTTGCTTGCGCAAATAGTCCGGGTCGGCGAGCTGTCCGATGAGGTCGGCCGCACGCACCAGTCCCGGGAAGTCCGCCAGGTCCTTGGAATCGGCATCGCTCGGCACCGGAAAGCGGGTGTTCTCGATGTTCGCGGCGACGACGCTGGGATCGATTGCGTGGTGGTCACGGAAACGCCACATGACAAACAGCTTGCCACGCTCCACATGGTAGGGTGTGAGAAAAGCATCGGTGGCGCCGGCCGGGATCTCGACGCTTTGACCGCTCCCATCGATGATCGCCACCCCGTCGCCGTCACCCGGACAGATCCCGCGCACGTAGCCGATATCGTGACACAGTAGCGAAACCATGACGTGCATCCAGTCACGCGCGCTGACGTCACCGTCGATGAGATACTTGC
>JBFHLI010000275.1:0-4541 GCA_041594935.1 Gammaproteobacteria bacterium | reverse complement strand
TGCCACCTGTGTTACCACAGGCGCGGTGCGCTCTTACCGCACCATTTCACCCTTACCGGGCCCGCGGCCCGGCGGTATATTTTCTGTGGCACTTTCCGTGGGCTCGCGCCCCCCAGGTGTTACCTGGCACCCTGCCCTTCGGAGCCCGGACTTTCCTCCGCACTGCTTTCGCGGCACGGCGACTGTCTGGTCGACTCCCGGCACCAGTGTCCAATGGAACTGCGTCCACTTCAAGCTTCTTGGCTCGGTGGTATCAATTCCACCGACCGAGGCGTCTTGTTCTCACTCCGACCCAAACGGCTGAGCGAGCGTGACGGCTCTCTCGTACAATCGATTCCGCTTGATTCCGGTGAGACGGGCCGCCACGCGAACCGCCTTGCTGAGCGGCAGCTCCTCGAGCAAGACGCGCAGGATACGCTCGCCGTCCCCCAACTCCTCGCGCCGAGCGGCGGCGGGTGCGCCATCGACCAGGATCACGAACTCCCCCTTGCGGTGGTCATCGCTACTTCGGCTCCACTCGAGGAGCTCGGAGAGCGTGCCGCTCACCACTTCTTCAAACACTTTGGTGAGCTCTCGGGCAACACTCGCAAACCTGTCCGATCCGAACGCCGAGGCCAGATCCGAAAGACATTGCTCAGCCCGGTGCGGCGCCTCATAGAAAATGAGCGTCCGCGGCTCCGACGTGAGCTCGGTCAAACGGGTTTGGCGGGCGGCACGCCTCGCCGGCAAGAAGCCCTCGAAACAAAATCGATCGCTGGGGAGTCCCGCCACCGAAAGTGCGCAGGTGAGCGCGCAGGGCCCGGGAACGGGGACAGTCTTAACGCCCGCTTTTCGTGCGCAGCTCACTAGATGGTAGCCCGGGTCGCTGATGAGGGGAGTGCCCGCATCACTCACAAGCGCCATCGTCTGTCCTGCACGAAGGCGATCGATCAGCGCGGGCGTCGCCCGGCGCTCGTTGTGATCACGAAGTGATTCCGTCGGCGTGCGGATTCGATATGCCCGGAGCAAGCGCGCGCTGTGACGCGTATCTTCGGCCAGCACGACGTCGACTTGAGCGAGGACCTCGAGTGCACGCCGGGTGATGTCTTCCAGATTCCCGATCGGAGTCGCGACGACGTACAGCGTGCCGGGCTCGATTGACACCCATCCCTCCCAACAAGATACTGTTGCGACAACGTCGCTCGGTCCCTGTCACTCTACCCGGATGTCGCAGTCGCGCAAGCTCCTACCCCTCGCCTGCCTCGTGTTGCTGTTAGCGGGTTGTGGTGGAGTACCGCCCCACGTGGAACCAGAGGTTCCGCCGGAAGTCCAGCGCGCCGAGCTGCTGCTCGCCGAGGGCCGTTATCTCGAGGCCGCAGAATCCTACGCCCGGCTCTCCTCCGCGGCCGAGTCGCCGTTGCGCGAACACTACGGATTGCGAGCGGCCGAGGCCCTGCTCGATGGCGGCGACATCGCGAGAGCTCGAGCGATCATCGACTCGCTGGCGGTCGAGAAACTCACCGGCGAGGACAGACCGCGACGCCTGATTCTACTTGCGCAGACGGCACTGTACGAAGGCCAACCCCTAGCTTCCCTGGAATTGATTCCCGACACCGTGGAGACGCTGCCACCGGGGCTAGCGCGCCGATCCCACTGGGTCCGAGCCCTGGCTCTGGAACAGCTCGGCCGCTTCCGCGACGCCGCCGGTGCGCGGGTACGCCTCGAGCCCTATCTGGATCTCGCCACGGAGCGAGACGAAAACCGACGTTCGACCTGGAACGCGCTGTCGAGAGCCTCCCCCGAGGAGCTCTCGCAGCCGGCCGGTGAGCCGATTCTAGAGGGTTGGGTGGATCTCGTCCGGATCGCACGTCGGGCGATGGCGGATCCGCCGACGCTGGAACGCCAGCTCGCGGAGTGGTCGCAGCGCTACCCCGCTCACCCCGCGCAGGGCACGATCCTGTCGGAGCTGATTAGCGCCAGCGTCACCGGAGCCAAGGCGCCGTCTCATGTCGCCTTACTCCTGCCCTTCGATGGTCAATTCGCGAACGCGTCTTCGGCCGTGCGCGACGGCTTCCTGGCCGCCTGGTTCGATGACATCGGCAATCCGGCGCGACCGACGATCTCCATCTGGAATACCTCGGACCGAGACGTCTGGACCACTTATCTTGCGGCGGTGGAAGACGGGGCGGACTTCGTGGTTGGCCCGCTCGAAAAGCTGGGCGTTGGCGTGCTCGCAAGGGCGGCCCCCCTGCCCGTCGATACGCTTGCCCTCAATCGCGTCGAAGGGGCCTCGAGCGAGGGGCTCGACCCGGCCACGCCCGTTGGTCCGAGCGATCAGATGAGCAACCTCGCGGAACCGGGTCAACCCGCCGTCACCTACTCGGCCGGGCCGCCGCCTACCGGAGCCCTTTATCAGATGGCGCTCTCGCCCGAAGGGGAGGCGCAGCGGGTAGCCGAGCGAGCGTGGTTCGACGGCCACACGTCCGCGGCGGTCCTCTCGCCGGAGGGTGAATGGGGTGAGCGCGTGACGGACGCGTTCGTGACGGCGTTCGCGAATCTCGGCGGATTGGTGGCCACCCAGCGCAGCTATCCGAACCGTCCCACCGACATGTCGGCTTCAGTCGAGGCCTTACTTGCGGTGGACCAGAGCACCGAGCGCGCGCAGTCGCTCCAACGATTACTCGGTCGCGAGCTGAATCACGTGCCACGCCGGAGAGAAGATGTCGGGTTCGTGTTTCTGGCGGCATTTCCCAGCCAGGCCCGTCAGCTACGGCCTCAACTGAAGTTTCACCACGCTTCCGACGTCCCGGTGTATGCGACCTCCCACATCTATCCGGGCTTCTCCGACCCGACCGCCAACATCGATCTCGACGGGGTGATCTTCGGGGACATGCCGTGGGTCCTGTTCGACGCCGGCGCACACGGGCGCTTGAAGCCCCAGCTCCAGCGAATTCGGGGTGACGCGGCGCTGAAGTTCGGGAGGCTCTACGCGTTTGGCGTAGACGCGTACTCCATCTTGCCCCGGCTGGGGCGCCTGCGGGCCCAATCCCAGACCGAGTACGCTGGCGAGACCGGCTGGCTGTCCGTCGATGGACAGGCCATCATCAAGCGTCGGCTCACCTGGGCCCAGTTCATCGACGGCCTCGCACAGCCGACCGAGCTCGGCCGGACATGGGAATGAACGTATCGGCGAGCGCTCGCGCGAGAGGTCGGTGGGCCGAGCAATTAGCAGCGGACACGCTCGCCGGTGACGGGCTCGAGATTCTGGCCCGTAACTATCAATGCCGGTGGGGGGAGATCGATCTGGTCATGCGTGATGCGGATACGACCGTTTTCGTGGAGGTCCGTTATCGCACCAGCGTTGAGTACGGCAGTGCGGCCGAGAGCGTCAGCCGGCGCAAGCAGATGCGGCTGCTGTCCACGGCCGAGCACTTCCTGCAACGCCATCCTACCCTGCTCGAGCAACCGTGCCGTTTCGACGTCGTATCGGTGCATCCCCCGCAAGCGGTAACCTGGCTCAAGGGGGCGTTCGAGGGGTGAACGACCGGGGAGTCCGATTCACCGGGGCCAGAGCGCCTCGCCGACGCCTAGATACCCGAGTGGCCTTCTCGCGAGGTGTGCGTTCCCGCGGGCGCGAGGTGGGTACACGGCGCACACGGCATCGGCGATGGTAGCGACGGATAGTCGAGCATGGCGTTCCAGAGAAGCAGGTGAAACATGACGTATCGGAGATATCCGGGAAACTGGGGCACCCCCTGTCCCCGTGCCATAGTGGGTTCGGTCTCGAAGAGAGGCTGCGCCGACCAACCGTTTTTTTCCCAAGATAGAGGTTCTCATGTGCAAACTTAAGATGGTTGCCCTGGCAGTAGCATGCGGTGCCACGTTGACCCAGACGCAGGGGTGCGCGGTCGGAGCTGCCACCGGCGCGGCCACCGGTGCGCTCGTTGCCTACGACCGCAGAACGACCGGTACCGTGATCGATGACCAGCTCATCGAATTCAAGGTCATCGATGCCCTTCGGCAAGACGATGAGCTGTGGAGCCAAGTCCATCTCAATGCGACCAGCTTCAACAATGCGGTGCTGTTGACCGGAGAGGCCCCGAGCGAGGAGCTGCGCTCCCGCCTCGAGCCGATGGTCGCCCGGATACCGAAAGTCAGCCGGGTCCACAATGAGGTCGTGATCGCGGCTCCTAGCTCGATATTGTCTCGCTCGAGTGATACCTGGGTCACCGGAAAAGTAAAGACCAACCTGTTGACCGAGACGAAGATCGAGGGGGCTCGGGTAAAGGTCGTGACCGAGAACGGGACCGTCTATCTCATGGGTCTCGTCACTCGCGCCGAAGCCGATGCCGCGACGGATATCGCGCGCAAGGTGAGCGGCGTCCAACGAGTGGTGAAGGTCTTTGAGTACATCGACGGATGAGCACTCCGGATAACGCCGGTCGCAGATGATGGTCGGACCCAGAAAGCCAGAGGGTGCCTAGACCGGATTATTCACCAAGGCGCCTCGCTGCTCGTAACTAAGCTTCTGAGCGCGATGAGAAAACGAACCGTTTTGGGCG
>JBFHLI010000274.1:0-4569 GCA_041594935.1 Gammaproteobacteria bacterium | reverse complement strand
CACCGAGTCGTTGAAATGGTACGAGCGGGCAGCACGCCGAGGTTGTGATCGGGCGCAGGTCAACCTCGGCTTCATGTTCGGCACGGGCCGAGGAGTTCCACAAGATTTCGTTCGTGCGTACGCCTGGTACAACGTGGCCGCCGCCGGTGGGAATGAGACGGCCCGGAAGAACCGCGACATTGTCGCCGAGGACATGTCCAAGGGACAGCTAGAGAAGGCACAGATCCTCGCCAACGAGCTCTACGAATCGCTCTCGGATGACCGTGATCAGCCCGCAGAGAAGCTACCTGAGCCTGAGCCCGACCCTGTCCGCGACGCTGACCGGCGTGAAGACTAACCTCGAGTAAGTCGCACCAGGGTACCGCGTCGTCGCAAATTCGCTCCATCGCTCCCGGGCGGAGACACGACGACGCACCGATGGTTCAAAAATGAGAACCTCGCGGGGCAATGCCTATGCGCCACCGGGCGGAGCGGACACGGAGTAGTTACCGGAGGACCCGTGGTCGGGCAGCGCGGCGAACGTGCCGAGGGAGGACAAGTCGGTCAGCCTGACCACGCGGTCGCTCTCGGTCTCGATCAGCAAGTGCCGGCGCGAAACCGACCGATAGCCCGCGTAGACGTTGATGTCCGCGCCCGGATGACGTCCGATGCTGCACCGGCCCGGGCTGACCCGGCTATCACTGCCGCTGGGGTCGATCAGGCGCCACGGCTCACCCGACACGAGAATGAACGGATACTTACCGAGCATCAGCATCAGACACTCGTGCGGCCTCAGCCCAACCGAGACCGACTCTTTCTCGGGAAGGCGGTTGAATTCGACTTTGCGGTGATCCTGGGATAACAGCTCGGCCAGGCTGAACGAAAGACATTGCCGCGCACGAACGTCGCTACCGCCGGACCGCAGGTCTGCATCCGCATCTGCGACGTCTCGCTCTGCGCGCCGGCCAAACAAGATCGCCTCGGCCAGCTGCTGCCCGGCCGCGACGTACTTGAGATAACTCTCGAGGGCAACGCGTTGGTAATTCGCGAACCCTGCGGCTACGTTTGACAGGACCTGCAACAAGTCCCGCCAGTCGTTGTCTTCCTCGATCAGGGACAAGTCGAGGTCGCGGAGAAGTCGCTCGACGGAATCATCGCCCGTCTGCCCCGCCTTGAGGGCGAACGATAGCTGCTGCTCCATCTCCAGGTAAGAGTCGATTTCTCGAACCAGGTCCTCTTCCGAGAGCTGCACCATCGCCTTTGACTTGGCAACCGAGGGGCTTGACCGCCCGTCCAGCGCGAATTCCAGGTCCGCGGGCGAGCGAAACTCGTGCCTACGCCCGTTGAGGTCGAACATGAACACCTTGGAGAAGATTTTGCTCAACACAGTTTCGGCATCTCCCTCGCGCTAAATTGTAGATGAAATCCTCGCCCGATCCCTCCGTCTGCGCGCGAGAACCAGCGCACCTAAAGCGCCGAGAAACAGCACGGCACTCGTCGGTTCATCGACGCTCGCGGCATCGAGCCCACCCTCGCCCGGGCTAGGAATCTCGGATACACGCCAGTTCCTCGCGTCGATTCTCGTCAGGCTTTGCCCACTGGCGGCGTCGCCAACCAGCACCGCTCCGGGCCTACCCGATTCATCCAGCAGGAGGCTAGAGTTGGTTACGCCGTAGATCACGGCATCGACCGGCACGGTCGCGGGCGAGATGGCTGCGGCCATCATGTTGAAGAGAGCGACACCGTCGGCGAGCGTCCCGGAGTTCTGAAGATCGGGCGCGAAATTCAGCGTCAGATCGAAAGTCGGCTGCCCGTTGGTCGCGTCGCTGAGCGGGCCGCCGACGAGAAAGTACTGCGCGGCTCCCACCGAGCCCTCGAGTTGCGCGGTTCCAGCCGCGTAGCTGCTGCCACCGTATCCGAGGCTCCATCCCGAGAGGTCGATCGCCTGGCTTGAGCCGTTGAACAGCTCCACCCACTCGAAGCCGCTGTCGGGACCAGCTCGGTCGTAGAACACCTCGGAGAGGATGAGCCGATCGATGGGGCTCGCCTCAGCTGGGGCACAGAGCCCCGCCAAGGTGATAAGCCCCAGAAATCCCTGATAGCTCCTCATTGCTTTACTCCTTTTGCTGTCGGTCACGCTTCGGCGTCGGAGGATTTCGAGCATACCCGGGAAGCGTTTTGGTGATCTGTCGGCAACGACTTCCGGTGCGTAAGCTCCGCCCGACGCTCGCTATCGGAATTTCCTTACACGACGCGCCTCGGCGTATCCGGCGAGCGCCAACCGCCGTACTCTTTCCATCCGATACGGTAGAGTGAACTCGGCCCACCATGCGCGCACCAGAGCAAATTCGGCTTCCCGACCCGAGTCCCGGCACTCGCAGGATCCTCGAGGCATATCGGTTCGGCGGGCGGGGAAACCGCCCAAAGGCATACCTGCAGGCCGGCCTACACGCCGATGAATGGCCTGGCCTCCTCGTCCTGCATCACCTACGCCGGCTCCTCGAGCGGGCGGAGACGAGCCGCCAGGTCAGGGGAGAGGTGATCGTGGTCCCGTTCGCCAACCCCATCGGACTGGCCCAGCGCCTTCACCGCCGGCTGCTCGGTCGCTTCGAGCTCGATGCGGGCGGCAATTTCAACCGGGACTTTCCGGATCTGACGTCGTCGGTCGAGAGCATGGTGCGGGCGCGCCTGGGCCAGGACGTCGCGCGCAACACGGCCGAGATCCGCACGGCGCTTATCGCGGCCTGCGCCGAGCTGCCTGCGGCTCCAGAGCGCAATGCGCTGAAGGCCGCCCTGCTGCGGCTCTCGATTGATGCAGATATCGTGCTCGACCTGCACTGTGACCGGGAGGCCCTGCTCCATATCTACGCATCGAGGCACCACCAGCGCCAAGCGGCCGAGCTTGGCGCGCAGCTTGGGGCCCGCGCCGTGCTTCTCGAGCGAGACGCGGGGGGAAGTCCGTTCGACGAGTCCAACGCCGGTCCCTGGTGGAAGCTGCGTGAGCGACTTGGCGACAATCCCCACATCGAGGCGGCCTGCTTTGCCGCCACGGTGGAGCTCCGCGGTCGGCTCGAAGTCTCCGATCGAATCGCCGCCGAGGATGCGAGCAACCTGTATCGTTTTCTGCAGCGTGCGCAGATCGTGGAGGGTGACCCCGGCTCGCTGCCGGAGCCGGGCTGCCCGCTCACGCCGCTCGAGGGAGTCGATGTGCTCGTCGCCCCCGCTCCCGGCATCATCGTCTATCGAAAGGAGCTCGGTGAAACGGTGCGATCGGGCGAGATCGTCGCTGAGCTGGTCGACCTTGTTGCGAAGAAGTGGGAGGATGCTCGCATCCCGATCGAGAGCCGCACGACCGGTATCCTGTTCGCCCGCAACGACGAGCGCCTCGTGTACGCCGGGGACAAGGTCGGCAAGGTGGCCGGGGCGGCGCCGATGGCGCATCGCCAGGCCGGACGGCTGCTCGAGGATTAGCGAACGATCGGGAGGAGAGGAGCAGGGATAGGTCGGCGGGCAAAATCGATCTCGCAGACGCTGTCCCTATCGGATGCCACGCCGGACACCGAGGTAAGACAGGACATGATGCTACAGCTTTGCACGTGGTGTGAGGTGGAGGCCTATCTCGAGCGGTCGACCGGGATCATCATCCCCATCGGTTCCACCGAGCAGCACGGCCCGACCGGTCTCATTGGGACCGATGCGATCTGCCCCGAGATCGTCGCCCGGGGCATCGGCGAAGCGAGAGATGCGATGGTCGCCCCCACGTTGAGCATCGGCATGGCCCAGCACCACCTCGCGTTCCCGGGCTCCATCTCGCTTCGTCCCAGCACGCTGATCGCGATGCTCGACGATGTCATCAATTCGCTCGCTCGGCACGGATTCGATCGGCTGTACTTTCTCAACGGCCATGGCGGAAACATCGCAACCATCAACGCCGCGTTCTCCGAGGTCTACGCCGAGTCGAGCCTCGGCACCGCCGCCCGGGAGCGGCCTCGTCTTCGCTGCCGGCTGCGCAACTGGTGGAGCGCGCCCGGCGTCACGACCCTCGTGCGAGAGCACTTCGGCGACGCGGAGGGCAGTCACGCGACCCCGTCGGAGGTGTCCCTGAGCTATTACGCGTACCCCGAGGCGGTCAAGAGCGCGACCCTCAGCCCGAAACAGGCCCCGAACGGGCCGATTCGCGACGCGGACGACTATCGACGCCGGTTTCCTGATGGCCGGATCGGGTCCGATCCCTCCGGGGCCTGCATTGAGATTGGCGAGAAGCTCTACCGAGCCGCGGTTGCTGACATCGGGAGAGATTACGACTCGTTCCTGCAGTGATCGGCATTCAGGCGAGATAGGGGCGCGGAAGTCTCGATCACCATCCTTCCCGGGACGCTCCCGCCGCCGGGTGGGGGCTTGCACGAGGGACGGAAGGGGCGACGGACGTGCAGCGCTCACCGATTTCACCGCCGTGACATGCCTCTGAGCTACCCGATCATGTCCGGGCCCGGCCCCCACCGCGAAGGGGCACCAGAGCGCAAATAGTTTTTCGGCGCCCGATGAATTAAGCTTTTCTTAGGAATTCAAAAGCGATTGGAGTCTGCCGAT
>JBFHLI010000273.1:0-4578 GCA_041594935.1 Gammaproteobacteria bacterium | reverse complement strand
CGGATCCGGATGCTTTCCGAGCACGGCGTTTGGGTCGTGATGGCGGGCGGCGAGGATCTTGTCGAGATCCGCGCGGGCCCCGGGGGTGCTCATTTCGGCGGCCTCCGACGAGCGCGAGTCGCCAAAATGGTAGCACGGGCAGATGGGCGGCGCCGTCCGCGGCCTCTTCACGGCGGCGTTGGCTGAGGACTTGCTCATGGTTGGTTGGAGCCGCGTAACGGAAAGCTGCGCAGAGCGGCGTCGAGCCTGCGTGCGAAACGTTACGGCGTCGGAGCCGGTGAGCAAGGCTGGCCACGATCGGATACGGCATCGGGCGGGCAGACCGAGAAGGAAACCGGCCTTCATCAGCGCCCTTGCTGCGGTTCAACCGGCGCTCGAGCGTGGCTAGGTGATGACGCTAGGGGTCTTGCGGCCGGTTCGCGACTCGATATTGGCCAGCGAGCGGGCGTCTTCTATCAGGTCCGCGAGCGCGGCTTGCGGGTCTTGGTTCTGATGGCTTGGGCGCGGCTCGTGACTTTCCAGGTAGACCCGAAGGGTTGCTCCCGCCGTGCCGGTGCCCGAGAGGCGTAAGATGATGCGTCCACCGTCGGTGAGCCGGATTCGGATGCCCTGTCGGGTCGACTCCGATCCGTCGACCGGGTCGACGTAGGCGAACTCGTCCGCGCGGTGTATCTCGCGGTTTCCCAGCCGCTCGCCCTCCAGGCTGGCAAGGCGGGCTCTCAGATCCTCCATCAGGCGCATCGCGGGCTCGAGTGCCAGATTCTCGTAGTCGTGGCGGGTGTAGAAGTCGCGCCCGAATCGCCGCCAGTGCTGCTGCATGATCCGAGACACCGGCTGGTCCATCACCGCCAGCAGGTTCAGCCAGAACAGAACGGCCCACAGCCCGTCCTTCTCGCGCACATGGTCCGATCCGGTGCCGAAGCTCTCTTCGCCGCACAACGTGATGTGCCCGGCGTCGAGCAAGTTACCGAAGAACTTCCAGCCGGTTGGCGTCTCGAAGCAGGGGATCTCGAGCGCGGCGGCGACGCGGTCGGCGGCCTGGCTGGTGGGCATCGAGCGCGCGATTCCCCGCAGCCCGCGGGCGTAGCCGGGCACCCGGCTGGCGTTGGCGGCGAGAATTGCCAGGCTGTCGCTCGGGGTGACGAAGCAGCCGCGGCCGAGGATCATGTTGCGGTCCCCGTCGCCGTCGGAGGCAGCCCCCAGGTCCGGTGCCTCGTCGGCGTACATCGTGCGCACCAGGGCGCGCGCGTGCTCGAGATTCGGATCAGGATGATGGCCACCGAAATCGGGCAACACCTCCGCGCGCTGCACCGAGCCGGACCGTGCCCCCAGGCGCCGTTCAATCAGCTCGAGGGCATAGGGACCGGTGACCGCGTGCATTGCGTCGAACCTTACGCTCAGGCGCGCGCGGCTCAGCTGAAGGTGCATGCGCTCGAAGTCGAAGAGACTTTCCATCAGCTCTGCGTAGTCGCCGACCGGATCGATCACCTCGATCGCCGTTTCGCCCAGCCGGTGCTCGGCGAGCCCGGTCAGGTCCAAGTCCGGCGCGTCCAACATTCGATAGTGCTCGATGGCGCGGGAGCGCGCGAAAATGGCGGCGGTCACCTTCTCGGGGGCCGGGCCTCCGTTTTCGATGTTGTACTTGAGGCCGAAATCGCCGTCCGGACCGCCCGGATTATGGCTCGCCGAGAGAATGATTCCGCCGAAGGCCCGGTGCTTCCGGATCAGATGGGATGCAGCTGGGGTTGAGAGCAGTCCGTGCCGTCCGATGACGAGTCGGCCGAAGCCGTTGGCGGCGGCCATCTTGACGATGATCTGAATCGCCTCCCGGTTGTAGTACCGGCCGTCGCCTCCGATCACGAGGGTCGACCCCGCGTGGCCCGGCTGTGCGTCGAATATCGATTGCACGAAATTCTCGAGATAGTGCGGTTGACGCACGGTGCGCACGGTCTTGCGCAACCCTGAAGTGCCCGGCTGCTGGTCCTCGAACGGAGTGGTCTGCACGATTCGAGGCTTCATGCTTGAGTTCCTTCGAAGACCGGAGGACGTACGGGGCCGAACCGCCGCGGGTTGAAATTAGCGTCTTCGCCACAACATCTCAACCAGGCGCGGCAAGTTTGCATCAGCGTGATTGTCGGCGCGCACTCGGAGGGTTAGGTACACGAAATGATCGGGCGAGATCCCAGGGCGTGGATGTGGGCCGACGCGTGCGAGCTGCTGCGCCGGGTCGAACGGATGCAGCGTCATTTCGCCGCGCCGGGGCCGAGCGAGCTTTACCACCCGAGCTGGGAGCCGCCGGTCGATGTCTTCGAGAGTGGGCGCGAGCTGCGAGTGTGCGTTGCGCTGCCCGGAGTCCCGCCCGAGGCCGTCGACATCGAGCTCGCGGGCGGGCTGCTCACGGTGCGCGCGCAGCGACGCTTAGGGATCAGGGCGCATGCGGGACGAGTCCGTCAGCTCGAGATTCCGCACGGGCGCTTTGAGCGCCGCATCGCGCTGCCGTGCGGGCGCTACGAGCTGGAAGGTATCGAGGCCTATCACGGATGTCTCGAGCTGAAGCTGGGCAGAACTTGAGGTGATTGAAGTCATGAGCGAAACACGAGCCGCACCGCCGGTCGACCCGGTCGAGACGGACGCGACGGAGACCCCCGAATCGCGTTTGGCACCGGAACTGCCGGAAGATGTTGTGATCCTCGTGCCGGTCCGCAACACGGTGCTCTTCCCGGGGATCGTGCTTCCGATCGCGATCGGGCGTGAACGTTCCATCGCCGGTGCCCAGGAGGCGGCGCGTTCCGAGCGCAGGATCGGATTGGTGCTGCAGCGAGATGCGGAGGTGGAGGACCCCGGTCCGGAGGACCTGCATGAGGTCGGCACCGCGGCCAACATTCTGCGCTATGTCACGACCGTCGACGGAACTCACCATATGGTGTGTCAGGGCGAACAGCGCTTTCGGGTGCTCGATTACCTGCCGGGCCACCCGTTTCTGGTCGCCCGTGTGGAGTGGATCACCAGCCCGGACACGGTGAGCACCGAGCTCGAGGCACGAGCGATGTATCTGCGAAAGCGGGCGCTCGAGGCGCTCGAGCTGCTGCCGCAGAGCCCGGCCGAGCTCACCAATGCGATCCAGAACACGTCGTCCGCGGGCCCGCTCGCGGACATGATCGCGAGCTTCATGGACCTCGGGCCCGAGGACAAGCAGGCGGTCCTTGAGACCTTTGATCTGCGGCGGCGCGTTGACCTCGTGGTGGAGCGCTTGAACCACCGCATCGAGGTTCTGCGCCTCACCAAGCACATCGATGATGAGACCAAGGCGAGCATGGACAAGCGCCAGCGCGAGTACATGCTCCGGGAGCAGCTGAGAACGATTCAGCGTGAGCTCGGGGAGGCGGACGAGGCTCAGTCCGAGATCGATGAGCTCCAGGAAGCGGTCGCGAAGGCGGGAATGCCGGAGGATGTCGAGGCGCACGCCCGGAAGGAGCTGAAGCGATTCGAGCGGATGCCGGAGGCGGGGGCGGAGCACGCGATGCTGCGCACCTATCTCGACTGGTTGACCGGCATGCCGTGGTCGCACACCGACCCGGAGGCGATCGACCTTACCGCTGCGCGAAGGATCCTGGACGAGGATCATTACGGGCTCGAGAAGGTCAAGAAACGGATCATCGAGTTTCTTGCGGTGCGCAAGCTCAATCCCACGGGCCGCAGCCCCATTCTGTGTTTCGTGGGCCCGCCCGGGGTCGGCAAGACCTCACTCGGAAAGAGCATCGCGCGGGCGATGAGCCTAGAGTTCGTGCGGGCAAGTCTCGGCGGCGTACATGATGAGGCGGAGATACGGGGGCACCGAAGAACTTACATCGGTGCGCTCCCCGGCAACATCGTGCAGGCCATCCGCAAGGCGGGAACTCGTAACCCGGTGTTCATGCTCGACGAGGTCGACAAGCTCGGGGCCGGCTTCCACGGAGACCCGTCCGCCGCACTGCTCGAGGTGCTCGACCCGGAGCAAAACGCCACCTTTCAAGACAACTATCTTGGGGTCGCGTTCGACCTGAGCCGGGTGCTTTTCATCGCCACCGCCAACGTGCTCGATCAGATCCCGGGCCCCCTGCGCGACCGAATGGAGGTCATCGAGCTGCCCGGCTACACCGAGGACGAGAAGTTCGAGATCGCCAAGCGTTATCTGCTCAGGCGCCAGCTCGAGGCGACCGGTCTCGACTCGGGCGCGGTCGAACTCAGCGACGATGCGCTGCGCGCGCTGATTCGCGACTACACGCGCGAGGCGGGATGTCGCAACCTGGAACGCGAGATCGGGGCCGTGCTACGGCACGCGGCGGTGCGCATCGCCGAGGGCGAGACTGCGCGGCGGTCCATCGGGGCTTCCGATCTGCCCGATATTCTCGGCCCCCGTCGCTTCGAGAACGATATGGCAATGCGCACCGCGGTGCCCGGGGTGGCGACCGGGCTCGCCTGGACCCCGGCCGGTGGCGACATCCTGTTCATCGAGGCGACCCGCACGCCTGGGAGCGGTAAGCTCATTCTCACCGGGCAGCTCGGTGATGTGATGCGCGAGAGCGCGCAGGCGGCGCT
>JBFHLI010000272.1:0-4700 GCA_041594935.1 Gammaproteobacteria bacterium | reverse complement strand
CCGGCACGCGCCTTCACTGTCCATGATGAGGTCAATCGCGAAGTACTCGACGAAGAACTCCGCCTTGTGCTTGAGCGACTGCTGGTAGAGCGTGTGCAGAATGGCGTGCCCGGTGCGGTCCGCGGCGGCGCAAGTGCGATGCGCTTGCCCCTCCCCGAAGTGGGTAGACATCCCGCCGAAGGGCCGCTGGTAGATCTTGCCGTCCTCGGTGCGCGAGAAAGGCACCCCGAAATGCTCGAGCTCAATGACCGCCGGGACTGCCTCGCGACACATGTACTCGATCGCGTCCTGATCGCCTAGCCAGTCGGACCCTTTGACCGTGTCGTACATGTGCCAACGCCAGTCGTCCTCGCCCATGTTGCCGAGAGATGCGCTCATCCCTCCCTGAGCCGCGACGGTGTGACTGCGAGTCGGAAAAACCTTCGTGATGCAGGCGGTGGATAGACCCTCTGCCGCCAATCCCAGGGTAGCCCTCAGCCCCGCCCCTCCGGCACCAATCACGATCACGTCGTACCGGTGCTCCGTCACTTTGTAGGCGGTGGTCATCGTCGATCAGCTCCCGACCGCTACCCGAATAACGGCGGTGGCTGACAGCAGGGCCAAAATCAACACCGTGATCTTCACGAGAACCAAGATCGCAATCTTGGCTGATTCCAGATGCACGTAGTCCTCAATCACCACTTGGAGACCCAGCTGCGCGTGGTAGAAGACGAACATCACGACCATCAACAGCAATGCGGTGACTGCGGGCGATCGTACCCACGCGACCACTTCGGCGTAACTTGCATCGATGTTCGCGATAAGGGAGGCGACCAACCACAGGCTCAAGGGCACGAGCGCGATCGCGGTGAGCCGTTGGAACCACCAGTGCTTGGTTCCATCTCGGGCCGATCCAAGCCCGCGAACGCGCGCGAGGGGGGTACGCAAGCTCATCGGTTCAGGTTCTCATCGCCAGGGCAACGACCCAGGCGAGAACCGTCATCACCGAAGACGCGATGACCACTGCAGTTCCCGACCGGTAGACCTGGCTGAGTTCGTAGCCGAGACCGATGTCCCAGAAGAGGTGTCGGATACCGTTGCAGAGATGATAGAACAGCGCGAAAGAGCAACCGAGCAGGACGACCTGGCCGAACCACGAACCGAAGAATTGCTGCGCGGTTGCGTAGGCGTCCGGTCCCGCTGCCAGCGCGAGAAGCCAGTAAGCGAGCAGTACGGTGGCGATCGCAAGCAAGATGCCGGTGCCCCGGTGAGTGATCGAAAGGACCGAGGTGAGCTGCGGTCGGTAGACTTGTAGATGCGGTGAAAGTGGCCGTTTGCGCTGCTGCATAGGTTGTCGATGCGACCCTTGACCCGCGTGGAATGACGTTTCAGCTGTTGGGTAAAGTTACTTGGTTGGCGATTCCCACGCAAGCGCGACCCCGCATCGGAGCGGGCAGTGGCAAACCGCCGGCAGTCTCTCTGGTCTGGCCTTCAAAAGTCGATGCAGCGACCCCCGATCTCCCAATCCCCGTAGCGGGTCGGATCCGGGCGAGCGGGCTCGGCAGTCTCGCCGGCGGTACGCTTCAAACCGCCCGCGTCGCTTTCACGCGGTGGGGCGGGCGAATCGGGTGTCTCGGGGTCGGGTAGTCTTTCCATTGCTGATGAGTGCGCGGCAGACGTTCGGGCGTTGCGACCGCAGTATGTGGATCATCTTTCCCGAGTTCAACCACGGCTAGAGATTCGCCCGCAGGACGCTGTGTGGCTAGAATGAGGCTGGGTCGGGCTCGGCCCGTCGAACAGGGAAGTTTCGATGTCCGTGAACGCCTTGTGGCTCACTCCCCGGCGATGGGGTCTGCTCGCGGGGGTGGTGGGGTTGATGCACGTTGCGGCCCTCGGGATTCTCCTGCCGATCGATTTGGCGCCACCGGTCAAGTGGTCGATCGCGCTCATGGTCGTCGCGAGCTTCGGGCACGCCTTGTCGCGGTACGGGCTCGGCCGGGCGGGTCGGACGATCGTCGCCGTGGGTCTCGATGACAGAGCCGGATCTCGGCTGGTCGTCGCCCGCGCGCCACGCGTGGTAGGAGCCCGACTCGTCGATAGTTTTGTCCATCCTTGCCTGGTAGTGTTGCGCTTCGAGCTCGATACGGGGTCCAGGCGCTCCGTCGTGTTGCTACCGGGCATGTTGGAGAGGGAAGCATTTCGACGACTCCGGGTCTACCTGCGCACTCGCGCTGCCTCCGTATGACGCGCGGGGCGGCCGATCGGGTGCCACCGCAGCCGCCGATGTCCCCGATACGACCCGGCTGGGAGCATCTGCTCAGCTCGTCCGGGCCCTTTGCCTCTCGCATCGCGGGTTTTGCTCCGCGCTGCCAGCAACTGGAGATGGCGCAAGCGGTGGCGCGGGCTCTCGACGATTACGGGGTGCTGGTGTGCGAGGCGGGCACCGGGACCGGAAAGACGCTTGCATATCTTTGTCCCATCCTGATGTCCGGACGCAAGGCGATCGTTTCAACCGGCACCAAGAACCTGCAGGAGCAGCTCTACCGGCGGGACCTACCGCTCGTGCGCGATGCGCTCGGGCTCGTGGTCAGCACCGCCCTGCTGAAGGGGCGGGCCAACTACCTTTGCCAGCAACGATTGTCGGCAAGCGAGCAGCAGCCGTCTCTCGACCCGGTCGACCAGGCGCAGGTCGCGGCGGTGCGGGCATGGGAGGGGCGGACCCGGACCGGGGATACGTCGGAGTGCACGGAGATACCGGAGAAATCCCCCGTCTGGGCCCGGGTGACCTCGACGGTTGATAATTGCCTCGGGACTGATTGTCCCCATTACTCGGAGTGCTATGTTCTGAAGGCCCGCCGGGCGGCGATCGAAGCGGACGTGCTGGTGGTCAATCATCACCTGTTCTTCGCGGACCTGGCGCTTCGCGAGGAGGGGTTCGGTGAGCTCCTCCCAGGCTCACACGCCGTGGTCTTCGACGAAGCCCATCAGATTCCCGATATTGCCACCAGGTTCTTCGGAGTCTCCGTCAGCTCCGGCCAGCTGCGAGAGCTGGCGCGCGATGCGTTGGTGGCGTATCGGGCGGAGGCGGATGATTGTGCGTTACTCGAGTCGCGAGCGGTGGCGCTCGAGCGCGCGGCGGCGCAACTCGGGGCGGACCTCAAAGGCTCCGGTCATCGGATCGCGTGGCCGGAACTTGCGAATTCGCTGCACGTCGAGCGCGCGGTCACCGAGCTCGAGGCGAGTCTCGCGGAACTGAGTGAAGCGCTCGAGCCGCTCGCCGCGCGAGGCAAGGCACTCGAGAACTGCTCCCGGCGCTGCCTGGACTTCTCGACTCGGGTCGCGCAGCTTCGCGGTCCCGCGACGGCTGATTCGGTGCAATGGGTAGAGGTCCACGGGAAGGGATTCGTTTGGCACGAAAGTCCACTGGAGATCGCGGGGGTGCTCTCGGCCCGGATCGCCGCCGAGCGCCGAGCATGGATCTTCACCTCGGCGACGCTGGCGGTGAATGAATGCCTGGACCACTTCACGGCACGGGTGGGGCTCACCGGTCACGAAAGCCGGGTCTGGGGGAGCCCGTTCGACTACTCTCACCAATCGCTTTGCTACCTGCCGAGCCACCTGCCCGATCCTCGAGATCCGGGCTACACGAATGCGGTGGTGGGGGCGGTGTTGCCGGTGTTGGAGGCGAGTGCGGGGCGAGCCTTCTTCCTGTTCACGAGCTATGCGGCGCTCGAACGGGCGCGGCGGCGGCTAGAGGCGCTGGCCGATTACCCACTTTTCGTACAAGGCCAAGCCCCACGGGACGCGTTGCTTCGATCATTTCGTGAAACTCCTCGTGCGGTGCTGCTCGGAACCAACAGCTTCTGGGAAGGTGTCGACGTGCGCGGCGATGCGCTCTCGTGCGTCATCATCGAGAAGCTTCCGTTTGCGTCCCCCGACGACCCGGTTCTCCAGGCCCGTTCGAGTGCGCTGCGGGCGAGCGGCGAGGATCCGTTTATTCAGTTTCAGCTCCCCCAAGCGGTGCTTGCGCTCAAGCAGGGGGTGGGTCGATTGATCCGAGACCAAGGCGATGTCGGAGTGCTCGTGCTGTGTGACCCTCGACTCTCTACTCGCCCCTACGGCAAGGTCTTTCTGCGAAGCCTACCCCCGATGCCAGTGACCCGCGCACTCGACGACGTCAGGGAATTCTTCGCAGCAGACCCCCGAGATGCGTGACCCAATGCCTTTTGGTCCCGGTCCGAGGCGTGCCCGGTGAAAGTCCTGGCGATTGAGACTGCGACCGAGGCCTGCTCGTGCGCCCTGTGGCTGGATGGCGAGCAGCGTTGTCGCTACCAACTCGCACCTCGGCGTCACGCGGAGCTGCTTCTGGAGATGGTTGCGAGCCTCCTTGCCGAGGCCGAGCTGTCGCTCCAGCGGCTCGATGGGATCGCGTTCGGCTGCGGGCCGGGTTCCTTCACTGGCGTGCGAATTGCGGTCGCGGTTTCGCAGGGACTGGCGTTTGGCGCCGAGCTCGCGGTGGCGCCGGTCTCGTCGCTTCGAGCGCTGGCCGAAGGTGCCCGACGCGAGCTCGGGTGTCAGGCAGTGCTGAGTGCACTCGATGCGAGAATGTCGCAGGTCTACTGGGGTAGCTTCCGGGCGTCCGTGCAAGGCCCGATGGAAGCGGTGGGGGCCGAGCGGGTGTGCGAGCCGGAGACGGTGGTGGTGCCCAACGAGGAACTGGG
>JBFHLI010000271.1:0-4757 GCA_041594935.1 Gammaproteobacteria bacterium | reverse complement strand
CGCGGGCGAAGACGTCGGTGTCCTCGTTGAGGCCGAGCTCGGCCGCGAGCATACCGCGACGGTAAGAGTCCATATCCTGCGGGACGACCACCCGCACGATTCTTGCGAACGCGCGATTTCGAACTGCAAACTCGATCATCGACAAGAGATCGTCGGCGCGCTCGCCGGTCGGATCGGTATTCGCATTGCGGGTGACGTGAAACAGCTCGCACGCGTCGATCACCATCTTGGGAAACAGCAGATCGAGGTTATTTGACATCACCTGCTCGAGGGGCACGAATCGATTGGTGCCGCTCAGCTGCAGCAGGCGCGGCGTACCCCCGCCGATGGGCACCTTGACCCGGGCCCTCAACGCCTCGTCGGAATCGGGATAGTGCAGCGTCACCAGGAGGTTGAGGGAGAGGTTGGATATGAACGGAAACGGGTGGGCGGGGTCGATCGCCTGCGGCGTCACGAGGGGAAAGACGTTCTGGAGATAGTACTCTCTCAGCTCGGTCTTCTCCGACGCGCTCAGCTGCTCGTAATCGAGAAGAAAGATGTCGTGCTCCTCGAGCTGCTTCAGGACGCGCGGAAGCAGGGCCTGCTTGCGGTGCTCGAGATGGCGCACGCGCTCATAGGCCTCGTCGATTTGCTGCTGCGGGGTGCGCCCGTCCACCGACACCTGGTGGACTCCGGCTCCGACCAGCTGTTTGAGACCGCCGATTCGCTTCATGAAGAACTCGTCGAGGTTCGAGCTGACGATGGCAACAAATTTCACCCGCTCGAGTAAGGGGGTACGATCGTCTTCCGCCTCGTGCAACACGCGCTCGCAGAAAGCGAGCCAAGTCAGCTCGCGATTGAGATAGAATTCGGGGGAGTCGAGGTCTGGCTCCGGCGCGGCGGCGGGGTGCCCGGAGGTTTGCTCGATCACGGCTCTCGATGGGGCTCGTGCACCGGCATCGGCCGCGGGAGGCGGCGGGCTCGTAGTGTCTTTGGGCGGCACGCCCGGGCTCGCGGCGGGCGCCGGGGGGTCGGTTTGGGTTTCCCGGGTTGCCGGTCGGGATGGCGTTCGAGGCTGGCCGGCGGCTTCGAGCTCGGGTGAGCCATCGCTCCCCGTCTCGACGACGGCGAGCGGGGGGTCGGTGCGCCTCGGCGTCCGCGGATTGGTCATCCAGTTCTCCCCAGTTTGCCCCACGGGGCATTTCGTTTGTTTAACAAAACTTCAAAATATCCTATATACCCTGGACACGTAATTGATCAGAATCAAATCTCCTAAAAGTTCTTGCGGCGGGTCAGGATGGATGATGATGAAGGTTCCCGATCACTATTTCACGCAATCAGCCGTCATCCCCTACCGGCACACCGAGCAGGGGCTGGAGGTACTGCTCATCACGTCGCGCAAGCGAAAGCGGTGGCTGGTCCCCAAGGGCGTCAAGGAGCCGGACCTCTCGCCCGCCCAATCGGCGGTGGCCGAAGCGCTGGAGGAAGCGGGGGTGGAGGGGCGCGTCTCGAGTTCGCCGCTCGGGGCATACAAGTACCGCAAGTGGGGCGGGGTGTGCGACGTGGCGGTCTATACGCTCGAGGTGACGAAAACCCACGATGAGTGGCCGGAGTGCGACCGGGATCGCGAATGGGTCTCTCCCGAGGAGGCGGCTCGCCGGGTCGAGCAAAATGAGCTACGCCGGCTCATTCGGCTGGTGCAGGACAGCGTCGGGTAGGACGCCCCCGGCCACTTATCTCCTTCTAGCTCGATCGACTCTTGAAAAGGGTCAGGAAGGCCTTCCTCGGCTCCTCGGCCGAGAAAGCGGTGAAAGACGCCGCGAATTGCCGGCGGGCTCTTGCCTGGCGTTGGCGCAGATGCTCGACCAGGGTGCCCATGGCGAGCAGCGTGTCCACCGGGGCAAGTCCTTCCGCCTCCATCTCGTGGGCGAATTGTCGCAAAGAATCCTGCTGAACCTCGAAGTCGTTGAAGTTCCCAAGGTTGTCCTGGAGGCGCTTAAGCGCTGCGATAAGCAGCTGCATCTGATCTTCTGGGTAGAGGCCGCGGAACAGCTCAAGCAGGTAGCGCAGCTTCTTTCCCTCGATCCGCAGTTCATGCAGTGCTTCTGGCGCGGTGGATGCTTTGATTTTTCGGCCCTTCCGATAGACCGTACGGTAGGTGCGCCAGATTCTTTGCGAGGCGACCGCAATGATCGGGGAGGCGGCTTCGTAGCTCGTCTCGTCCTCATCGACCGGGTTTTCCAGAAACGCTGTCCAGGCGGCGCCCAGCTTGCGGAATCGTGCGGAATCAAGTGCCTTGACGAGACGCCGGTGCTCGATCCGATGGTGCTCGCGCAGATACCGGTCGAGGGGTTCGATGTGTTTACGGGCATCTTCGGGGAGCTCGGCGCGGTAATCGTTCATTCTCAATCGGTAGACATCCAGATCCCGAACCGGTCCCGTCGTCTTACCCAGCCAACGAAACTCTTGCTTGAAATGGGCCAACTCATCGGCCGGAAACACATGCTTGAGCTGTGCGAGGGCGGTGCGGATGCGCCGTACCGAAACCCGAAAGTCATGCAGGAACTCGGAGTCCAGGTTGTGGCGAACCCCGGGGAGGTTCAACTGTATCGTCTCAAAGAGCGCCTGGTGAAGGGCACGCGCCGCCGCCTCGGCGCGCATTTCCGGCGTGATTGCGGGCAGCCGCTTTGCGGAGTACGCACCGGGCTCGAGTCCGGCCGTTTGCGCCGCGACCGCGAACAGGCTCGATGGGCTGGGGCGCAAACCGAGCTCGGTTTCGATGAAGCGGGCAAGCCGCCGGAATGTGGACCGGTAGCCCTTGACCGGGACGATCCGGAGCATCGGTGGCAGTGTGTGTCGCTTCCTTACCCCCCCGACCCGGTCGGCCGTCCAGCGCTCGACCTGCGCGACCGCAACTGTCTTGTCGTCGCGATTGAGAACGTTCAGGCGATGCGCATGAGTCTTCAGGCGCAGGTGCTCCAGCAGGCTTCGAACTTCGATGATTGGCGAGATCGCATCGCGCAGACGCCCCGGCGGCAGGTCCCACGCGAAGAAGCCGGGTTCTAGGTGGTCGCGACTGGTATGTACGACGCCTCGCCGGGAGCGCAGCTCGAGCTCGGGGCAGCGGCGGTGGTTCGAGAGACAGAGCTGGTAACCTCGGCCGAACAACCGCCAGTCGAAGGTGTCGAAGAAGCGCAGCGCGATGCGTTCCCGGTCGCGGCGCTGGACCGGAAAGCCCCTGCTGATGACGTCACAGAGCGTATCTGGGTCGTGGCTGACGTCTAGCAGGTAGATTTTTGGTTCCACAATTCTTATCTCGGCTCGCCCGCCCCCGACCCCCTCCATTTCGGGCGCTTGAGACGCCGGCCCCCAACGGTTGGCCAGTCAGAGCAAAGCTGAGCACTATTTGCCTCCGACCTGCCTTGACCCTGATCAAGGGGAATCTATCCAAGCTTCTCGAGACCTCGGGCCCGGATGACCCAAAAAGCGGGCGACTACGGTCTTCGCCGGGGCCGCGGTACATTATAATCCGCGCATGCGAGCATGTTCTCTTGATGCCAGATGGAAGCACGCGGTGCGAGTAGGTCGGCGCGCGCTATTGGTTGTATCGCTTGCGAGTGGGCTGACCGGCGTTCTCGCAACGCGGCCGGGTGCGGCGGCCCCGCTCCCCGATACGATTGATAAGATCCGCGCCAGCGTCGTTGGCGTTGGCACGGTTCAGCTCACCCGGCGCCCGCCCTCGCGCGTGGTCGCGACCGGCTTTGCGGTCGGTGACGGGCAACATGTGGTTACTAACGCGCACGCCCTGCCGCGTGATATGGACCATGAGCGGAAGGAATTCCTCGCCGTCATCACCCAGGACCGGACTGGAAACGTCAGGAAGGCGGAAGTGGTCAAGGTCGACCTGGCGCACGACCTCGCTCTCCTGAAGATTTCGGGCCCGCGGCTGGTGCCGATGCGACTCGGCAACTCCTCGCAGGTACGCGAGGGTGAGCTGTTCGCCTTCACTGGGTTTCCGATCGGTGAGGTTCTCGGGATGCGCCCGGTAACCCACCGGGGCATCGTCTCGGCAATCACCCCGATTGCAATTCCTCAGCTCTCGGCCCAGCAGCTCGACGTCAAGCTCATTCAACGGTTGAGCGCGCCGTACGACGTCTTTCAGCTCGACGCGACTGCCTACCCCGGCAACAGTGGCAGTCCTCTATATGCGGTTGATACCGGGTTGGTGGTAGGCGTGGTCAACAAGGTCTTCGTCAAGGAGAGCAAGGAAAACGTGCTCGAGAATCCGAGTGGCATTACCTACGCCATCCCCATCGAGCATGCCAGTGCTCTGCTGCGAACCGCCGGCGTGGCACAACCGTGAGGAGCGCTCACCCGCGAACCGCGGATACGGCATCGAGCGGTGGGCGCCTTCGAGCGTAGGACGCTCGCCGGTTGGGCATTGTTGGGGTCCGGATGCACGATTTCAGGCCCGTCAGTTTCGCAGGCGACGCCCGTGCTCGAGCATATGGGCAATTCGGTCGGAAGTTGCGGGCGTCTTGGCCAGAGCGATGAAATGAGTCCGCTCGAGCCCACACAGGTCGAGTTCGCTGACCTCCCGCTCACCCACCTCGTCACCCCCGCACAGTACCTGCGCGAGATGCCCACCCACCACGAGATCATGGGCGGTGGTCAAGCCGCGGTCTTCGAAGCGCGTTAGCATCCCGCTCATCGCGTCGCGGCCGGCGTTGCCGAGGCCCCGAAAGGTAAGCGGTTCGGGCGGGGTGTAATCGCGGGCG
>JBFHLI010000270.1:0-4795 GCA_041594935.1 Gammaproteobacteria bacterium | reverse complement strand
GGGCTCGGAGCCACAAACCACGAAGGCGCTGGATTGGCTCCGGGAGCGCCAGGTCCTCGATGCGCCCGGCGATTGGCGGGATAACCGGCCAACCCTGCGCGGCGGCGGCTGGCCGTTCCAGTTCGCCAACAGCCATTATCCAGACATCGACGATACCTCGGTGGTCGGGTGGACCATGCATCTGATCGACTCCCGGCGGTATCGAGCAAGCATCGAGCGCGCGGCGGAGTGGGTCGCAGGGATGCAGTCACGCAACGGTGGCTTCGCCGCGTTCGATGTCGACAACACGCACTACTACCTGAACGAGATCCCCTTTGCCGACCATGGTGCGCTGCTCGATCCGCCCACCAGCGATGTCACCGCTCGATGTCTTGCGTTTCTCGCGCTCGTTCGCAAGCCCGAGCTCCGGCCACGAATGGAGCGAGCGCTCGAGTTCCTGCGACAAGAGCAGGAGGCCGACGGGAGCTGGTTCGGACGCTGGGGCACCAACTACGTCTATGGAACCTGGTCCGTGCTCTCCGCCCTGGAGGTGGCCGGGGAGCCGAGCGATCGGCCTTACATTCGCCGGGCGGTGCAGTGGCTGCGCCGCGTTCAGCGGCCCGACGGCGGGTGGGGGGAGGGTAACGAGTCCTATCTGGACCCGGCCCTGGCGGGGTTAGGTAATCGGAGCACGGCGTTCCAGACCGCCTGGGCGCTGCTCGCGCTGATGGCCGCCGGCGAAGCGCGGTCTCACGCGGTGCGACGCGGCATCGAGTACCTGCAGCGCACCCAGGCCGACGACGGGCTGTGGCGCGACGAGGAGTTCACCGCGCCGGGATTCCCGCGAGTGTTCTACCTCAAGTATCACGGCTACGAGAAGTATTTCCCGCTCTGGGCGCTCGCCCGGTATCGGAATCTGACGCAAGTTTGAGCGGGCTCGGAATCGTCACCGCGTTGCCGGCCGAGGCGAGGAGCCTTCTCCGGAATCGGCTCTTCGTCGGCGATCGAGTTCGCCTCGGTGATGGGGTCTGGCTGGAGATATCCGGGATGGGCTCGCCCTGCGCCGCACGCGCCGCCGCCGGGCTCATACAAGAGGAAGGGGTTAGTGCACTGGTGAGCTGGGGCTGCGCTGCCGGCCTTCATCCACGCGCGACGGCTGGTCGTTTGGTGCTCCCGACCGAGGTGCTTGCGGGAGATGGTGCCTTCGCGGTCGATCTCGATTGGCACCAGCGCCTCGTCGACGAGCTGCACCGCCAGATGCCGGTCGAGGTCGGCGCGTTGGCGGAGTCGCCTCGAGTTGCTGACAGCCTCGAGCGCAAGCAATCACTCTTTGATGAGACCGGGGCGTTTGCCGCGGATATGGAAAGCGCTGCCATCGCCCGTATTGCGGCTCGCTGCGGTGCAAAGTTTCTGGTGGTTCGGGCCGTGGCCGACTCGGCCCGAGCGCCGGTGCCGGCGTGCGCTGTCGACGCGGTCGGCGCGGACGGCCGGGTTCGCCTCGCCCGGCTCACTGCGGCCCTGGGCGCGCGACCGCACGACATCGTTCCTCTCGTGCGGCTCGGGGCGGCGTTTCATCGGGCCCGCCGCACCCTTGGCACGGTGGCGCGCCGGGCGAGTCGGGACCTCGGTCTCTCGCACCCGTGCTTGCAGACCCCGCCGCCGGCTCCGCGCGGGGCGTCGCTCGCCGGCCCGGAGCGCTCGACTTGACCACGCTGGTTACGGGGGTTACCGGTTTCGTCGGTTCCGCGGTGGCGCGGTGCTTGCTCGACGCCGGGCACGACGTGCGGGCCCTGGTGCGCCCCGATAGCGACCGTGCCAATCTCGCCGGCCTCGCGCTCGACATCGTAGTTGGCGATCTCCGCGACCGAGAATCCCTGGATCGGGCGGTCGCCGGCTGCGATTCGCTGTTCCACATTGCCGCGGATTACCGGTTGTGGGCACGGCGGACTCAGGACCTCTACGAAGCAAACGTCGACGGCAGCATCAATGTGCTGCGTGCGGCCGGAGACGCCGGGGTAAGCCGGATCGTGTACACGAGCAGCGTAGCGACGATCGGCATCGGGGCCGACGGCTCACCTTCCACCGAGGATACGCCGGTAGGCATCGGCGACATGGTCGGTCATTACAAGCGATCGAAGTTCATCGCCGAGCACGAAGTTCGCGTCCTGGCCAAGCGCGAGAGGTTGCCGGTTGTCATCGTCAACCCCTCCACTCCGCTGGGTCCGCGTGACATCCGGCCGACCCCGACGGGGCGAATGGTTGCTCAGGCCGCGGTCGGGCGGATCCCGGCATTCGTGGACACCGGCCTCAACCTGGTGCACGTCGAGGACGTCGCCGAAGGTCATCTGCAGGCGTTCAACAAGGGCGAATTGGGAGAGCGCTACATTCTCGGGGGCGAGAACTGGACCTTGCATCGCATCCTGACCGAGATCGCGGCCCTGACCGGTCGCTCGGCGCCGAAGCTGCGGCTGCCCTACGGTGCGGTTCTGCCGCTGGCTCATGCGACCGAGGTGTGGGCGAAGGTGACGCGGGCCAAGCGGGAGCCGATGCTGACCGTGGACGGCTTGCGCATGTCCCGGAAGCATATGTTTTTCTCATCGGACAAGGCGCGCGAGCGCCTTGGGTACAACCCGCGCCCAGCCCAGGAGGCCTTGCAAGACTCGGTCCGGTGGTTTAAAGAGCGTAGGTAGGACGGGACGACATCATAGGAGCCCCGAGGTGCCAGGCAATAGCACGGTCATTTACCCGATGCTGGGGGTAGGGGCGTTCTTCGGGATGTTCTGGGTGGGCTTCGTCGTTGCGTACGAGCTCGGCCTTCCCTGCTCTGTGATCCTTCTCAATGCCCTCACGTTTGCATGTCTCGGCAGCTACTCGGTGGTGCGCATGGAAAGCCACGAGCGCGCTCGCTCGGGGGAGGGTCTCCCACCGGGGGTGCCGCCGATGCGAACCGAATCGGTCCGAATAGCCGATGGTGGCCTGCGCGAGCCGATCTTCGTGACCACTCGGATGCCGCGTCGGCTCGGCGCCTGAGGGCTGCTCAGGGGGCGGCCGAACCGGTCCGGCTCGAATGCTCGGGTCGAAAGGAAACCCACCATCCAAGCCCCAGACCGGCCGCTATCCACAGCGCCTCCCGGACCCGACGAATGAGAGCGACCGCGAGCCCGAGTACCGGGTTGCCGGTCAACGCACCCACAATGACCACGAAAATGCCCTCCTGTGCGCCGATGCTTGCGGGTATGAAGAACGTGCCCACGCGCACGAGCTGTGCCACCGCCTCGATGATCCACGCATCCGCAAAAGATATCGGCTCGCCGACAAACCACATCACCCAGAAGAGCTCCACCGCGCCGAGGGCCCAATTGAATATTGCCAGCGCCAGTGCCCCCGCGAAGCGTTGCGGCGCGCGAGTGTAGAACTCGACCAGTCGCTCGTCGATGTCCTTGATGTGTTTCAGCCCATGGCTCAGTCGTGACCCGAGCCGGGATCTCACCACCCGAGTGCCGGCGAGGCTGGAAAGCCGCAGGCGTTGCACCAGGTACAGGAGCACAACGCCGGTCGCGAGCGCAGCCAACCCCATCGCGGCCAGTAGCCCATAGGTGCTGGCAATTCGAGGGTCGCCGAGGAGGAGCCAGAATCCGATGCCGAGGAACGGTAGCAGCGCGATGAGGTTTGTCGTCCTCGCGAGCAGCAACGAGGCCGCCGCCTCGCGATATCCGAGCCCGTGGTAGCGCTTGAGTAACACCGCCTTCACCGGCTCACCCCCCATTCCCGCGAGCGGCGTGATGTTGTTCCATGCCTCACCGACCATGCGCACGATGAACAGTCGCGTGAGCCATCGGGCATTCAGCCCCACCGACGGTATCGCAAGCTGCCAGCTGAGCGAATCTGCCGCGAAGGCCAGGAAGTAGGTGAGAAGTACAACCAGCAAGCCCAAGGCCCCGAGGCTCAGAACATGCTGCCCGAGAGAGGACAGGTCGGTTTGGTAGAGCAAGAAGGAGAGCAGCCCCAGACCCAGACACAGAGAAAAACTCCGCCATGCGGTACGCACTGCGTTGCCCTTACACGTGGTACCGGTCGGCGCCTTGGACGAGGCCGGTCATCCAATAGACCTGGGCCCCGATCGCACCGACGGGAAGCAGCAGCCACGTGAGGTCGAGTAGGGAGAGGGCTAACACGATGAAGCAGAAGTCTGCCCGCGTGAGCTCTCTGAATATGTAAATTGCCCGTTGCGACCACGACTCGGGGCGGGCCGAGTCCTGGGGCGAATCCGCGACGCCGCCTCCAGGCGGTGCGGCCAACGCGCGGCGGTGTCCGAGCCAGAAGTTCAGGGTTGCCCCGGCCGCCGCCGCCCCGCCCAGCCAGAACCAAATCGCTTCCCCGCTGGCGTGAGTGGCCCCGATCCCGAGGGCGGCGAAAAAGGCGGCGTGAACCACCCAGTCGATCAGGGTATCGAGCTTCTTCCCCAACGGCGTCTGCAGGTCCTTGAGGCGTGCGACCTCACCATCGCAGTTGTCCAGCACGTAGCATGCCACCAGCAATACCCCGCCGGCCATCGCCGCCGCCCAGTTTCCGCGCGCAAAGCTCGTCGCGCTCAGGAGCCCGAATGCGAGGGCCGCGATGCTGATTGCGTTCGGTGACAACTCGGTGCGCGCGAGCAGCGGGGTTACCCGGTAGGAGAGGTGGCGCACAAGGGGAAAAGCCCGCGCGGGTGGGCCCAGCTGGGACGGAGTGCTCACAGGGCGTATTCTCTTGACTGCGCCCAAAATGACAAGGGGCGAGGCGGTTGGCCGCGATTTGGGCTGCCGGCGGTCCGGGG
>JBFHLI010000269.1:0-4874 GCA_041594935.1 Gammaproteobacteria bacterium | reverse complement strand
CCGGCGTCCAGACTCGCCTATCCGTCGCCATCGTCCCGGGTCCTTGGTGAAATTTCCAGGCTAGAGGCCTCAACGCGGGTCCGGGATGGGAAGGGCTTTCGCCGGATGCTCCAGGACCTCCAGATACAGCAGCAGCGTGCGCTGGAAAAAGTTCGCGTTGTCGTCGCTCACGAGAAAAAAACGCATGTCCCGATGAAGAGTGAGTCCCTCGAAGTTATCGAGATGCCAGCCGTCGTAGGAGCTGAGAATCACAATCTCCTCGGCTGTCAAACGTTTGACGCGGCCCGGTGCGGGCAGCGGCTCGGTGCGCCGGAGGACGATGACGAGCGGCTGCCAGATGGAGGAGAAGCTACGTTCCAAGGTGAGGAGTGAGCCGTCCGCAAGGGTCTCGATCGCCACCAACGCGCTATTGGGGGCCGGGTAGCGGTCCATCGCCCAGGTGCTTCCATCGAGACCATAGATCAACGTCATATCGCTTGGCTCCGGCCCGATCGGTAGCTCGGGAGCGGTGAGGATACCGACCCCGGGGTGACTGGCAACTGCCTCGAGGGCCCGATTCTTGCCGCGATAGGCGCTCCGGTTTCGCAACGGGCGCGGCAGTGGATAGTCCCCCTCGTACGTCCCCCGTGGGTCGTACGCGACGATCCTCGGGCGCCGCTCGAACGAAATGATGAGACGGGTATCTCCCCGTCGCCCATTGCGGTGGTTCTCGAGGGCGAGACCTTCCGCGTCGGCGGCGGAGCCTCTGAGCGGCTTGCCGTCCTCGTCGCGCAAGGCATAGGCGCCAAGAACCTCCACATCGTCCAAGATCCCGTCGGTGAACATCGGCTCGAGGTGGAACACCCTCCCCTCGTCGGAGAGGGCGTAGAGAACCGCTTCATCCTCATCCCAGCCGAGACCGGAGAGCTCGAGCATCGGGTAGCCATCGACTTCGATGGTCGGAAGCTGCAACGCTCCGAGCAGGCGAACCCGCATGAAGCTGTCGCCGTTGCCGAAGACGCTCGATAGTCGATAGGGGTGTGCGATGCCTTTCCCGCCGGCGCCGAGGGGGCTTGCTCCGAGGATTGCCGCGAGGGTGAGGGTGAGTAACGGGCGGCTGTACACCGGATTGTTACTGCCGCAGGAAAGCCTCGACGTGGTCGCGGAACGCTGCCGGCCGCTCGGTGTGCAGCCAGTGGCCGGCTCCCGGGACGGTGTCGATCTCGGCGTGAGGGAAGTGGCGATAGATGCGCTCGTGGTGCTCGGGGCGCACGTAGTCCGAGTTCTCCCCGCGCAGGAACAGAGCCGGCCCCGGGTAGGGCGGAGTCGGCCCCGTCCGCGGGGCGTCGAGGAGGTCCGTCATCGACGCCTCGATCGCGTCGAGGTTGATTCGCCAGCGAAAGCCGCTCGCGTCGTTTACCAGATTCTGCAGGAGAAAGCGCCGCAGGGAATCGTCCGCAATGGATGCTTGCAGTGCCGCATCGGCATCCGCGCGCCGCACCAGCCGCGCAATGTCGATCGACCTCATCGCGTCGATGAGCGTACCGAAGTCGTGCCGATGCGGAACCGGCGCGATGTCCACTACGATCAGGCTTGCCACCTGCTCCGGGGCGTCAAACGCGAGCTGCATGGCCGTCTTTCCCCCCATGCTGTGGCCCATGACGACGCACTCGTCAAGGGCGCTCGCCCGTAGGAAGGCGCCGACGTCCGCGGCCATCAGCGGATAGTCCATACGGCTTGCGTGTGGCGAGTTGCCGTGATTCCGTAGGTCCAGAGTGAGCACTCGCCGGTGCGCCCCGAGCTCCTTCGCCATGCTGCGCCAGTTGCTGGCCGAGCCGAACAACCCGTGCAGGATGACGAGAGGGGTGGCGCTCGAAGGGGTTCCGTGAGCCTGAGAGGCCAGCTCGACGGTCTCCAACGTCATCGCCTCAATGACTCGCCTTGGCCCGTCTCAGCGCTTCGGAGCATAGAGATCGGTGATCGTGCCCTCCACCATCTCGGCCGCGAAGTTGATGGTCTCGGAAAGGGTAGGATGGGGATGGATGGTCAGCGCGAGGTCTTCGGCGTCCGCTCCCATCTCGATGGCAAGCGTCGCCTCGGCGATGAGATCGCCCGCGTGAATGCCGACGATTCCGGCCCCGATCACGCGTTTGGTGGTCTTGTCGAACAAGACTTTGGTGAGTCCCTCCTCGCGGGCATTGCCAAGCGCTCGACCGCTCGCCGCCCAGGGGAAGACACCCTTCTCATAGTCCATGCCGCTCGCCTTGGCCTCGGTCTCGGTCACCCCTGTCCAGGCGATCTCGGGATCGGTGTAGGCGACGCTGGGAATGGTGAGCGCGTCGAAGCCGGACTTCTGCCCGGCGCAGACCTCGGCCGCGACCTTTCCCTCGTGAGTTGCCTTGTGGGCCAGCATCGGCTGACCGACGATGTCCCCGATCGCGAAGATGTGGGCGACGTTGGTTCGCTGCTGGCGGTCCACGGGAATAAACCCCGCCTCCGTTACCGAGATGCCAGCGTTCTCGGCCCCGATCTGGCGACCGTTGGGGCGTCGCCCCACCGCCACCAGGACTCGGTCGAATACCCCGGATGCCGGCGCCTTGTCGCCTTCGAAGCTGACCGCGAGCCCTTCGTCTCGCACCTCGATCGCGGTTACCTTCGTACTCACAAAAATACCCTCGTATTGTTTCTCGATGCGCTTTTGCAGGGGTCGAACGAGATCACGGTCGCAGCCCGGAATGAGCCCATCGAGGAGCTCGACCACGGTGATGCGCGACCCCAGAGCGTGGTAGACCGCGGCCATCTCGAGCCCGATGATGCCGCCGCCGATCACCAGCAGCCGGCTCGGAACCGCGTCCAGAGCGAGCGCGTCGGTCGAATCCATGAGTCGCGGGTCGTCGTTGGGGAACGAGGGGATTGCGCTAGCCTGCGAGCCGGCGGCCACGATCGCTTGCTCGAATGCCAGGCGTTCGGTGCCCTTCGCGGTCTCGATCACCACCTCGTGCGGCGATGCGAACTGCGCATGGCCCTGAATCACGCGTACCTTACGCTGCTTGGCAAGCCCGGCCAGACCCTTCGTGAGCCTGGCGACCACCGCGTCCTTCCAGCCGCCGAGCTTCGCGAGATCCAGCGCGGGCTCGCCGAAAACCACCCCGTGAGCCTCCATCGCCTTTGCCGCCGCGATGACCTCGGCGGTATGCAGCAACGCCTTCGACGGGATACAGCCGACGTTGAGGCAGACGCCGCCGAGCGTCGGGTAGCGCTCGATGAGAACCGTGTCCAGGCCGAGGTCGGCGGCCCGGAACGCCGCGGTGTAGCCGCCGGGTCCGGCCCCGATCACCACCACCTGGGCGCGAGCCGAGGCCGCCCCGCCCCCCGGGGGTACCGACGCCGGGCTGCCCTCGCCACGAGCATCCTCGGTCGCGCCAGCCGGGGGGGGCGGCACAGTCTTGACCGTGGCGTCCCCGGTCCCGGCGGACGCGTCGACCGCCGGTTCGAGGAGGCAGATCAGCGAGCCCTCGGAGACCTTGTCACCGCGGGCTACCTCGAGCGATCGCACCACCCCCGCCCAGGGGGTCGGCACGTCCATCGTCGCCTTGTCGCTCTCTAGCGTGATCAGGGTGGCCTCGGCCTCGACCTGGTCGCCGACCTGAACCGCCACCTCGATGATTTCGACGTCCGTGAATTCGCCGATGTCGGGAACTTTGATTTCGATGGTCTCGGGCATGGGTCCAATAGATACCGGTCGATGTGAGTTGCAGGCTGCATGGCAGCCGGTGAGTTAAACGGCGCTCCGATCGGGCCGTAATACAGGCAAGCTCAAGACGATCGGTGAGCACGAGAATCGTTGGTCATGGGGCAGCGCCGACCAATCCCGACAGCGGTTCCCGGCTACACAAACCGCCCGGGGTAGCGGCCGGGCGCCCGTCCGGTCAGGCAAGTCGCTGGTGGAGCCGCCCACTAGAACAGCAGCTTCCTGATATCCGTCAACAGCTCGGCGAGCAGGCGAGTGAACCGGGCCGCGGCGGCACCGTCGATGACGCGGTGGTCATAGGATAAGGACAGTGGCAGCATGAGGCGCGGTACAAACTCGCCGTCGACGTAGACCGGTTTCATGGTGGACCGTGAAACTCCGAGAATCGCGACCTCGGGGGAGTTGACGATCGGAGTGAACGCAGTTCCCCCGATCCCGCCGAGGCTCGAGATCGTGAAGCAACCTCCCTGCATGTCGCCAGGGGTGAGTTTCTTGTCGCGCGCCTTGGCGCTCAGCTCCGCGAGCTCGCGAGCGAGGTCCTCGACTCCCTTCTGGTCCACGTCGCGAATCACCGGGACCACCAGCCCGTCGGGCGTATCGACCGCGACCCCGATGTGGATGTAGTGCTTCAGGATGAGATTCTCTCCGCTCGGGTCGAGCGATGCGTTGACGGTCGGGTTGGCCCGCAAGGCACCGACCGTGGCCTTAAGGATGAACGCGAGCAACGTAAGTCGAATCCCGCGCGCTTTCGCGCCCTCCGAGTGTGCTCGTCGAAACGCCTCGAGCTCGGTGATGTCGGCCTCGTCGTGCTGGGTGACATGCGGCACCACCAGCCAGGACCGATGCAGGTGGGCGCCGGAGAGTTTCTGAATTCGACCGAGGGGGCGGATCTCGACGGCGCCGAACTTCGAAAAATCGATCGCGGGTGCCTCGGGCAGGGCCATTCCACCCGCGGCCGGAGCGGGCCGGCTGAGCGTATCCTTGACGTAGCGCCGCACGTCCTCTTTGAGTATCCGGCCCTTTCGCCCGGTCCCGGTCACGAGTGCCAGATCGACCCCGAGCTCACGGGCGATGCGGCGCACCGCCGGGGTCGCATTCGGTCTGGGACCCCGTGGCGTCGTCGTCTCGTCGATGGTCGCGGTGG
>JBFHLI010000268.1:0-4905 GCA_041594935.1 Gammaproteobacteria bacterium | reverse complement strand
CGGGCTCGCCAATCCTGCGCCCCGAATGGCCGGGCGCTAACGGCTCTTCGGGGTCACCCCGCGCGCGCGACCTCCTGCGCGCACGCACCTAAGGTCGCAAGACCGGAGACGGACTGCAAGCCCTGCGCGCGGGTGACCCCGTTCGGTTCATCCGATCGGACGCCACCGCGGAGAGAGGCTGCGGGCGGGCTCACCGCTTCGGGCTCCCGCGGGACACGATATTGCCGCGTCGCGGCCGGAAACGCCGGCGCGTCGGCGCAGCATCCAGGCTACACTAGCGCTCTGGTTCACGGCGACAAGCGGTACGATGCCCACTCGATCGAGCTCTGCCTCTCACTGGGGTCACTTCAGCGTCGAGGTGCGAGACGGGCGCGTGGTGGGACTCGATCCGAGCCCGGCCGATCCGGACCCCTCGCCGATTCTCGATTCCATTCCCGGGACGCTCGACCACCCGACCCGCATCGCGCAGCCCATGATTCGCTCCGGCTGGCTCGAGCGTGGGCCGGGGCGAGCCAATTCGGGGCGAGGTGCCGATCCCTACGTACCGGTTGCCTGGGATCGCGCGCTCGACCTGCTTGCGGCGGAGCTCGGAAGGGTGAAGCGCGATTACGGCAACGAAGGAATCTTCGCCGGGTCCTACGGCTGGGCAAGTGCCGGGCGCTTCCACCACGCCCAAGGCCAGGTCCACCGATTTCTGAATCTCTTCGGGGGATACACCTACTCGGTCGACACCTACAGCACCGCCGCCCTCACCGTGCTCTTACCTCACATCCTCGGGCGCAAGGAAGCGATCTGGGCGCAGTCTACGAGCTGGCCGGTGATCGAGGAGCACGCCGAGCTGGTGATCATGTTCGGCGGCATCGCTCTGAAGAACGGTCAGGTGAATCCCGGCGGGAGCGGGCAACACCTGGTGCGCCAGGCGCTGAAGCGTTGCCGCGCCAATGGGATCGAGTTCGTGAATCTGAGTCCGGTGCGAGACGACGCGGCGGAGTTCCTACAAGCGCGCTGGCTCCCGCTGCGCCCGAGCTCCGATACCGCCGTGATGCTCGGTATCGCCCACACGCTGCTCACCGAGGAGCGCCACGATCGCGCCTTCATCGAGCGCTACTGCGTGGGGTTCGAGCGGCTGCGCTCCTATGTGCTTGGCGAGAGCGACGGCCAGCCTAAGACTCCAGAGTGGGCGCAAGCGATCAGCGAGGTGAGGGCCGGGGACATCCGCCAGCTCGCCCGGGACATGGCCGACAAGCGCACCTTCATCACCCTCAGCTGGTCGGTGCAGCGCACCCACCACGGCGAGCAGCCGTACTGGATGGCCACCGCGCTCGCGGCGATGCTCGGTCAGATCGGCCTGCCCGGCGGTGGCGTCGGGTTCGGCTACGGTGCAGTCGGCGGCATCGGTAACGCCACCCGTGATTTACCGCTACCCACGCTTCCCCAGGGCGATAACCCGGTCGCGAGCCACATCCCGGTGGCACGGATATCGGACCTGCTGCTCGAGCCGGGATCGACCATCGACTACAACGGACGGCGCCTCACCCTTCCGAGAACCGGTCTCGTGTACTGGTGCGGGGGGAACCCCTTCCACCACCACCAGGACCTCAACCGCCTGCTCCGCGCGTGGCGCCGCCCGGACACGATCGTGATTCAGGATCCCTACTGGACCCCGGCCGCCCGCCACGCCGACATCGTGCTGCCGGTGACGACCGCGCTCGAGCGCAACGACATTGCGGCGGCCCGGCTGGATGCGCACATGGTGGCGATGCGCAAGGCGGTCGAGCCGATCGGCCAAGCCCGCAATGACCATGACATCCTTGCCGGCCTTGCCGCCCGGCTGGGATTCGCAGAGGGTTTCACCGAGGGACGCGACGAGATGGGGTGGCTCGAGCACCTGTACGAGGTCGCGCGTCAGCAGGTGGCCGCGCATCGCATCGAGATGCCCGCGTTCGAAGAATTCTGGTCCCGGGGCAGCTACCGTTTTCCCGAGCCCGAGCGACCCTTGGTTCTGTTCGAGGGCTTTCGCGCCGACCCCAAGGCGCACCCGCTGCCGACGCCGAGCGGACGCATCGAGCTATTCTCCGAGCGCATCGCGAGCTTCGGCTACGCGGACTGCCCCGGCCACCCGGTCTGGCTCGAGCCGGATGAGTGGCTGGGCTCGAGCCTGACCGAGCGTTACCCCTTGCACCTGGTATCGAATCAGCCCCGCACCAGGCTCCACAGCCAGCTGGACCAGGGCGTCACCAGTCGGCGCAGCAAGGTGAACGGCCGCGAGCCGGTGCGTATCAACCCGCACGACGCGAGCGCACGGGGCGTCCGCGACGGCGATGTGGTACGCATTTTCAACGAGCGCGGGGCGTGCCTGGCTGGGGCGGTGCTGAGCGATGGGGTACGGCCCGGCGTCATCGAGCTCGCCACCGGCGCCTGGTACGACCCGCTGGAGCCGGGTCGGATCGGCACCCTGTGCGTACACGGCAATCCGAACGTCCTCACCCCCGACGTGGGCACTTCGAAGCTCGCGCAAGGTCCAAGCGCTCATAGCGCGCTGGTCGAGGTCGAGCTCTGGGACAAGACGCTTCCCCCGATCCGGGTCTTCGACCCGCCGCCGACCGTATCGTCTTAAGCCTGACGGCCGGGGCTCGTCTTAAGCAGCGCCCGTAGGGCGCGCTTGTCTCGGCGCACGGGTACGATGCATTCTATGCGTGGGTGCCGGAGGGAGCGCGCGCGGCTGGTCGCCGCGCTCCGGCCAGCATGATTCAACGACCGCGATGCAAATCCGCAGCACTCGGAGGAGAGATCAGGTGATCACACTTCGTGAGCGCAACCGCCGAACGTACGACTCGGTCCGGATGTGGGGCGCACTGCTGGCGATCTCAATCGCCGGCGCGGCCCCCGCCGTCGGAGCCGGGCCCAAGTGGGTCGAGACCCCGATGCTCGCCGACCGGGTTGCGAGCGGCCAACTGCCGCCGATCGAAGATCGATTGCCGGAGCACCCGAGCGTGGTCTCCTTCGAAGGCTCGGAGAAGAAGCCGGGGGTTTCCGGGGGAAACCTGCGGATCCTGATGGGCAACAGCAAAGACGTTCGGATGATGGTGGTCTACGGCTACGCGCGGCTCGTCGGATACAACGAGCGTTACGAGATCGTACCCGACATCCTCGAGTCGATAGACGTGGAAGACGGCCGCTCGTTCACCTTACACCTGCGACGCGGCCATCGATGGTCGGACGGGCACCCGTTCACGTCGGAGGACTTCCGCTACTTCTGGGACAACATCGCCTCGAATGAACAGCTGGAGCCGTTCGGTCCGCCGAGCGTCTTTATGGTCGAGGGGGAGCCGCCCAAGTTCGAGCTCATCGATGAGGCCACGGTTCGCTACACCTGGACGAAACCAAATCCTTTCTTCCTGGAGGTGCTAGCGGGCGCCCGCCCCGAGGCGATCTACGCACCGACCCACTATCTCAAGCAGTTCCACGCCGACTTCGCCGACGTGGAGAAACTCGAGGCGCTTGCGAGCGAGGAAGAGCGGCAGGGCTGGTACTCGGTGCACATCGCGCGGTTCCGACCCTACAAGAACATCAATCCCGATCTGCCCTCGCTCGATCCGTGGATCAACACCACCCGCCCGCCGTCGCAGCGTTTCGTGTTCGAGCGCAATCCCTACTTCCACCGAGTGGACGACCAGGGACATCAGCTGCCCTACATCGATCAGGTGGTCATGACGATCGTCGGCGGAAAACTGATCCCGGCCAAGACCGGTGCGGGAGAGAGCGACCTGCAGGCGCGCAGCTTGAGCTTCACCGACTACACGTTTCTCAAGGAAAGTGAGGGTCGAACCGGCAACGTGGTCCACCTGTGGGAGACCACCAAGGGCTCGCACATCGCGCTCTTTCCCAACCTAACCGTCAACGATCCGGTCTGGCGTACCCTGATGCGCGACGTGCGATTTCGCGTCGCGTTGTCGCACGCGATCGACCGTGACGAGATCAATCAGGTCATCTACTACGGCCTCGCGACCCCGGGCAACGACACCGTGCACGAGCGCAGCCCGCTCTCCCAGCCTGAGTATCGCACCCGCGGGACCGAGTTCGACCTCGCAAAGGCGAACGCGTTGCTCGACGAGGTCGGCCTCATCGAGCGCGACGCCAAGGGAATTCGACTCCTGCCCGACGGTCGTCCGCTGCAGATCATCGTCGAGACCGCGGGCGAGGACACCGAGCAGATCGACGTCCTCGAGCTGATCCGCAACAGCTGGCGAAAGGCGGGAATCGAGCTGTTCAGCAAGCCCTTGCAGCGCGAGGTATTCCGCAACCGGATCTTCTCCGGGGAGACCTTGATGTCGGTTTGGGGCGGGCTCGAGAACGGGCTCCCGACTGCTCAGACGAGCCCCCGGGAGCTGGCACCCACCGCGCAAGAGCAGCTCCAGTGGCCGAAGTGGGGTCAATACTTCGAGACCGCGGGCGGCACCGGGGAGGCGGTGGACCTGCCCGCGGCCGCGGAGCTGCTGCGGCTCAACTCCGCCTGGCTGGAGGCCTCCGACCCCGATGAACGTGCCGCCATCTGGCAGCGCATGCTCGAAATCCGGGCGGAGCAGATGTTCAGCATCGGGATCGTCGCGGGGGTTCCGCAACCGGTCGTGGCGAGCAGCGCGCTGCATAACTGCCCGGCGCGCGGCGTCTACAACTGGGACCCGGGGGCCCACTTCGGCATCTACCGGCCGGACACCTTCTGGCTCTCGAAGCACTGACGCCCACCCATCGCGCCTAGCCCGGATATTTCACCAAGGCGCCTCGCCGCTCGTGACTAAGCTTCTGAGAGCGATGAGAAAACGAACCGATTTGGGCGGCCCGGGCGCGGTGCAATTTGTTTCCGCGGCAAGTCTACCCGGTCGCTGGCTCGGCTACGCGTGCCCG
>JBFHLI010000267.1:0-4923 GCA_041594935.1 Gammaproteobacteria bacterium | reverse complement strand
TAGTTGTCCATGGAGTGCATCGAGGTGAGATGAGAACCGGTAACCCGGCGATGCAGCCCGAGACGCTGCGTCTCGAACGCCAGGGTCTCCACGTGCCGGGACATCGGGTCGTCGGTTTCGTCGCAGTGCATGTCGACCATCAGGGCGCGGCTTGCGGCAATCTCACACAGGGCCCGGATCGAGGCCGCCCCGTCTGGCGTGGTGCGTTCGAAGTGGGGAATGCCTCCTACCACATCGACCCCCCGGTCGAGGGCGCGCAGAAGGTTCTCCGCCGCGCCGGGCGAGCGCAGATAGCCGTCCTGCGGAAACGCGACCAGCTGCAGATCGAGGTAAGGCTTGACCTTGCGCTTCACCTCGAGCAGCGCTTCGACCGCCAGCAGGCGCTCGTCGCAGATATCCACGTGGGAGCGGATCGCGAGCAGGCCCTTGCCGACCGCCCAGTCGCAGTAGCCGAGGGCGCGCTCGACGATCGCCTCCTGGGTCAGCTGGGGCTTGAGCTCTCCCCAGAGCGCGATCCCCTCGAGCAGGGTGCCCGACTGATTGACCCTCGGGTGCCCGTAAGACAGGGTGGAGTCCATGTGAAAGTGGGCGTCGACGAACGGTGCGCTCACCAGACAACCCGAGGCGTCGATCTCGCGGGCGGGCTCAGCCTCGAGCCGGGGCGTCACCGCGACGATTCGATCGCCGGCGATCGCGATGTCGACCCCGGTCGTCCCGTTCGCGAGGTTGGCTCCGCGAATCACGAGGTCGACCATCAGCGCTCCTCCTTGCGGAAGGGCTGCAGCAGCGCCGCCGGTGCCCGCGCATTGCGCGATACCAGTGCCATCATCACGATCGTCAGCACGAACGGCATCATCAGGAACACCTGATAGGGCACGTCGATCACTGCGCTTGCCTGGAGCCGAAGCTGCAGGGCGTCGATGAACGCGAACAGAAGCACCGCCATCGCAGACCGCCACGGCCCCCACTGCCCGAACACGACCAGCGCGATGCACACCCACCCGCGGCCGGAGATGACCCCGAAGGTGAAGGCGTTGAACTGCGCCATCGACAGAAATGCTCCGCCGATTCCCATCAAGGCACCCGATAGCATCAGCGCCTGGTAGCGGATCGCGGCCACGCTCACCCCGGCGGAATCGGCCGCGTGAGGCGACTCGCCCACGGTGCGAAGGTGAAGGCCCCACGGGGTCTTGTAGAGGACGAAGGCGGTCAGCGGCACCAGGATCAGGGCGAAGTACACCAGCGCGTACTGGTTGAACAGGACCGGACCGAGCACCGGAATGTCGGCCAGCACCGGCAAGGCCACCGGATGAAATGACTCGATGTTGGGCGGACTCTGCGGCTGGCCGAAGATCACCCGGTAGAAGAAGAAGGCGAGTCCGGAGCACAACATCGTGAGTCCGAGCCCGGAGACGTGCTGGCTCAGCCCGAAGGTGACGGTGAGCACTCCCATCAGGATTCCTGCCACGGCCCCGGTCAGCATCGCGGCCGCGATTCCGAGCCAGAGGCTGCCGGTGAAGTAGGCGGTGCTGAATCCGGTCATCGCCGAGAGCAGCATGATCCCTTCGATGCCGAGGTTGAGTACGCCCGAGCGCTCGGCGAAGAGCTCGCCGATGGTCGCGAACAGGAGCGGCGTCGCGATACGGATCATCGCCGCGAAGAATCCCACCTGGAACACCTGATTTAAGATTTCATCCATGTCGTGCGGTGCTCACGCGAATTCGGTAGCTGGTGAACAGAAGGGCGATCAGCATCGTCATCAACGCCGTCCCCTGGATCACATCGGCGAGGAAGACCGGCACCCCGGTGCTCCGCGACATTGCCTCCGCCCCGGTGATGATGATCGAGAAGAAGAGGGCGGCGGGTACGATGCCGAGTGGATTGAGACGGGCGAGCATCGCAATCACGATCCCGGTATATCCGTAGTTCGTGGATATGCCGGCCATCACCTGAAAATGGAGGCCCGCCGCTTCCCCCACCCCGGCCAGCCCGGCGAGCCCTCCCGAGATCAGAGCGGTAAGCATGATGACCTTGGTGATGTTGTGACCGGCGTAGGCCGCGGCGCGCGGATTCTCGCCCACCGCGCGAATGGCGAAGCCGAGGGTCGTGAAGCGCATCAGCCACCAGACGAGCAAGGCCGCGAGCACCGCGAGGAGAACACCGAGATGCAAGCGCGTGGCCTGGAGGAGAATCGGGAACTCGGCGTCCATGCGGATGTCGGGCGAATCCGGATAACCGCTCAGTGGATCCTTCCAGGGGCCGTCGAGCAACGCCATCATCCCATAGAAAACGATGAAGTTGAGAAGCAACGTGGTGACCACGTCGTCGACCTTGTAGCGGGTCTTCAGAAAGGCCGGAAGCGCGGCCCACAGTCCACCCGCCAACATCCCGGTTGCGATCATCAGTGGCACCAGCGACCAGGCCGGAAGGCCTTCCTGGGTACCGATGAACACCGCCCCCATCGCCCCGATGAGGAACTGACCTTCGGCGCCGATGTTCCAGAACTTGGCCCGGAACGCGACCGCCACCGCAAGACCGGTGAGCACGAGCGGAGCCGCCTTCACGATTGTCTCGACGATATTGAACTTGCTGTCCAGGGCACTCGAGAAGAGAACCGCATAGGCCTCGAGCACGTTCGCACCCGCGATTTTGATCAGTCCGCCGCACAGCACGAGCGTGGCCAGGACCGCCGCGATCGGCAGGGCGAGATTGAGCCACGCGGAAGTTTTCTCGCGCTGCTCGAGGCGGAGCTTGATCACGTCGCCTCCTGGTAACCGGCCATCAGGAGGCCCACGCGCTTGGCGCTCGCCTCGGCCACCGGCAGCACGCCCGTGATCCGACCTTCATAGAGCACCGCGATTCGGTCGGACAGGGTGAAGAGCTCCTCCAGGTCTTCGCTGATCACGAGGATTCCACATCCCCGGGCCCGCAGGGCGAGGAACTCACGGTGCACGAACTCCGTCGCGCCGATATCGATGCCGCGGGTCGGCTGGGCGACGATAAGCACCATCGGATCCCAGGCGAGCTCGCGTGCGAGCAGCACTTTCTGGAGATTTCCGCCCGAGAGCGTCCCGGTGCGTACGTCCACCCCCGCGGTCTTGATCTTGAAGCGCTCGATCTGCTCGCTCACGAACTTGCGGATCGCGCGTCGGTTCAAGATGCCGAAGCGGCTGAACGGCGGCCCCCCCACCCGCGGCAGCACCATGCTGTCGCTCAGGGGCAACGACGTGACGAGCCCGGTGCCCATCCGGTCCTCCGGGACCCGGCCGATGCCCTTGTCCTTGACCTGCTGAACCGTCGGCCGTTCCATCACGGTGCCGTCGACCTCCATCCGGCCGCTGTGCGGTGCGAGAACGCCGGAGATCACCGCCGCCAGCTCACGCTGGCCGTTTCCGGATACCCCGGCGATGCCGAGAATCTCACCCGCGTGCACGTCGAGGGAAACTTCCTTGAGCGCCGGTCGCTCGGCGGTGCCACCGGCGGAGATCCGGGTCAACCGCAACAGCAACCGCCCCCGCTCGCTGGGCGGCTTCTCGGGCGGCGTCAGCTCGTGCCCGCACATCAGCTCTCCCAGCTGCCGGTCGGTCAGGTCCGGCGAATTGTCGAGGGTGGCGGTCACCACTCCGTGGCGCATGATCATCACCCGGTTCGTGATCTCGCGCACCTCGTAGAGCTTGTGGCTGATGAAGATTACCCCCATGCCCTTCTGGCCGAGCGCGCGGATCGCCCGAAATAGTCCTTCTGTCTCCTGCGGCGTCAATACCGCGGTCGGCTCGTCCAGAATGAGGATGCGGGCGCCGCGAAACAACGCCTTGACGATCTCCAGGCGCTGCTGCTCGCCGATCGTGAGGTCACCGACCGGGGTCTCGGCCTCCAGCTTGAGGCCGTACTCCTGCCCGATGCGCGCCAGGCGTTCGGTCGCCTCGGCGCGGTCAAGCAGCCCGTGCCGACCCTTCTGACCGACCATGAGATTCTCGAGCACGGTGTGGCGGTGCACGAGGTGGAAGTGCTGGTGCACCATGCCGATGCCGAGCGCGATTGCGCTCGCCGAGTTGTGGATGAGGGCGGGGTGCCCCTCGACCTCGATGCGCCCCGAGTCGGCCGCGTAGGTGCCGAAGAGAACGTTCATCAAGGTAGTCTTGCCGGCGCCGTTCTCACCGAGCAATCCGAGGATGTCGCCCCCGTGGAGAACGAGGTCGACCTTGTCGTTCGCGCGTACCGAGCCGAAGCGCTTGCAGATGCCGTGCATCGCCAGCAGGGGCGGATTGACGACCATCGGCGGATTCACGTTATCCGGTGTCGGGCCCGGGGGTGCCAATGATCGTGTCCCCCACGGCATGGCCGCGCAATCCGATGGTCGCCAGCATGCAGGCAACGCCTACTGCCGTTAACAGCCGTTTTCGCATGTCGTGGCTCCAGATCACCATCCAAGATCTCCCACGGCTGAGGGCCTATTACCCTAAGTGGTCCGAGCGCTCCTTGCGTCGTAGACAGATCTCCCCAAATCCACTGATTACCGGTATTTCGCAGGCGCATCAGTAGCTTCGCCATTCGCATTTTTCTGTTGGATACGCCGTACGGGAAGATCCCGTTGAGCTATCCGTATCTCCGGGGGCGTGAAGGCGATGGCGTGTCGGTGTAGAGCTACGACGGTCAGAGTTGGCGGGAGCCGAATCCTTGCGACGAACCTTCCACTGAATGAACCCTGAGTGTCCTGCCCCAGGAGCTCCCTGACATTCGGCGGTCCATGGCAGCGTTGCGTTCGATGATCGTAACGGTTGGGTCAAAACGAGGTTTTGCCCGGCTATGCTTCATTCACGCGCCTTGCCACGGGCCCGAATCGATCGCCTCGGTGTTGCAGCGAATTCCTGGGCCAGGACATTAGGAGCATCGTGGACTCCCGAACCACGCAGCGGGCAAGCG